>JAGQPT010000433.1 GCA_020426575.1 Planctomycetales bacterium
AGGCGCCGCCCCCCGCGTGCGTTCAACGGCCTGGCGCATCAACTCTGATTTTTCCCGCGCAGCTTGGCGAAGCTGATCGTGAAGCTCGCGAAGTTGCTGTTCGTGGCGCTCGTGCGCCTCAACCTGACGTTCTTTGCTGCGACGGGCTTCGTCGCGGCTGCGCTCGAGCAACTCTTCGAGTTGCTGCAGCCGTTCCTGTAAGCCAACAGCTTCGCTCGCCGGCGGATCGGTCAACGACTCACCGGGAAAAACGATCGCGCCGGTGACGGCCGGTCGGGCTTCACGGACTTCGCCGACTCCCGCTGCGGGTGGCAGTGGCAAGGGAACCTCGCCAGCAGCGGGCAACTCCGGGGCCGCCAATTCGGGTACGGGCAACTCGGGGGGAGCCTGTTCCGTCGACTCCACGGCGACCTGTCCGGCACCGGCCACCAGCGCCAGCCACATCAGGCAATGCTGCGTCACAGACAACGCGATCATGACGTCCACCTCCCACGAGTTTTGTTTGTCGCCGTCTCAGGTCGATGCGCATCGACCGCTCCACCGGATCGACCTCACCGTCCGCGTACGCGGCGCGGCGGTTGATGGTTCGGCGAGACCGATTCCGATCGCCGCCGGGTGGGTCATTGTACCCGGATGTCCGCCGCCGTGTCGAAACGCCGCCGCCCGCCGGTGCCAGGGCGCGTGCGGCACAGCACATACGCACACGCGGCACACACGCACGACCGGCGGTGGTTGAGCGCAAAACCGGGTCACAGCGAGGCCGAGGCTAACCATACCAGCGGAAAAGCGATGAATCGGGAACGGTGGCACGTGGCTTGCACAAATAAGCGCACGTGCTCGCGCAATGGCTTATGGGGCGCACCGCACGGCCGTCGATCGATTCCGCGCGGGCGGCGACATGGCAGTGGCAGTGAACTCAGACTGGTGGGACTCAATTCGGTGGGGATGGTGATAGCTGAGCCCGCTTCCCGGCGGAGCCGACGACCGCCGGGGCGGGCTCGTTGCTGGAGGACAACGTGATGAACCGCTTCGTTATCTGGCTGTTGGTGGGCACCTTGCTCGCACTGCTGTGTGCGTCGCGCGTCAGCGGTGCAATCGAATATCAAGTGATCGACCTCGGCACGTTGGCAGTTGTCAGCTCAGCCGATTGCATTGACGCCAGCCAGTACATGTGATGTCGACGGAACGGTCGATGGCCTCGACTATCTGCTCTGGGCCGGCAACTACGGCAGCCACAAGTCGACCAGCATGCCCGAACCGTCGTTGGCATCACTGCTGCTCATGACCGCTGTGGTGCTGCTCGTCGGCGGCCGCACCTGGCGGTGGGCGTAGCGCCGTCGGGTCGCTATCATGGCGACTCGCGTTGGCGGCAAACCATGAGGACACGTCGTTGCTCCTCCCGCCGCACGCACCGACGTATCTTGCCCGCTGGTTTCAACAGTTCTGCGCAACGAATGACACGACAACTCGACGTGCACTTTCTCCCGACGTTGATTCCGCCGCGGGCCGTCGTGGGTTCGGCGGTCGTGGTGATCGACGTGTTGCGGGCCTCGACGACGATTGCCGCGGCGCTGGACGCCGGCGCCAGCGACGTCGTGCCATGCCTGGACGTCGACGATGCCCGCCGGATCGCCGCTGAGAGCACCTGCACGCGACCGCTGTTGGGGGGCGAACGCGGCGGCGAGCGGATCGCCGGATTCGATCTGGGCAATTCACCTCTGGAGTACACGACCCAGCGCGTTGCCGGCCGGCGGATTGTGTTCACGACGACCAACGGCACGCGCGCCCTGTTGGCGGCGGGCGACGCGCGGCGGATCGTCGTCGGCGCGTTTGTGAACGTCTCAGCGGTTGCCGACGCCCTTGCCGCCGAGGAGAAAATCGACCTCGTCTGCGCCGGCACCAACGGCGAAGTGACGGCCGAGGACGTGCTGCTGGCCGGTCTGCTCGCCGAACGTTTGGCGACGGCCGACGCGTCGCTACGACTGGGCGACACGGCCACGCTCGCCCGCCAAGGCTGGCAACAGACGGCCGCCGCGGTCGGTGACAAATCGATCCCCACGTCACTGGTCACGGCGCTGGTTGCGGCTTTGCGGCAATCGACCGGCGGCCAGAACCTGCTGGCGCTGGGTATGGACGCCGACATTGAATACGCCGCCCAAATCGACCGCCACCC
>JAGQPT010000434.1 GCA_020426575.1 Planctomycetales bacterium
AGAACTCGGCGTTGGCCATCACGGTGCGACACTGCGATTCGAACGTCGCGTCGCTCTGCCACTTCTGCTGAAAGACGGGAACGGGCCAGCCGACGGCCCGAGCGTGGGCCATCTCGAAGTCCCAGTAGGCGCCTTTGACCAGGCGCACCCAAATGGGCGTGCCACGGTGACGGGCCCAATCGACGAGCTCGGCAATGTCGCGCTCGGCGTCCTTGAGGTAGCACTGCAAGACGATGCCGACGTGCGGCGTATCGCGAAATTCAGCCTCCAGGAGGATGTCACGAAAGATCGCCAGGGTGAGGTCTTTCGTCGAGTACGACTCCATGTCGACGTGCACATGGGCGCGGTGACGCGCGGCGCAGCGCAACAGTTCGCGGAGCCGCGCCTTGACGCGCCGCGCCGTGCCAGCGGCGTCCGTGGGATTGAAGTGCGCGTCGAGCGCCGAAAGTTTGACCGAAACGTTCATCCGCGGCATCGGGCCGCGGCTGTCGCGGTCCAAGCGCGGCTGCTCGGGCCAGGCGTTCACCCGCGGCGCCACCGCCTCGATGAGCGCGAGGTAACTGGCCAGGTAGGCGTCTGCTTCGACGTCGCTGGTGACGGCTTCGCCGAGTCGATCGAGCGTAAAGGCGCGCCCCATCCGTCGCTCGGCCGCCGCGGTCTCCAGCACTTCCGCGGCACTGGTACCGGCGATGAAGCGGTGAGCGTAGGCCAGCACGTTGCGCCGCGCCGCAATCGCCAGCGCGCGGCCGGTGAGCGAACCAGGCCGGGCCACCGAGATCGCCATCCGCATCGCCCTGGGCATCTGCTGCGCGACCGGGTCCAGATACTCGTGTAGATGTGCGAGCACGGCACGGTCGTCGGCCAGCATCGGCAGCACGTCGATGAAGCGGAACAATTGGTTCTTCACCGCCGGGTCCGAGGTCGTCCATTCGACGAGGTGGTCGTCCCACCACTGCCGGGTCAGTGGCGACGCCGGCGCCCGCGAAATGTGTTCGAACAACTCCCGGCCGATACGCTGGGTAGCGGCCTCGACGACCTCAGGGTCCAACGCCACTTTGCCCACGGAGGCCGCATCGACTTGCTCGGCATGGTGCGCCCCTTCAGTCCGTGTGGACATCCGACACCTCCTGGGGATACAAGACTCCTCGGCCCGCCGCCCCCAATCCCTGCGTCGTGCCACCTCGAAGGGGTCACCGGCGCCCTACACGTCAGGACTACGAGCCGCAGTCGGTCCAGCGCAATTCTACGTGCGCCCGGTGAGCCGGCAAACGAATCGACGTTGACTGCGGGCCTGTAACATATTGCGCTCGTATATGTTACGAAGCTTCGAACGATTTCGTTCGGTCGATCAAAGCAAATGACGGGCCTTGATCTCGAGATAGCGGTTCACCAGGGGGGCGGTGACTCGCTCGGCGAACGTGTCGATCGCCAGCACCCCGCGAAACCGCAGGTCACGCAAAACGCGATTGCGCCAGATCAGTAGATCCGCCGCCGCGGCCGCGCGGTAGAGGTCGAGACCCTCGGGTCGCTGCGGTTCGACCGCCGAAAAGATCTCATGGTCGCGCAGCAGCACTGCCAGGGGCAGGTGTCGGCCCAGCAGATTGGTGAGATGCCCCTCGACGCGTCGACCGTTGATTTCGTCGATGACGTTCGTGATCAGCACGACGAGCGAGCGTCGGTGACAGCGCCGCGATAGGTACAAGAACGCCTCGTCGTAGCGCGATTCCACCAGCCGGGGAAATTGATTGAAGCTGGCGTGCAACAGGCGGTTCATCTGTCGCGTTCCCGACTTGGGCGGCACAAAGGTGTGGATGTCGTCGGAAAACGTCACCATGCCGACCGAGTCGCCGTGCAGCAGCGCCACGTGGCTGAGCATCAGCATGGAATTGAAGGCATGGTCGAGGAAACTCAGGCCCGCTGACTCGTTCGTCATCATCCGCCCGCAGTCGAGCATGAAGATGAGCCGCTGATTGTGCGTGCGCTGAAAGTCCTTGACCGTGAGTTGATTGCGGCGGGCCGTGGCGCGCCAGTCGATGTGTTTGTAGTTGTCGTCGGGCGTGTAGTCGCGCAAGCGCTCGAATTCGTTGTCCTGGCCCACGCGTCGGGTACGTCGCACGCCGAGCAGACTGAGTCGATTCGTGCGGGCCAGCACCGAGTATTCGGCCAACTGTTTCAAGTCGGGATAGACGTGCAGTTCGTTAGCAACGTCGTAGTCGAGCGTGCGGCGCCAGAAGCCAGCCCGACTTTGAACACGCACCGATACACCGAGCAGGTCGAACGCCCCGCGGCGCGAGGGGAACACGTGCGCTTCGAGGGTCGTGCGGCTCAGACGCGGCAGCAGTACGTCGTGCTCGACAGGCTTGGGCTCCAGTTCACCGGGAATCTGGTCGCGCACGGTGGCGGCCAGCGCGCGACGACCGTGGTTGACCACCAGCAGGTCGATGCGGTGGGGCTTGCGCAGCGAACAGACCCGCACCGTGTGGCGTTCGACGCTGAGCGCGCTGCGCCTCGGTACGGTGGTCAGGTCAACGGCGATAGCGATGACGACCAGCGCATCGACCACGAGTACGGTCGGCCAGAGCCAGGATGCGGCGCCCAGCAGAAACGACACGAGCGCCGCCGCGAGGACAAGCAGCACGGCCGGCCGCGACGGAAACGCTCGCAGCCATCGCGCCGGCACAAGGAGCGCGAGGAACACGGCCGCTGGAATGCCGAAGATCCACGTCGACGAAATCACCGCGCCTGCGTCGCCGTTCACAGCCGGGGCACCTCAACCGAGCGAACCAGTTCGCCGAGCAACTCGTCAACGAGTCGACCTTCAACCTCGGCTTCGGCCGTCAACTGCACGCGGTGGCGCAGCGCCGGCAAGACGATTTCGACGACGTCGTCGGGTACGGCGTAGTCGCGGCCGCTGAACGAGGCCAGCGTGCGGGCGCCCTGCATCAGGGCGATGCCGGCTCGCGGTGACGCGCCGAGGTAGAACTGCGGCCAGTCACGTGTCAGACGCACGATCTTGTTGATGTAATCGAGCAACTTGTCGTCGACGTGCACACCGTTGGTCTCGTCGGCAACCCGCAGAATCTCCTCGGGAGAGGTGACCGTATTGAGGTTTTCCTGCAAGCGGCGGTCGATGTCGACGTTCTGACTGTGCCGCCGCAGGATGTCGGCCTCCTCCTCGGCCCCGGGATAGCCCACGTTCATCTTGAACATGAAGCGATCCAATTGGGCTTCGGGCAGATTGTACGTCCCCTCGGATTCGATCGGGTTTTGCGTGGCCAGAACGAAGAAGGGCCGTTTGAGCCGGTGGCTCACGTTCTCGACCGTCACGCGATGCTCCTGCATGATCTCGAGCAGGGCGGCGTGCGTCTTGGCCGGCGAGCGATTGATTTCGTCAGCGAGCAGGAACTGTGTGAAAACCGGGCCTGGGCGGAAGCGAAATTCTTGTGTTTTCACGTCGAAGATCGGCGCGCCGGTGATGTCCGACGGCATCAGGTCGGCGGTGAACTGGATGCGGCCGAATCGGCATCCCAGCACCCGCCCCAGCGTGCGGACGAAGAGCGTCTTGCCCAAACCGGGGACACCCTCGATCAACACGTGTCCGCCGGAGAACAGCGCCACGAGTGTGCCCAGTACAAGTTCGTCCTGGCCCACGAACACCTTGCCGATCTCGGCGTGCACACGGTCATAAAGTTGGCGCGCCGGCGTGTCGTCACCCTGATGACGTGAAGGCTTGGCGTCGTCGACGTCCGGGGCCGATCTTGGCGCGACGGGGCCATCCGGAGCACCACCCACCGGCTTCGCCTCGCTGGATGTCGCGCGTGGTCCGACGTTTGATGGGATTGCGTCGCCAGGTTGAGCTTGATCGGTCATGCCGTCGTGGTTCCTCGATGGTCGTCTGGGTTTCGTTCATGGTTGGGGTGAACCTCGGCGTCGTCGCGATCCAACGGGTGAGCGTCGGCCGCACGTTGTGACGACTGGCTCGATTCGTGCGACAGCGGGCTCGCGGACTTGTGTGCCTCGCCGGGAATGGTGGCACGGTATTTTTCGAGTCGACCGCGTGCGAAAGCCGGATCGCGCGTGGCGGCAAGCCACCGCCCCACTGCCGTGATGTGTCGCCCGAAATCGCCCGTGTGCTGATCGACAGGCTCTTCGGCCAGCCCGAGGATTGGCCAGCGATAGTAGCAAAAAGCAATTCCAGCGGCGGCCAAATGAAGCAGGATCACATTGAACGGCCACACCGACAGAGCCGACAGACCGATCGGCAAATCGATCGCCGGGTCTTCGTCGAGGATCTCCGGATCTTCGGGACCGCTTTCCAGAAAGATGACACGGCGCTCGGTGCCAACCGCATCGATCAGTTTCGCGGCCAGTCGCCGGTGCGCGTGGTTGACCAGGCCGTAGTTAAGCAGAAACGAGCCGTTGTCGACAAAGATGATCTGACTGTCGTTCGGCATCACGCAGCGTGTGACAAACGCCTCGTCACCGTCGGCGAGCAACACTTCCGGGTCGTAGTCTGCATCGACCGAAAGTACCGAGTTGAGCCAGATTTCGGCCTGCTGGAGATTGACGCCGGCGGTCCAGGCGGCGTCGCCGTGGAGTTTTTCCGCGTAGCGCCCTTCGGATAACTCATCAACCGTGAACCAGTCGCCCTCCTCGTCGACGCCGAGCACTCCGGCGCGTCGCTGGTCAAAATCCCAACGCAGGTCGCGAAGTTGTCGGGAAATCAATCCTTGTTGCTCGGCCGGCGCCGCGGCCATTTCGCGTTCCCAGTAGAGGATGCCGGCGTCGTAGTCGCGTCCTACGTAGACCAGCGTGCGTTGGGGCGATTCGGCCAGCCAGTCCTCGAGCCACCATTGCACTTCCTGGCTGGGTGGGGCGACACGATCCGGAATCCAGACGATCACGTCGGCTTCATCGAGTTTCGGCGACAACCAACGCCAGGACGAAACTTCGTGACCGGCCCCTTCAAACAACTCGCCCAACACAGAGGTCCCATTGACGCTGGCCGTCGCCTCGGCTCCGCGGCGATGTCCGTAGTCAGTGACCAATCGATTGCAGCCGCACAACAGCAGCATGGGGAGCGCACTGGCCAGCCAAATTCCCGATATGCCGCACCTGTGGTGACGATCGACCGTGGTGACTTGACACAGCGTGTTGCTCACGCGGTCGCCTCCCGGCCGATGGCCTCGATCGCATCGATGCTGGCGAGGCACTGCTCGCAACGTTGTCGGCTGACATCGTGGCCACCGAAGAAATAGGCCTCGAACGCATCGACCATCTGGCGCATCGGCGCGTGTGCGGCACTGCCGCGCGCCAATTCTCGCAAATACTGTCGGTTGGTTTTACCCCGGGCCAGGTGGATCAGGTGCGAGGCATCGAGCGTGAGCAGGCCGAAGCTGTAAAGGCACACGACGGCCTCACCGTAGCGGCCAGCGGCGAAGTGATTGGCCGCCTCGCGGCGAAGTTGTAGGGCCGACGAGCCGGCGTGCACTGGCAACAGTTCTGATCGTGCCGCCGTGACCGGAGCCGCTCCGTGTGTGTCGGCAGCATGTTCGTC
>JAGQPT010000039.1 GCA_020426575.1 Planctomycetales bacterium
CCGCAGGTTGCGCGGCGTGTACTCGAAGACGTAAATGTCGTCGTCCGGGTTCAACTCGACCTGCTCGTCCAGCAGCACGATCGTGCGGCCGTCGGCCACACCGTCCTCGTTCTCATCGATCTCGACGGTTGTGCCGGCGAGGCTGCGGCCGTCGTCGGAAGTAACCTCGCCGGTGATCGTGGGATCGGTCGTCTCTTCGGCGCCCGGCAGACCCGTCGACGTGACGAGGCTGACGGCCGTCACGCGCGGGGTCGTGTCGAGCAGCGTCAAGGAAAGCGTGGTCCATTCGCCGGCGATTCGCTCGATGACTTCGGTTGCGCCGAGGCCGTTCTCACCGGGGACCTCGTAACTGTGAAAACGCACGGCGCGCACATTGGCGGTCAGCGGGCCGGGCTGGGCGGAGGCGAATGTGTAGCGGAAGCCGCCCTGCGAGTCGGCAACAATCACGTCGTCGACCTCCCCGTCCCCGTTGAGATCGAACTCGAACTCGATGTCCGCGACGTCGTAGCCGGTCGGCAGACTCATCGCGTCGACCTGGCCGTCAACTGTCGGGTCGGCTGTGTTGCCCGACCCGACGTCGCCGACGATCGTCCAGCCGGAGTCGATCGTAGGAGCGTCGACATCGCCGTAGTTGACGTCAATGTAGCCCTCGGATAACGTCGAATCGCCCCACAAGCCCGCCACCGTCAGGATCTCTCCTCCAATGTCATCCGTACCGAACGGCTGTGCAGCAAGGCGTATTGACGCTGCAGATGGGTCAAGGGCAAACTCATACGTGAACACCGGCCGAGTTTCGCTTGATGCCGGGCCGTTCGGGTACGTGATCTCCGTTTCGATCGGCACAGTTGTGATAAACGTGCGATCATTGCCATCTACTTTGAAGATTGCGGCGTACTGCCAGTCGGCGTCAACTTCCTGGATGACACCTTTGATCGTTCGTCTCAGAAGACTGTCGCCATCATCGACAAGCTCCAGCGCTGGGCCAAAGATACCCTGCGGACTGTAATTGAAGTCTTCGAGCGCTACTTGGCTTCCGCCGCCAAGCCAATTCTGATTGACAAAGTCCCATTCCCGTGCACGAGCTATAAGGTCGTGATCCGTTTGGCTGTCCAAACCGAGTGGCGTGAATTCGAAGGAACCATCAGCCTCGACGCGAGTGCTGCCGAGCAACTTTTCGTTTACACCGTCGTCCAGGAAGACATCGACAACGACGTTTGTCACAGTGTCCGAGTCCGTGACCGTGCCCTCAACGGTGGGGCTGTTTGAATCAGTTTGAGTTAACGAGGTGACGGCCGCCGGCGTCGGGGGGACCAGTGAGATGCCGTAGACGTCACCCGTCGTCGGCGTTCCGACGATGGGAATACCACTTCCCGTCACGTGGTGCCAACCCGAGTCGAGCGTCTCGCCCGAATTGGCGTCGTATTCCTCGACGCGAGCGCGGATGTCCCAGTAGCCGGGGGTGAGGCCCGTAGGCTCGTATCGGAAAAAGCCCGACTCGTCGGTCATTGTGGTGCCGTCGATCACTTCGTCGCCGTCGTGATCGAACTGGACCGTCACAAATGCCACGTTGGCCGAGTCGGTGAGCCGCCCAATGATGGTCGGGTCGGTCGTGGCCAGGTCGCGAATCTCCTCACCGGACGTGTACAGAGGCCCCGTGTCGAGCGCCAGTTCCAAATCGATGATGCTGGGAGCGACGTTCTTGACGGCCGTCCAGCCGGTGGTCGACCAGGGGCCAAACGTTGTGTATGTCGCGCCGGTCGTAGCATCTTCGAGCTGCTCGACGACGCGGACACCGACCGAAACGGCAACGTCGCCCGACACCACGCCGGTGATGCCGTCGGCCGTCAGCTCGAAGCCGCCCTCATTGTCGGTGAAGGTATACCCGTCGGCGCGCCCGTCGCCGTCGACATCGAACTCGACCCGCCACATCGAGGGATCACTGGGCACATCGATCGCGCCGACGAGTGTGGGGATATCCGCGTACGTCGTACCACCCGAACCGTAGCTCGACTTGAGCACGAGCGTCACGATGTCGAAATTGCCGTCGGTGCCAATATTCAGCTCGAGCGCACTGGCGCCGAACGACTCAAAGTCCACGGTACGAGTCGCGTCGCTGTCGTAGATCGGCTCGTGAACACGAATGACGAACGGCTCGTCGCCGGTACTCTGGTGCTGGAACGTATAGTCAAACCCGCCGGTAGCGTCGGTCGTGGTGCTGCCGTCGAGCATCAGGTTGCCCATCCCGTCGACATCGATGAGAAACTCGACCAACAGGCCGTCGACGATACCGTCGTCGTCGATCGTCCCGGAGATGGTGGGATTGAGCCGCGTGGCCCCGGCTTCGGAGAAGGAAAACGCCGTCAGCGTGGGGTCATTGTTTTCGTTGGCGTTGTACGTGGCCGTCACCGAACTCCAGGCCGTCGTGAAGTCGGCAAACAGCGAGTCCCAATCATGCTCGAAGCTACTGTTGTACCAGTCGCCGACGAGCGTGATGCCGTCTGCGGCGAACACGTCGTCGAGCCATTTGTCGGTCAATTCACTCCATTCGTTGGTCTCTTCGTCGAGCAGCGGAACGCC
>JAGQPT010000435.1 GCA_020426575.1 Planctomycetales bacterium
ATTTCCAGCAACTCTACCCGGTGGGAGACTACGCGACGAGCAACGTGCTGCGCCGCTATGCCCGACCCGGCTACGGTGTGCCGCTCGTGGTCCGCCGCACCCAGCACACGGGTCGGTATTGCGAAGAGGCGTTCTTGACCAACGACGCCACCTTTGCCGCCACGGCCATGTTGTTTCCGCAGCAGGCGGCGTGCGCCGATGCGTCGACGCCGATCCCCACCCAGGCCACGCTCGCTCTGTACGACCCATTGAACCCGCCGGCGCTGGACAGCGGCGGAGGCGCGAGCCCGTTGGCGACCGACACCACCGCGCCGTTGGCGTTCGGTTCGATCAGTCGCGGCGATTCGGACTTTTGGCTCACGGCGTTCATCGAGCCCGACGACTTCACTGACGACCGCCTGGCGATGCTCGAACCGTACCAACCTGGCAAGATCCCGGTGATCTTCGTTCACGGGCTGCTCTCCAGTCCGTCGACGTGGACCGATCTGGTGAACGACCTGCGCGCCCAGTCCGAGTTTTCCCAGCGCTACCAGGTCTGGGAGTTTCGCTACGAGACCGGTGCGCCGTTCCTGGCCGCTGCGGCGCGACTCCGCAGAGAACTCAAGCAATTGATCACCACGATCGATCCGCACGGTGCCGACCCGGCGCTGCAGGACATCGTGCTCGTCGGCCACAGCATGGGTGGCCTCGTGGCCCGCTTGCAGACGGTCGACTCGGGCGACGCGCTCTGGAACGTGATTGCCAATGAACCGCTTGAGCAGATCGTTACGGATCCCGCCACCCGGGCCCAACTCGCCGAGTTGTTCTTCTTCGAGGCACAGCCTTCGGTGCGTCGGGTGATCTACCTGGCGACGCCGCATTTGGGATCGGAATGGGCTAACCGCCCGATTGGCCGCCTGGCGTCGAGCCTCGTGCGGCGCGAACCCCAGATTGAGCGCCGGCATCGACAACTCGCTGCCGCCAACCCAGGCGTGTTCTCACCGGAGATACGCGATCGCATTCCCACGAGCATCGACATGCTCGATCCCGACAGTCCCTCGCTGCGGGCGATCTGGTGTCTGCCGACGGCCCCCTGGATCACGACACACTCGGTGATTGGCACCGAACACCCGCCGTTGTTTGTACCGCCTGGCGACAGTGTCGTGTCGGTCGAAAGCGCCGAGCATCCTGGCACGGTGAGTCGGGTGTTTGTCTGCGCGACGCACACCCACGTGCAGCGCGACACCGACACGACCAATGAAGTCTGGCGCATTCTCAGCGAGCACGTCGCGTCCGCCCCCGAGCCGAACCTGCCGTCGCCAGAGATGGAATAAAGACGCGCCTCCTACGGTTGAAACCGTGGGCAATTTTCGGTTGGTAAGACGAGCATGCGCTAAGGTGCTACGTCTGGTTGCGCCGGCACACGTTGCACCGTCACCCCCGAAAATGGCCCAGCAATTCATTGCTGGGGATTTCTCTAAATGTGCGCAACTATTGCGATAGCGCTGCTTTCGCCCGCTGTTCGCGGTATGTCTGAAGTTGTTCGTCCGTGAGTTCGTGATCAGTGATGTTGATCGTCACCTTGTCGATCTCGCCGGTGAATTTGAAGGGCACCTGGTAGTCTTCGCTCACCGGCGTTCCGGTGTCTTCGCCGATGTCCAGTGTCTCGTCGAGCGACATGCGGTAGCCGATCGTGCGGGGAATCTTCTCCGAGGCAACCTTGCTGCCGTCGACGCTGAGCGTAGCCACACCGCCCTTGCCGACACCGCCGCCGTCGTACTTGAAGTCGAGCGTCACGACGTGCTTGCCTGGCGACAGCGGCTTTTCGCCTTCCACGCGGTACCGCTCGACGTCGGCCAGGTTATAGACGAACACGGGCTTGCCCCCGAGCACGTAAAGTCCCAGCCCGGAAAAGCGCCCGCCTTGTGTCATCAACAATCCCTCGGCGCCGTCTTCGGGGACCTCCACGACGGCGCTGATGCCAAACGACTTGTTCTTGAAGTCGGGCGCCGAACCTTCGGGAATGCGCGTCATCCCTTCGTAGTAAGTGAACTCGTCGCGACCGCGGGTCAGGCTGGGCCGGTTGTTCACGTCCAAACGCTCGACCTTGCTGTTGTCCAGCGGCAGCACGTCGTATTTCACCGCTTCGATGTAAAACAACCGCTGCAGTTCCCGCAGCTTGTCGGGGTATTCGTTCACCAGGTTATGCGACTCCGAGAAGTCATCGTTGATGTTGTAAAGCTCCCACGAATAGCCTTCAATCACGTCGACGGGGTCGGCGACGCTCACCCAGGGGGCAATCGGCGGCGTCGTGCAGGCCACCCAACCGTTGTCGTAGATCGCACGGTTGGCAAACATCTCGAAGTACTGGGTCGTGCGCTGCGAGTCGGCGCTCGTGTCCTCGAACGTGTAGGCGAGGCTCACGCCGTCCATCGGCTCCTGGGTGATGCCGTCGATCGTGTCGGGCTGGGGTAGACCGACCGCTTCGAGAATCGTCGGCGTGATGTCGATGACGTGATGGAATTGCGAACAGACTTTGCCGGTGTCCTTGATCTTCTTCGGCCACGAAATCACCATGCCGTTGCGCGTGCCGCCGAAATGCGAGGCCACTTGTTTGGTCCACTGGAACGGCGAATCCATCGCATGAGCCCAGCCGATCGGATAATGGTTGAAGGTCATCGGTCCGCCGAGTTCATCCCGGCGATCGTACACCTCATCGAACGGCACTTCGATGTTGTTGAAGAAGGTCATCTCATTGAGCAGCCCCTGGGCGCTTCCCTCGGCGCTGGCGCCGTTGTCGCCCTGGATGTAGATGATCAACGTGTTTTCCAGTTCGCCCATATCTTCGACGGCATCGATGATGCGGCCGAACTGATGGTCGGCGTGTGAAAGGGCAGCCGCGTAGACCTCCATCATACGGGCGTACAGTTCTTTCTCCTTGTCATTGAGTGAGTCCCACGCGGCGATTCCCTCGGAGCGTTCGGTGAGCCGGGTGCCCTGAGGAACGACGCCGAGCTTCTTCTGGCGAGCGAGCGTCTCTTCGCGGACCTTGTCCCAGCCTTGATCGAACTGGCCCTTGAACTTGTCGATCCATTCCTTGGGTGCATGGTGCGGTGCGTGGGCCGTGCCTGTGGCGTAGTAACAGAAGAACGGTTTGTCGGGGGCCACGGCGTGTTGCATCCGCATCCAGGCAATCGCCCGATTGGCCATGTCCTCGTCGAAATTGTAGTCGGGATCGTCGGCCGGCGGTTCGACGG
Source organism: Planctomycetales bacterium (assembly GCA_020426575.1). Classification (GTDB taxonomy): domain Bacteria; phylum Planctomycetota; class Planctomycetia; order Pirellulales; family JAEUIK01; genus JAGQPT01. Next base: position 3,237 of record JAGQPT010000435.1, read on the forward strand.
GGCGGGTGTTCTCCGTCAGCGCCGGAGCCCATTGATTGGTGTCGCCCCCGACGAAGCCGTAGAAGTACTCGAAGCCAAGCCCCGTAGGCCACAGATCGAACGGTCCCGCCTGGCTGGACTGCCAGTCGGGCACGTTGTGGTTCTTGCCGAACCAGGCGGTGTTGTAACCGTTGTACTTCAAGATCTGTCCAATCGTACCGCACGACTTGCGGACCAGGGTGTTGTAACCCGGAAAGCCGACGCCCGCCTCCATGATGACACCGGTGGACACGTGATGGTGATTGCGCCCTGTGATGAGCGCCGCGCGCGTTGGAGAACAAAGCGCCGTAGTGTGAAACTGGTTGTAGCGGAGGCCCGAGTCGGCGAGTCGGTCGAACGTGGGCGTGGGAATCGGGCCGCCGAACGTGCTGCTGGCGCCGAAGCCGACGTCGTCGGTGAGTATGACGAGCACGTTCGGCGCCCCCTCGGGCGCCTTCACCTCGGCAGGAAAGTCCTTCTTCGATTCCGCCGGAGTCAGACCAATCTTGCCCCCAAACGCGGCTTGAGGAATGGGAAGCGACGTGCGATTGAACTCGGCGGCTGACATCGTCGACGCGACAAGCAACACGGCGAGCGTTGAGCGGAGAAGATAACGCATGGCGAAGGCTCCCGGGATCTGCGAAGAGATTGAGACGAGACCTGAGGGTGGTGGCGCAGCAAGCCCCACGGCGCTAAACTGCGGGTTATTGTCGACCGCGGCAATGGGCGCGTGCAAGTGTTTTGTGCCCGAATCTGCCGAGATTCGCCGGCCGGTCACCCCCGACAATGGCCCATAAATTCATTGCGGCGTCAGCTCAACGACTGTCCCCCCGCTCAGCCCGGTATTCCGTCTCGCAGGTTTGAATCCACTCTATCGAGGGAGCTATAATAACGGCCATGAGCGTGAACTTCGATGACCTCCGCAAACTGCCCGTGGCCGAGAAGCTGCGTCTGGTCGTGGAGCTCTGGGACGACATCAGCGCGTCGGACGAGCCCCTCGTTTTGGGTGAGCGGCAACAACAGGAAGCCGAGCGGCGCGACGACGAATTGCGGGCGAATCCGCAGATAGCAATCACACGCGATGAGCTCTGTCGTCGCGTGGGTAAGACGGATGGCTGAACCACCGAATAGACCGATGGCCGATTGGCGCCGTGGTAGAGTGAGTGCTGCCCTGGCCGCTATGGCTGGGACACTGGTCGCCGTCGCGCTGGTAGTTCCTGTACTTCGGCCTGCGCGAGAATCATGGCACGGAACTCGGCCAGTTTTGCTTTCCATTGAAGTGGTCGACGCCCAAACCGGAGAACCGATTCCTCGGGCGCGGGTTTCAGTTGAGAACGGGCTGAATGGCGACGCGTTTTACGCAGAGACCGGCGAATCAGAAGGAACGGCGGAGTTTTTGACAGAGGCCCGAACCTACGGATCCCACATTGGCGATCGTCGCGAACAAAAGACACTGCTCCCCGAGCAGGTCGTGAAAGTTTCCGCAGAGGACCATGACGCGCAGTGCATGAAGGTGCGTCGACGCGAACTTGTCGAGGCAGGTGAAGAAAACGCCATTGATGTACACATCACTGTCGCATTGACACCCGCTGCAACTTGATCCGTCGTCAACCCATGGTTGAAACCGTTGACGGATTCTCGTCCCGCCCACTGGGCGCGGGCCGGCCGCCCGGGGACAATCGAAAGTAGCCCTGCATTTGATTGCGGGGGAAACGTTCTCGTCTCATCGCCCCGGCTCCAACCGATGCAGCAGCGCAAGAAACACCGCCCGCAAAAGACCGCGCGCCAGCACGTCCCGCTCGACGTGCTCGCCCCCCAGCCGTTGCCCATGACGGCAGACGAGATGCATGCGCGCGGTTGGGATGAGGTCGATGTCGTCTTCGTGACCGGCGACGCCTACGTCGATCACCCCAGCTTTGCCATGGCCGTGTTGGGCCGCGTGCTCGAAAGTCAGGGCTATCGCGTGGCGATCCTCAGCCAGCCGGACTGGAAGTCATGCGACGCTTGGCGCACCTTCGGCCGACCACGGCTGTTCTTTGCCGTCAGTGCCGGCAACATGGACTCGATGATCAACCACTACACGGCCAATCGCAAGGTCCGCAACGACGACGCCTACAGCCCCGACGGCAAAATCGGCTTGAGGCCCGATCGCGCCACGCTCGCCTACTGCCAACGGGCTCGCGAGGCGTACAAGGGTGTGCCCGTGATCGCTGGCGGCGTTGAAGCCAGCCTGCGGCGGTTCGCCCATTACGACTATTGGAGCGACAAGGTCCGCCGGCCGATCATCTTCGACGCCAAGGCCGACCTGATCGTCTTCGGCATGGGCGAACGCACGATCGCCGAGATCGCCCGTCGCCTGGCCGCCGGTCAAACGGTGCGCGATCTCCGCAACCTGCGCGGCGTCGTCTATCGATTGGGTGCCAGCGAGGAACCTCCCAGCGAAGGGGCCATCGAACTGCCGAGCTGCGAGGAGGTCGAGCGCGACAAGCTGGCCTTCGCCGAGATGACCCGCATCACGCACCTCGAGACGAACCCGTACAACGCCCGCCGGCTGGTGCAACGGTTTGGCCGCGAAGCAATCGTGGCGAATCCGCCGGCGCTGCCGCTGTCCGAGCGCGAGATGGACCGCGTCTACGGCGCGCCGTTCACGCGGCGTCCGCATCCGGCCTACGGCGACGCCAGAATACCCGCCTACGACGTGGTGAAAAACTCCGTGCAGATCATGCGGGGCTGTTTCGGCGGTTGCACGTTCTGTTCGATCACGGCCCACGAGGGGCGGATCATTCAGAGCCGCTCGCACGAATCCGTGCTGCACGAGCTGGAAGTGCTCAAGGATGAACCCCATTTCACGGGCGTCGTCAGCGACATCGGCGGACCGACCGCCAACATGTACCAGATGCGCTGCACGCGGCCCGAGGTCGAAGCGAAGTGCCGGCGGCTGAGTTGTGCGCACCCGACGATCTGCAAGCTGTTGGGGACCGACCACGGCCCACTGATCAAGTTGATGCGCGAGGCCCGCGAGCTCGACGGTGTGAAAAAAGTGCTGATCGCCTCGGGCATTCGCATGGACCTGGCGTCGCGCAGTCCGGAGTACATGCGCGAACTCGTGCGTCATCACGTCGGCGGCTTGCTCAAGGTCGCGCCGGAACACTCCGATCCCGAAGTGCTGCGGCTGATGAAAAAGCCCGACATCGAGAGCTTCGCCGAGTTCGACCGCATCTTCGAGCAAGAATCGCAACGGGCCGGCAAGAAACAACACATGGTGCCGTACTTCATTGCCAGTCACCCGGGCAGCGACCTGGACGCGATGATCGACCTGGCGCTGTTCTTGAAGCGTAATCACTATCGCCCGGACCAGGTGCAGGACTTCATCCCCAGCCCTTTCGACATCGCGGCCTGCATGTACCACACTGGGCTCGATCCGATGACGAAGCAGCCGGTTTACGTTGCCAAGGGGCTGCGCGACCGCACCATGCAACGGGCGCTGCTGCAGTTCTTCAAGCCAGAGAACTACTTCGAGGTGCGCAAGGCGCTGGAACAGGCCGGTCGTCGCGATCTGATCGGCGGCGGCTGCGATTGCCTGATCCCTGCGCATGCGCCCAAGGAAGCGCTCGAGCGGCGTCGCCAACAATCCGAGAAACAACTCAAGCGCCGCGCCCAGGGCGAACAGGGCACGCAAAATGGACAGCGGAGCGATCGCACGGGGCGCCAACAACAGGCCGACGGGGGTTATCGCCCCCACCGCAAGACGAGTTCGCGCCGCGGCAAGCGGTGACGAGGCTCACGACTCTTTGACGGCCGCCACGAGTTCGCGCATGGCCGCCTGGCCGTCGCCGAACATCATCAAGGCGTTGTCGGCCGCGAACAGCGGGTTGGGGATGCCGGCAAAACCGGGGCTGAGGCTCCGTTTCACGACGACGACCGTGCCCGCCTTGTCGACGTCGAGGATCGGCATACCCGCGATCGGCGAGTTCGGATCGGTACGAGCCAGCGGGTTCACCACGTCGTTGGCCCCGATCACGATCACGACGTCGGTCTGCGCGAACGTCGGATTGATGTCGTCGAGGTCCTTGAGCTGGTCGTACGGCACGTCGGCTTCGGCGAGCAAAACGTTCATGTGCCCCGGCATGCGACCGGCCACGGGATGGATGCCGAATTCGACTTCGATGCCGCGCTCGCCGAGCAGGTTCGCCAGGTCGCGGACCGAGTGCTGCGCTTGGGACACCGCCATACCGTAGCCCGGTACGATCACCACGCGGCGGGCCGTGTCGAACAGCATGGCGACCTCTTCGGGCGACGTGCTCTTCACCTTGCCGGCGTAGATGTCGTCCTGGGGGACCGACCCGCCGCCGCCGGCGTCCATCACACCGAACAGCACGTTGGTCAGTGAGCGGTTCATGGCCTTGCACATGATCTGCGTGAGGATGATACCCGAGGCCCCCACCAGCGACCCGGCGATGATCAGCATGTTGTTTTCCAACACGAATCCGGTCGCCGCGGCGGCCAGGCCCGAGTACGAATTCAACAGCGCGATCACGACCGGCATGTCGGCACCTCCGATCGGCAGCACCAGCAACACGCCGAGGACGAGCGAAACGATCGTCAGTAACAGAAGGATCCACTCCGACGAGTCGGGGCTTCGCACCATCCACGCCGACAGTAGCACCGCCACGATGAACAGCGAGGCGTTAGTGAGTTGCCGGGCCGGCAACAGGATCGACTGCCCGCTGATGAGCCCCTGCAGCTTGCCAAAGGCCACCAGGCTGCCGGTGAACGTGACCGCCCCGATCAACCCCGACACGGCCGTGGCGATCAAGAATTGGCTGGTTGGTATCTCCGCGCCGCCCAGTTCCATCACCAGGGCGCCGCCGGCAACCAACACCGAGGCGATACCGCCAAATCCATTGAGCAGAGCGACCATCTGCGGCATGCCGGTCATCGGCGTGCGGATGGCCATCACCGCCCCGATGATCGAACCGATGACGATGCCCACGATGATCCACATCAGCGAGATGCCGGCCATGCTGAGCGTGACGATGATCGCGATCAACATGCCGACCGCTGCCGTGAGGTTGGCTCGGACGGCCGTGCGCGGGTGCGTCAGTCCCTTGAGCGCCAGGATGAACATCACGGCGGCGACGAGATAAATCAGGTTGATCGTGGCTGAACTCAAGGGGACGTTCCTGTCACTGGCAATGGCTTAAGGGATCGGACCAGGTCGGCGGGATCGTTGGCGGCGGAGTCGTTGGCGGCGAAATTGAAGGCGGCGAGATCGAACGTGGCGAGGCGGCGAGCCGGCTACTTCTTGCGGACGAACATGCCCAACATGCGGTGGGTGACGCCGAAGCCACCCACGACGTTGATCGTGGCGAAGATGACGGCCAGCGTTCCCAGGAAGGTGACCCAACCGCTGAGGTGGTCCTCGCTGGCACCGGCCAGCGTTAGCGCGCCGATGAGCGTGATGCCCGACATGGCGTTGGACCCCGACATCAGCGGCGTGTGTAACAGCGGCGGGATTTTGGTGATCACTTCCCAGCCGACAAAGACGGCAAGCACAAATACCGTGAGTCCCGCTACCAGGGCGTCCATCAATTTGCTCCCGAACGTTGCGTTCGCTGTGTCACTGCTGACGTCAGAATGAAAACTCGCATGGATCTGAAAAACTCGCCGCCGTGGCAAACCTGGCCACCGCGGACCATCGATTTCTGCGACGGCCGTCGGCCAGCTTCGGGCCGCACCACGGCGTCGTCGCCTAGCCGTCTTGCGACGTCGCCGCTTCGGACTCGATGCCGAGCAACTGCTGCAGCCGCTCGTGCACGATCTTGCCGTCTTGGGCCAACAACGTGCCAGTGACGATCTCGTCGTTCTGGTCGAGCACCAGTTGCCCGTCCTTGACCATGTTCAACAGGAAGGTCGTGATGTTCTTGCTGTACAGTTGGCTGGCGTGATGCGCCAGGGCGGCGGGGACGTTGAGCGGGCCGAGAATCGTCACGCCGTGCGCGACGACGCACTGGCCGGCCTGGGTGAGTTCGCAGTTGCCACCCCGTTCGCTGGCCAGGTCGACGATCACCGAACCCGGCGACATGCCCTCGACCATCTCGGCCGTCACCAGCTTTGGCGCCTCGCGTCCGGGGATCGCGGCGGCCGTGATCACGACATCGGCCGCCGCCACGGCAACGGCCATCATCTCGCGCCGTTTGCGATAGAAGTCTTCGCCGAGTTCCTTGGCATAGCCACCCTTGTCCTGGGCGTCGCCCGTTTCGAGCTGAAGTTCGAGGAATTTGGCCCCGACGCTTTCGACCTGTTCCTTCACGGCGGGGCGAACGTCGTAGGCCTCGACGACGGCACCGAGCCGCTTGGCCGTGGCAATCGCCTGCAGACCGGCCACACCGGCGCCAATCACGAACACCTTCGCCGGCGAAACCGTGCCGGCGGCCGTCATCATCATCGGGAAAATCTTCGGCAACGTTTCAGCCGCCAACAGCACGGCCCGGTAGCCCGCCAGCATCGCCATGCTCGACAAGGCGTCCATGCTCTGGGCCCGGGTGATGCGGGGGATCATTTCCATCGAGAAGAGCGACACGCCCGATTCCGCCGCCGAGGCGACGATCTGGGGGAAGTTCAGCGGATCGCAAAAGCCGATGCGTACCTGGCCCGCCCGATAGCCGACCGCGTCGGAGTCGAGCGGATCGCCCTCGGGGGGCAGCGCCCGCACGGAGAGCACGATGTCGGCAGCGGCAACTGCGGCGGCGTCGCCCAACCGGGCGCCGCGGTCGGTGTACTCCGAGTCGACAAAACCGGCTCGCTCGCCGGCGCCGGACTGCACGAGCACGTCGAGCCCGGCCTTGGTCAACGAAGGGACCTGGGCGGGGACCAGCGCGACTCGGGTTTCGTCAGCCGCCGTTTCCTTGATAATGCCGACAATCATGGATTTGGAAGTCCCTAGGTGGGAGGTCTGGCGCCGTCGCCTCGCCAGACACTTGGCGGCGAGTGCTGGCAAGTCGTGTTGATCCGGAGTTCTCTGGTGTCCGGCGTTCTCTGCCCTTCTGACCGCGACGCCCTTGGCCCGGCGGTCAGGTCTATATCGTATTGTTCACGGGCCGGTTGAAAAGGCCTAAAAAGCCCCCGGTCCCCACCAGTCTTCCCCGACTCGACGTTCACTTTCGACTCGGCGCGGAGGTGCGACACTCTTGATGGCAGGAAGCGCACCGGGTAGATTGACGAATTCCCATGTGCGGCCAAGTCGCCATGTAGCGGCCGGTCACAGCTGATCGGCGCCTGCTACCGGGGCTGGAGACCGCGCCGCGGTGAGTGCGGGTTCCCAGAGGGTGTAGCCTGCGGTCGACAGACCGCCGACGGGGACCTGAACCGGCCCGCCCCCGCGTCAGCCTAGAATCCACACGATGCGAACAGAATCATGACCAAGACATACATGGCCAAGCCCGGCGAGGTCGAACAACAGTGGTGGGTCGTCGACGCGGAGAATGTCGTCGTCGGACGCCTTGCCGCCAGAATCGCCGTGATGCTGATGGGCAAACATCGCCCGACCTACACCCCCCACGTCGATACCGGTGATTTCATCATCGTGCTCAACTGCGACAAGGTCGCCTTCACCGGGAAGAAGTGGGACCAGAAAGAGTACACCTGGTTTACCGGTTACAGTGGCCAGCGGAGCATCTCGGCCCGCGACCGGCTCGAACGCCATCCCGAGCGCATCCTCCGCGAGGCGGTACGGCGGATGTTGCCGAAGAATCGGCTCGGCCGCAAGATGCTCTCAAAGCTCAAGCTGTACACCGGCACCGATCATCCCCACGCGGCGCAGAACCCGCAACTGTTCGAGATGCCGAGCGCCGGCGCGTGATCGCAGCGGCGAAGTTTGGCCCGAAGACTCGTTTCCTGAAACCTCACACGCTCCCTGAGACACGAAAGCAACCAGATGCCAGCCCTCAAAATTGCAGGTAACGGCACCAACGACTCGCTGGGCACCGGTCGACGCAAGTCGTCGATCGCCCGGGTCCGCATCCGTCCCGGCAGCGGACAGATCGCCATCAACGGACGGGACCTGGACAGCTACTTTCCGCTGCCTCAGGACCGCAACAACGTGATGGCCTCGCTCGAAGCGACGGGTAAGGCGTCCGAGGTCGACGTGATCGTGACCGTGCACGGCGGTGGCGTGACGGGCCAGTCCGGCGCGATCAAGCTGGGGATCGCCCGGGCCCTGAAGAATTTCGACACTGGGACCGAAGACGCCCTGCGCGAAAAAGGCCTGCTCACCCGCGACGGCCGCATGAAGGAGCGGAAGAAGCCCGGTCTGCACGGCGCACGCCGCGGCACCCAGTTCTCGAAGCGTTAACGCCGACGACGGCAACCGTACCGGCCCTGCTCACGCACGGACCACGCTGATCCAATCCACGACACGCGGGTCGACACCGACTCGCGTGTCGTTGTTTGCGCGGGCCGTCATCGCGTCCCGGAAGCCGCTCATCGAGAACCGCTCACAGCTGCGGCTGCACAATCTCATGGTGTGATCGCGTAGTGTGATCGTCGAGGCGGGCCGCTATACTAGAATACACCGTCCGGAGTCGTACCCCCCGCGCCGGTTGCGACACTTTGAACCGACGGATTTCCAGACGACCGGGAGGCTCGCCCCCTATGGACTCGCTCGACAATGTCATCGTGGCCACGAGCCTCGGCAGCGGCGACACGGCCCTGGTTCAAAACGTTGCACAGTTGGTCAAGGCGTACGGCTCGGCCCGCGTCACCTTGGCGCACTTCCGCCGCGAGGTCGACTTGCCCGAGGAGATGGCCAACAAGTATGGCCGCGACGACTCGGCCGAACAGCGGATTTCCCAGCACCTGGAAGCGCTTCGCGAAGCAGCCGCCTGGCCCGACGGCACGAAAGTGGAAACGGTGATCCGCCGGGGCCGACCGCGGCATGACCTGATCGCGCTGGCCGACGAACTCTCGGCCGACCTGATCGGCATCTCGTCGGGCGACAAGACGGTGACGCGCTGGGGGCTTTCAATCGACCAGATCGCCCACGCCGCGCCCTGTTCACTGTTGGGGGTGCCGTCGCACGCGCCGGCACCCTACCGCACGATCCTCGTGCCGATCGATTTCTCGGAACATGCTGCCGATGCGTTGCGCACGGCCCGACGCCTTGCCAGTGCCTGTCCCGACTGTCGTCTGATCGCCCAGCACGTCTACGAAGTGCCCTTGGGTTATTATCACGCCGGAGTCGACTTCGACGAATTCGCCAACAGCGTCCGCCAACACGCCGAAAAGCGCTGGCACGACACGGTCGCCGAACTGGGGCTGATGCCTGACGAGTTTGTCGCCCGCTTCGACCTCCTGCCGCGTGACCACAACGAAGTGACGTTGACGGACATGATTCTCGACGCCGCCGGAGACGTCGGCGCCGACCTGATCGTCTGCGGAGCCCGCGGCCAGACCACGGTCGCCCGCTTCTTCCTCGGCAGCACCAGCGAAGGCGTGCTGCGCGAAGCCAAGACCCCCGTGCTCTGCGTGAAGCGCAAATCCGAACACGTCGGCCTGCTCAAGTCGTTCCTGCGCGACGAGTGGTGAGGGGCGGGCGCTGCATTCGTGCTACCCCAACAACTTCCCAATCGGTTCGGCGTCGGCGAGTTTGATCGGGCGGCCGGCCGGGGAGATGAGTTCCACGCTCGGATCGATACCCAAGGCCGTCAGCAGCGTGGCCCCCAAGGCGGGAAACGTCTGGGCATCTTCTACCTTCCGGCCTCCCTCGGGATCGGTCGCGCCGACCACCGTACCGCCGCGGATGCCGCAGCCGGCCAGGGCGACCGTGAAACCGTGTGGCCAATGGTCGCGGCCGCCAAGCCGGTTGATCGTCGGCGTACGGCCGAACTCGCCGGCGCAGAGCACCAGCGTGTGGTCCAGCCGATCGCGCTCGGCCAGATCGCTGATGAGCGCCGAGAGCGCGGCATCGAGCGTGCCCGCCAGGGCCGTGTGGCTCGAGTGGTTGTCGACGTGCGTGTCCCAGCCACCTAGCGTGACTTCGACGCAGCGCACGCCGACCTCGGTCAACCGCCGCGCGGCGAGACAGCCGCGGCCGAACGGCGTGTCGCCGTAACGCTCGCGCAGCTCGGCCGGTTCGTCGTCAATCTGAAAGGCCGCGAGCTGTTCGGAGGCCATCATGCGACGGGCCCGTTCGATCGTCTCGCGGTGATGCGTGCCGTCGACCTGCCGCCCGCGTCCGGCGGCAAAGGCGCGTTCCACGACAGCAAGGTCGTCGAGTCGCTTTTCCAGGCGCGGACGGGACACGCTGCTGCGAACGTCCGGCACGTCGTACCGTGGGTCGGGCATTTTGAAGGCGTTGTACGAGTCGCCCAGGTAGCCGCCCCAGTCGGGCCAGTTCCCCGGCAAGATCGAAACGTGCCGAGGGATGTCGGTTGCCAGCCGTGGCAATTCGTGGCAGACGATCGCGCCGAGCGTGGGGTGACGCGTGACCGGATCGGGACGGTAGCCAGTTTTCGCCAGGTAGGTACCCCGCTCGTGGTCCCCTTCGGCGCTCTGCATCGATCGCACCAGCGCGACCGACGCCATCTGTTCGGCCAACCGGGGATAGTCCGCCGCGATCTTCACGCCCGACGCCGCTGTCGCAATCGCTTCGGTGCCGCCGGCGATCATCGTGCCGGGATGCGGGTCGAACGTTTCCAGTTGGCTCGGTCCACCCTGCAACCACAGCACGATCAGCGACCGCGGCGGCGCCCCCGGATCACCCGATTCGGCGGCCCGCGCGAGCCGCTGCGAGAGTCCCGTCAGCCAGCCCCCGGTTGCCACGGCGCCGCAGCGCAACATCGCGCGGCGATGCAGCCGCAGGTGTTCCTCGCGCCCGATGTGTCTTTCGATCGCGGTCATGGCAACTCTAGGTCGGTTAGTGGTTCCAGGAGAACTCGGTCGAGTTGACCAGACTCCAGTAAAGGTCTTCCAGCACGTGCAAGCGCGACAACTCGGTTTCGGCGAGTCGCTGCTCAAAGTGTTCACGCTCGGGCTGCGTGGGACGCCGCGTGAGCACGGCCAGGTACGTTGTTTCGATCGCCGCAGCGTCGTCGGGCGCGAGCAGCGCGACGCGGGCAACCGTGCCCAGCGGATTGTCGCCTGACTTTTCCGTCACAAGCGTGCCGTTCATCATCACCAGCCGTTGCGGGATCGTGCCGGTGCGCGGTTCCAGTTCGGCGGCACCGGCGTCGCCGTAGCGCTCGATAAACTCCCGCTGTTGGATCCAGCGCACCAGTTTGACGAGGACGTGCGACTCGCGGTCGATCGTCTGCATCTTGGCCGATTGCAGCAAGGCGCCGACGACTTGCTCGGGCCGCAAGCGCGTGAGCGGAAACGCAAGCCAACCACTGTCAGCACCGGTGGTAGCGTCGGATACTTCTACGTCACTCGACCGGCTCGCGCGGCCGAATGCCTCGGTGTGGGCGATCGTGCGGATCAACGCCCGCAGGTCGTAGCCACTGGTCGCGAACGCGGTTGCCAGTCGGTCGAGCGCCTGCGGCGCTGCGGCTCCGACCGGCACGTCGTCGACCGGTTCGACCAATGGGCGACCGAGCAGCAAGGCCCAGACGCGGTTGACCGTCGCGCGGGCGAATGCCGGGTTTTCGTCCGAGGTGAGCCAACCGGCCAGCCGCTCGCGATTGCTGCCAGCGGCTGGCAGGGCCGAGGCGGCGAACGGCACACACGGCTCGACGGTGAACGACTCGCCCGTCTGACGGTCAGCAACTTCGTAGGCCGTGTCGTCGTCGCGGATACCGCCCAGGGACGGCGACGTGCCGGCAAAAAAGGCGGCCAAGCCTTGAAAGTCGCGCTGTTTCCAGTCGGCAAAGGGATGGTCGTGGCATTCGGCGCAGTCGAGTCGCACGCCGAGCAGCGCGCGGCTCAGTCGGCTCGTCAGCAGCGCTTCGTCGAGCCGATCGTCTTCGTTGTCGTCGACAAACGCTACGGTGATGAAGTTCGCCGCCGGCTGGTCCGTCCAAAGCCCCCGGGCCGTGAGCATCTCGCGAACGACGGCGTCGTAGGGCCGATTCTCCAGCAACTGATCGCTCAACCAGGCGGTGAAACGGCGGCGGCGATACAGCAGGAAGGGACCGTCCTCAACACCGACATACGCCCGCGCCAGCCGTTCGGCCAGGTAGTCGGCGTGGCGCGGGTCGGCGAAGACGTGGTCCAACATGCGGTCGATCTCCGCCGCGTCCGGTGGGTCGCCGGTAATCGCGTTCGTCGTCGAGGCTTCGAGCTGACGAATTTCTTCGAGCGAAGGAATCGTGCCCATCAGTGCCAACCAGAGCCGCCGCGCCACCGTGAGTCGATCGGCCGGCGGCACCGATGCCACAACGTCCGAAGTGTTGTTCAGCGCAGCGTCGTTGATTGCCGAATCGACGGCGGCGGCGGTTTCGATCACCGATGCCTTCGGGTGCTCGCCGCGCGACGGAGATAACTCGGCCAACGGGTGCCGTGTCGGCAACTCGGGCAGTAACGACCCGGCAAACCCCACAACGGCGACGACGCAGACCGCAATGAACAACGCGTCGCGCCGCCATCGGCCCGCCGGGATTCGTCGCTGTTGATGTGGTGTGCTGTTCATGCGACGGCAATTCTCCGGGCGCCGAACGTCTGCCCGTACGTGTAGCTGCGGATCGAGCGCGATTGGCCCCGGGCGGGCGCCGTGTTTACACTGGAGGCCCGAGGCAAACGATGCCTCACGATACAAATATTTTCGCACGCCGACCGAATTGCTTGCGCACCTGTCGATGAGGTTTTTCTGATGGCGGCGGCCCGAGACAATTCGACCCCGGCCGGGCGACCTCCGGCGTCACCGCTTCCGGTCGCGGCAACGGTTATCGCCGGACCGCGCCTGGCGGTGACGGAGGAAACGACACAACCCTCTCGCGCTGAAAAGGTTGCGACACAATCCGCCGCTTGGCGTCGCGCCGCAGCCGGGGTGGCCGCGGCGTGTGAGTGGGTGTTTGGCGCCGTCACGCTGCTCGTGGGCCTGGCCGTCTTGGCCGCCATACCGATCCTGCAATTCCTCACGTTGGGCTACTTGCTCGAAGTCTCCGGACGCGTGGCGCGAACCGGCAGGATCGGCGCCGCGGCGGTGGGCGTTCGCAAGGCGGCCCGGGTCGGGGGAATCGTCGCGGGAACCTGGTTGTGCCTGTTGCCGCTGAGGCTGATTGCCAACACCTGGCAAGACGCAGTGATC
>JAGQPT010000040.1 GCA_020426575.1 Planctomycetales bacterium
AGACGTCGCGCCGGCTCAGTTTCGGGTCGCCTTTGCCCGGTGCAGTCTGCTGAGACGGTCGATTTCGTTCTCGTCGGCGCAAATCCGCCAAACCCCGCTGGCTCTCCCCGTCGCCGGGTCGGCTTCGACCACCGTTGCCGAAATGCGCACGTCGCCGGTGGCAACTTCAAAATGACTCGGATTGAACGTAATTGTCGTCTGTAGCACGCGGTCGACGCGGCGCCCCAGGATGCTGTCATGCGGCCCAGTCATCCCGATGTCTCACTGAAAGGCGGTACCTCCTGGCAGAATCTGTTCGTCCGCCGTTGCCACGTGCGTATGGGTTCCCAGCACGGACGTCACCTTTCCCGCCAGGTGCCGCCCCATCAATTGCATGTCGCTGGTGGCCTCGGCGTGGAAGTCGACCATCACGACGCGCACTTCCGCAGGCAACCCCGCCAACTCGCGGTCGACCGCCTCCCAGGGACAATTCACCGGCCGCATGAACACGCGGCCCAGCAGACTGATCACGCCAACACGGACGCCGTTGCGGGCCTCGACGATCGCCGACGTGCGGCCGGGCGCATCGGCGGGAAAGTTCGCCGGTTTGACAATGTTGTTGGCATTACACAGTAGCGGGATGATCTCGCGGCGCCGATAAATGTGGTCGCCCAGCGTGATGCAATTGACGCCCGCACCGATCAGCTCGTTGTAGTTGGCCGGCGTCAGCCCCGATCCGGCGGCCGAGTTTTCCGCGTTGGCGACGACAAAGTCGATCCGCTGCTCTTCAACCAGACCGCGCAGCGCATCGGTGACGGCGCGCCGACCGGGTTTGCCCACGATGTCGCCAATGTGTAACAGCCGCAACTTACTACCTCTCCGCTGGGGCGAAAATCTGAACCAACGCGCTGCCGGGCAGCCGCCATCAATGTGCGATCGACGACATCCGCGATTCTCGAATCACCGTCACCTTGATTTCGCCCGGATACGTGAGCTGGTCTTCATAGGCCTTGGCGATGTCTCGACAAATCTTGGCGGCTGACTCGTCCGACGTGTCTTCGGCACGGACGAGCACGCGGACTTCACGACCTGCCTGGATGGCGTAGGCCTGGTCGACGCCGTCAAAGCCGGTGGCAATGCTCTCGAGTTCTTCCATCCGCTTGATGTAGCGTTCGAGTGTTTCCCGCCGCGCACCGGGCCGCGAGGCACTCGCCGCGTCGGCGGCCGCCACAAGCACCGTGTAAGGATTGGCGATCCGCAGGTCGTCGTGGTGGCCCAGCGCCGCGTGCACGACTTCGGGGCCCTCGTTGTAGCGTTTGAGCAGGTCAGCGCCGATCTTGGGGTGACCGCCGTCGGCGTCGTGGTCAGCCGCCTTGCCGATGTCGTGCAGCAGGCCGCAGCGCCGCGCCAGGTCCGCGTCGAGGTGGACCTCTTCGGCCATCATGCTGGCCAGAAACGCCACTTCGATCGAATGTCTCAGCACGTTCTGGCTATAGCTGGTCCGGTAGCGCAATCGCCCCAGCAGTTGGATCACCTTGGGATGCAATCCAGGTACGTCGGCTTCCTGGGCGGCTGCCTCCCCGTGTTTGCGAATGTCGTTCTCGATTTCCTGCTGCGTCTCACCGACCACTTCTTCAATCCGCGAAGGGTGGATGCGCCCGTCGGCGATCAGCTTGTCCAGGGCCTGCCGGGCAATCTCGCGACGCACCGTGTCAAACGCGCTGACGATCACCACACCCGGCGTGTCGTCGATGATCACGTCCACACCGGTCGCCTTCTCAAACGCCCGGATGTTGCGACCCTCGCGACCAATGATCCGCCCCTTCATGTCGTCGTTGGGAATGTCGACGGTGCTCGTCGTCGTCTCGGCCGTGTGCGCGGCAGCGAAGCGCTGCATCGACGTGATCAACATCTCGCGTGCTTTGGTGTCGCACGTTTCGGCAATTCGCTTTTCGTTTTCGATGATGCGGGCGCCGGTTTCGTGCTTGAGTTCCCGATCGAGTCGTTCGAGCAACAGCTCCTTCGCCTGCTCGCGGTCCAGGCCGCTGAGCTGGTGGAGTTGCTGGCGTTGCGCTTCGTAGACTTCGTCGAGTTCTTTCTTCCGCTCGCTGAGTTCGTCGATGCGGTCGGCGAGTTTGCGCTGGGTGCCCTCGACCATTCGCTCCTGTTTGCGGAGTTGGTCGGCCTGCTGGTCGACTGAGTCTTGCCGTTTGTCGAGCTGCCGCTCGCGGTCGTGCAGGTCTTCGCGGAGCTTGGAGAGCTCCTTTTCTCCCGCGTCGCGCTGCTGCAGGGCAAGCTCCTTGCGTTCCAATTCGGCTTCTTTGCGGAGATTTTCCACCTCGCGTTCGGCCTGGGCGATCAGGGCCCTGGCCTGCCGATCAGCGTCCCGAAAATTGAGGTGGTCGAGCAGCTTGACCACGGCGAACGTCAATGCGGCCGCCAGCACCGCTGCCGCCATGCCTGAAACCACCGGCGAAACTTCCGCCAACGGCAACCACTGGCCGATGAGAATAATATCGTGCACCTATCGGTTCCTTCGCGTCGTTGACAGTCGACACGACACGGTCTCGCGCAATCGAGCGAGACGCGCAACGCGCCCCTCTGGCGATTCGCCGAGTGAGAAACAGATAGCTAGTTTTGACGTGTCAGGGGATCGACCTCGCCGGCACCGTTGCCGGTGGCATGGTTACCGGCGACCTGGTGGGTAACGCCGGTGCGTAGCCTACGTTTGTGTGCAAGGCCGACGACTGCGGTTGAGGCGTCCGTACGGCTAACGTCGCACGGTGCCGTCGCCCGGCACTACTCGGGTGCCTCACCGTGACCAGCACGAGTTAGTGGCCGCAAGTCGTTGTTGTTGGCCCGGCAAACCCACCGGCGCCACGAATTCCCCCAACGTGTGATGGTGTTCGCAGCAACACCGGCAACGGCTGGGCCGTTGCCTTGGACCGACCTTCCCGTGAACCAGACTTTTCCCGCTCCGGCACTTCGCAGTGCAGGCAGGTTCCTGCGGCCGGCAAGACGTCGGCGACCACTGCGTTGCGACGCCGCGCGGTGACGACCGCGGGGTAATGTCTCGTCGAGTGTCAACCACCGCAAGGCCACCATGGGGTGGCCCAGGTACTCGGCGTATTGAGCCCGCGCCAAACGCATTTCCTCGCTTCGGCGCATCCGGCGCGTCGGCACCACGGCGGGAACCATATGGCCACGACCAAGACGGTTGAAGAGCCACTCGAGCAAAATCATCAGCAAGTGCATCGCGAAGTCTTCTGGGTTCGGAGGAATCTGGTCCGAAATGCTGTACGATGGATCCAGTGTCAAACAAAACCAGCAATCTGTTCCTCGACTCGAAATTATCGCGACGAGGTCATGTACTAACAAACTCGTGGGAATCTTCGTC
>JAGQPT010000436.1 GCA_020426575.1 Planctomycetales bacterium
TCGGCACGGCTGAACGTCGTCACCGAGCCCGAGCCGCCAGGCATCGGATAAGCGACGAGCGCGGCGTCGCGCGGCGAATCTTGTTCGAGCGCCCGATCAGTCCGGTCCGTGTCCGCAGATTCCCGCACTAGCCCAACCATCAGGTATTCACGCCGCCCCAGTGCCGAAGTCACGTCGACGGCCATTCGCGCCGTCAGCCGAGCCGTCTGCTGGTCGCCGCGACCGGCGAGCTCACGCAACACGGGGGCGACAAACTCGTGGAACGTGAAAATCGCCGACGTAGGAAAACCGGGAAGCACCACCACTGGTTTGCCCGCCGACACGGCCAGGCAGATCGGCTTGCCGGGTTTTAACGCGACGCCGTGGACAACGACACCCGGGTCGGTCAGTTCGTGGACAACACGGTAGGAAAGGTCGCCGTCGCCCTTGCTCGTGCCGCCCGATAGTACTACGACGTCGGCCGTTGCCAGCGATTCGCGCACCACGTGGCGGAGGCGTTCCACGTCGTCGTGCACGATGCCGCACACGATCGGCTCGCCACCGCACTCGCGCACGGCGTCAGCCACGATTCGGGCGTTCGAATCGTAGACCATCGCCGGCGTCATTGGTTCGCCGGGGGCGATCAGTTCGTCGCCCGTCGAGACGATCGCCACGCGGGGACGGCGATAGACGGCGACGCGATCGACCCCGACCGCCGCCAGCACGCCGGTGTCCCGGCTCGTGAGCAACTGGCCGGCGCGGAGCACGGTTTCGCCCGCCGACATGTCGGTGCCGGCAAACGCCACGCCGAACCCGGACGCCACCGCCTTGCGCACGATCAACGCATCACCGTCTTCGTCCGTGTGTTCGATCATCACCACGGCGTCGGCACCGCGCGGCAACATGCCCCCGGTGGCGATCGACATCGCTGTCCCGGCTACGACCGTGGCCTGCGGCACCCGGGCCGTCGCCAGGCGTTCGTCGAGCAACCGCAGCCGCACGGGGACTTCCTCCGCAGCGCCCGATGTGTCGGCCGCCCGCACCGCGTATCCGTCGTAGTTCACGCGGTCAAACGACGGCACGTCGACCGGCGCGGCGACGTTCTCGGCCAGCACCCGCCCCAGCGCCTCGCCCAGCAGCACCGTTTCGCTGTCGAGCGGTCCGAGCGGCAACGCGTCGCGGAATCGCTTCACCGCCGTGTCGCGGTCGACAACGTCAAGAAATTGTTGCTGGGTCACGGTGCCACTCGTCTTCGACCAGTTGTCGCAATGCTCAATAAGAACCAAGCGCGTCGTCGTACCAATAAACGTCCACTTCATCGCCCGCGGGATAGCCTTCGCGGTCGGCAGCGATGACTACGAACCCGTCGGCCCGGGTGGTCGATGAAAGCACCGACGCGCCGGAAATCGCCAGCGGCTCGACCGTCGCACCGCCGGCGTCGTCCTCCTGAATGCGCACGCGGCAGTAGTCGAGGCGGCCGATCACCGACGAGATTTTAGCACGAAGCACGCCCCGGGTCAGTCGATACGGCCACGCGGCGCGCCGACCGCCCAGCACACGAATCGCGCGGCCGGCGAAAAAGTCGTACGCACACAGACACGACACGGGATTCCCCGGCAACAAGAACACCAACGAGCCGCCCAGTCGCCCCATTCCGGCCGGACTGCTCGGCCGCATGGCGATGCCGTGCACGGCCAACTCGCCGCGCTGGGCCAGCAACACCGGCGCCACGTCTTCCTGGCCCACGCTCGAACCGCCGGAGATCAGCAACACGTCGACACCGTCGTCCGGCGCCGCGAGCATTGCCGCAGAGATCGCCTCGCGGTCGTCCTCAATCATCACGCGTTCGACCGTCGCTGCCCCGTCGCGCTCGGCCAGGGCGCTGAGCATCGGGCCGTTGGCGTCGGCAATCTGGAACGGCCCGGGGTGATGTCCCGCCGGCACCAGTTCGTCGCCCGTGGTGATGATGCGCACCCGCGGCCGGCGCACCACGGCGACGGTTGGCACCGCGACGGCGGAAAGCAGGCCCACGTCCTGGGGCCGCAAGCGTCGTCCGGCATTGAGCACGATCGTCCCGGCACGGACATCTTCGCCGCGTCGCCCCACGTTGGCGCTCACCGCCACGTCGCCGACGACCTCGACATTCTTTTTCGCAGTTCCGTCGGGGCTAGTCGCAGCCGCATTGGGCAACTGCCGCGTCTTCTCGAAAGGCAGCACCGCGTCGGCGCCATCGGGGATCGGCGCACCGGTCATGATTCGCACCGCCTGTCCCGGTGCGACGCGCGCGTCGGCCGGTCGGCCCGGCAGCGAGATCCCGACTTCGGTGAGCTCGAGTGGGCTGTAGGTGCTGGCGCCTTGGACGTCGGAGGCCACGACGGCGTAACCGTCCATCATCGCCCGATCAAACGCCGGCACGTCAACGCTGCTGGTGACGTCGGCGGCGAGCACCCGCCCGTGTGCCTCGTCGATCGCGACGGTCTCGGCGGGCAGCGCCGCCAACTGGTCGTCGAGCCAAGCCAGCGCCTCAGTGACCGTCGTTCGCCGGGCAAACCCCCGCATCCTTACGTCGTCAGCACTGGGGCGAACTGGCATAGGTGTGTTAGCTCATCCGTCGGCCGGCGGATGCCGAAGGGGTTACGGTCACAGCGATAGTGGTTCGCCGGCGATCTGGCGTTCGTGGCGGGTCAGTTCGTACATCGCTTCGAGCAGGGCCGCGTCGCACGGCTGTTGCTCGACGCCGCGGCGGGCGAACATCCGTGCCTGCGTGGCGATCATCACTTCGAGCGGCGTCTCCGTGACCTGGCCAAACAGGCGGGCGTAGTTGACAAAGCTCGGTACGTTCGTCGTCACGAAACCGTAGATCATGCTGCAGGCACCGATCAACTTGCCGGTGAAGATGCTGGTGTTGATCGCCGTCTTGGCATAGTCGCCGGCAATTGTGCCGATGAATTGCATGTCGGTCGAGATCTTCTCGCCGTTGTACTCCATCTTCACCGTGCCGTACGTGTTTTTCAGGTCGCTGTTGCAGGTGCCGGCGCCGAGGTTGATCCAACTGCCCAGGTAACTGTGTCCCAGGAAGCCGTGGTGCTGTTTGTTCGTGTACGGTTCGATGATCGACGCTTCGACCTCGCCGCCGATCTTGGTCGTGTGACCGAGCGACGTGCCGTGTTTGATCGCCGAGTGTTCGATCACCCGGGCACGCGGTCCGATGTAGGCCGGGCCGGACAGCAGGCAATAGGGACCGATCTCGGCGTGCTCTTCGAGAATGATCGGGCCTTTGCTCGTGTCGGTGACGACGTATTCGCCGAGCCGCGTCGATTCGTGGCCGAACACCCCCTCGCGCAACTCCGTGTACGATTGCCGTTCGAGGCGCCGCTCCAGGTTCTCGGCCAACACACGGATATGGTGATCCACTACTTCGTGCGGATACGTGAACAGGGGCAGTTTGTACGGCAGCGGCTTCAGCGCCAGGCAGTTGATGAATGGTTCGACGTCGGCGATCTGCTCCAGCGGCGGCATCGCCGGATCGTCGGGCCCGAGTAGCGCAGCTGCCACCCGATCGCTCGTCCGCACCACTCCCGGCTTGCCTTCACGGAGCATCGTGCTGAGTTGCCGATAAACGTCAGCCGATGGAACCATCGAGGCGTTGATCAGCAGCAACGGATCCCCGTCGGTGCGATTCAGGTCACCGTCGCTGAACTGTTTGAGCGAGGCGTAATCGCGGGCGGCCACCTCGCGCAAGTGGGGCCGTATCGCCCAATTCACCCGATGGTCAAGGTCGGCCGCCAGGTCGATGAGCCGGTAACTGCCGCACGTGATCGAAAAGGCGGGGCGGCCGATCGTGATCGGGTAAAGACCACTGACACGATTGTCTTCAAACAGGACGATGCTCATAGCGGCTTGGCGAAATGATGGGCGAAACGCATCTTCGGACAACCAGCGGCGATGTGCTATCGGCATTGCGACCAGCCGAGCCTCGCATCA
>JAGQPT010000437.1 GCA_020426575.1 Planctomycetales bacterium
ACCAGGAATTGGCCAAGCTGGCCGCCGCCGTTGGCAGCGCCGGCGCAGTGACGGTCGAACACGTGCAAAATCTCGTCGGCGGCTGGCGGGCCAAGACCGCCTGGGACATGCTCGACATCGCCCTGGCCGGTAACGCCGAAGCGGCGCTCGAACACGTCGAGCGGCTCGTCACCTCTGGCGAACATCCGATCGGCATCCTCGGGCAGATCGCCGCAACGTTGCGACGTTTTGCCGAGGCCACGCGGCGCATCGAACTGGCCGAGGCGGCCGGACGCCGCATCAATCTCCGCGCGGCCCTGGAACAGTCGGGCGTGCGGAGTTTCGCCGTCGGCAAGGCCGAGGCACAACTGCGGCGGCTGGGCCGCGCCCGGGGCAAGCAGATCTACGACTGGCTGCTGGAAACCGACCTGGCGCTCAAGGGCGACAGCGCGCTGCCGCCGCGAGTCGTGCTGGAAACACTGGTTCTGCGGCTCGCCGTTCCCGCCCCAGCCCGGCCTGCCTCGGCTGGGACGGGCTCATAGCCCTCGGCAATCGTGGCCCGCCGCCCCAGCAGCCGCCCCGCGGGCGTGGTAAAGTAGCATGTGCGCCGGCCCCGCCCCGGGGGCACGTGGTGCCGAAACGGGTCGGTACAGATACAACAAACCAGGCAAAGACGGGTCGGTCATGGCGAATGGTGGAAAAAACTCGGGCGACTATTCGCGGCTGTTCGCTGAGCGCGAGAAGCGCGACGCCGCCGGCAACGCGACTACCACCAACACGCCCATCCCGAACGCCAACACCGTCAGCACCAGCAGCAGTTCGGCCAACGTCGACGCCACCTGTCTGTACGAGGAAGACAATTCGCAGAAGAAGGAACGCGACGTCGCCTTCGCCGTCGTGGCGCTTGAGGCCGGCGCGATCGGCGAACGCCAGTTGGCCAAGGCCGTGAAGAACTGGACGATCCACGGCGCCGACAGCCTTGCGAACCACCTCGCCCGCGAACGGCTGTTGTCCGAACAACAATGCGACACGCTCCGCAGCGAAGCGGACCATCGCTTCAAACGCGCCGTCGCCATCATGGCCGCCCAGGGCGTCAACACCCACCAGAGCGCCTCGACGTCGCTGTTGGCCGAACTCGACGCCGGCGGTCGCGTGACGAACCTCCTCGGCCTCGGTTGCGCGCAGACGATCGACGAGGCCCACCGCACGCGCAGCGTGACGACGCGCTACCAACTGCTGCGGCCGATCGGACAAGGCGGGATGGGCACGGTTTGGCTGGCCCGCGACGACGAACTCGGCCGACTCGTGGCCATCAAGGAGATGCGCTCCGGCAGCGCCGACGCCGAGGGCGCGCTGCGCCGCTTCCGCCGCGAAGCCCAGGTCACCGGCCGCTTGGAACACCCCAGCATCGTCCCCGTCCATCACCTCGGCGGCGACGACAACGCCAGCAGCGCATTCTACGTAATGCGTTTTCTTGGCAAACGCACACTCGAAGACGCCATCGTCGAGTACCACGAACGCCGCGAGTCGGGCGACGACAACCCGATGCATTTGCATCGACTGCTCACCGCCTTTGTCACCGTCTGCCAGGCGATCGCGTTTGCCCATTCGCGCAAAGTCGTGCACCGCGACCTCAAGCCCGAGAACATCGCCCTGGACGACTTTGGCCAGGTGATCGTGCTTGACTGGGGGTTGGCCAAACTCACCGGTCGCGCCGAATTGCAGGACATCTTTGGCGACCTCGAACTCGAAGAACTCGGTGCCGTCAACCAGACGACCGCCGGCCAGGTGCTGGGCACGCCGATGTACATGGCGCCCGAGCAGGCCGCCGGCCGACTCGACGAGATCGAACCGGCAACCGACGTATACGGGCTCGGAGCCATCCTGTTTGCGATCCTCACCGGCTTTGCGCCCCACGAGAAAAGCCACACGTCGCTGACCTCGACCAGCAAGGTCACCGAACTCTTCCAGGCGATCGTCAGCAGCGAGGCCCCGTCCGCGTTGTCGCTCAACCCCGATGCACCGCCGGAGCTTGACGCCGTCTGCGCCAAGGCGATGGCCAACCGGCGCTACGCCCGTTATGGCTCGGCACTGGAACTGGCCGACGAGGTGCAGCGCTGGATGGCCGGCGAACCGGTGACGACGTACATCGAGCCTTGGCACCGCCGGGCCTGGCGCTGGATGGGCACGCATCGCCGACTCTCGCAGCTCGTCGGCGTGCTGGCCACGGTGCTGATCGTGGCAGCCGCCACTCTCGCCATCACCCGCCAACAGAACCACGTCGCCGAACAACGGGCTCGTTTCGAAGGACTCAAGGCCGACGTCGATGAACTCCAACACGGCATCGGCTCGGTGATCACGGGCCTGGCGAAAAACACCCGATTCATGGGAGCCCTGCCCCCGATCCAGGCGATCATCAACGTCCGCGAAGGCGACGCCAACAGTGTCGACGCCGATCCTGAAGAAGTCTGGCAAGCGCGGCTCCAAATGATCTATCGTGGACTGCTCGAGGCGAACCCCAACTACCTCGCCGTCACTTATGCATCATTGGGCACGACCTCCCCTGCAACCACTCGCGCTGGCGACGTGGCCGACGCGGCGACCGCCGGCGCTGGCAACGCGCCGCAAGCCGCCACTACCGGCACCGGCCGAACGCAAGGCGCGCACGAAATCGTTCGCGTCGAGCGGCAGTCCGTCGCCAGCTACGTTCAAATGGTCCCGCGCAGCCGGCTCTCGGCGATCGAGCGGACAGGCATTGTCGAACTCATCGGACGCCTCAAGCCCGGCGACGTCTCCATCAAAAACGCGCCGATCCCCCAGGTGGACAACCTCGACGACGATCGCCGCGACATGGTGCTGACCGGCGCAGTCCCTATCTACAGCGATTCCTCGGGAAAAATCTTCGGTTTTGTCGGCATCGAAACCGACCTGGATACCACGCTCCGCGACGTGCTCACCGTCTCCGTCGACGTCGGCGAACACACGTACATCACTGATCCTCAGGGAAAGGTGTTGCTGCACTACATTCGTGGCAAGGACGTTCACCACGGCACGGTTGGCCGCAATATCGACGAAATCGTCCCCGGTTCCCAGGCGAAGCTCGCGGCCGCCCTGCCCGACGAAGTCTTCACCATCGGCGAATCGGCCTGTGGCGTCAAAGTGGAACTCGATCAACTCCACGGCGACTCGGCACTGGGCATCGTCGCCACGATCGAACCGTGACCCCATTGCAAACGGCCGAACGAGTATGAGCCGATCATTCTTCCAGCAGATACTCTTGGCCGCCACGTCGGTCCACCTCACCAGCGCGGCCCTGGCCGACGAACCCGAGTTCACCAGGACGACCTACGTCTACAAGACCGTCGGCGATTTGGATGTCCACGCCGACGTTTATCGCGCGCCGGGCGACGAACCGCGGCCCGTGCTCGTGATGATCCACGGCGGCGCCCTGATGCTTGGAAACCGCGAAGGCATCGACCGCCGGGTTCGCGACGCAATGCTCGCCGCCGGCTTCGTCGTTGTTTCGATCGACTATCGACTCGCCCCCGAGACACAACTGCCGGAGATCATCGCCGATGTGGAAGACGCCTTCGCTTGGCTGCGCAAGGACGGCACTCGGCTGTTTCAGGCCGACGTCGACAACGTCGTGGTGACCGGCGGCTCGGCCGGCGGCTATCTCACGCTCACGGCCGGCCATCGCGTCCGGCCGCGCCCTCGAGCGCTGGTAGCATTCTTTGGCTACGGTGATCTCGTCGGCGACTGGTACAGCACGCCCAGTCCCCATCCGCGTCACCACCGTTCGCAGCTCACGCCCGACGAAGCCTGGAAACAAGTGAGCGGACCGCCGCTGGCCGACTCGCGCGACCGACCCGGCGACGGCGGCGCCTTCTATCAATTCTGTCGTCAGACGGGCGGCTGGCCCAAGGCCGTCTCGGGCTGGGACCCGCACAACGAAGCTGACCGATTCGCTCCTTATATGCCGCTGAGAAACGTCGACGGTGACTACCCCCCCACGCTGCTCATCCACGGCAAGGCGGACACCGACGTCCCTTACGAACAATCGGTATTGATGGACCGCGAACTGCAGGCGCACGGTGTCACACACCAACTGATCACGATCGAGGGGGCAGAGCACGGCCTCGTCGATGGCGATTCCGCTGCGATCGATGCCGCCTACGACGCCGTGCCACAGTTCTTCCTCCATCACACGGCATCCTCGCGATGACGCCCGCGTTGCTGCTCACCGCCGCGACCCTGCTCACCGCTCCCCCGGAACCTCTGCAGCCCGATGCGGCTCCGTTTGCGATCCACGTCGTCGACTCGGGCAGCGGTCGTGGCGTGCCCCTGGTCGAGTTGGAGACCGTCGCCCACGTCCGCTACGTCACCGATTCGTCCGGCATCGCCGCGATCGACGATGCCCGATTGTTCGATCGTGACGTCTTCTTCTACATCCACAGCCACGGCTACGAGTTTCCCCCTGACGGCTTCGGCTTCGCCGGCCGGCGAGTGCGCGTCGTTTCGGGCGGCACGGCCACTTTGCAGATCAAACGGGTGAACATCGCCGAACGGCTCTACCGCGTGACCGGGGCGGACATCTATCGAGACACGCTGCTTGCCGGCGGGCGGCCGCCGATCTCTCACCCTTTGCTCAACGCCGGGGTCGTGGGCTCGGACAGCGTCGTCAACGCCGTGTTCGATGGCCGTGTTTACTGGTTTTGGGGCGACACGAATCGGGACGGCTATCCGCTCGGTTGTTTCCACGTGCCGGGCGCCACGTCGAGGCTGCCGGGCGATGGTGGCCTTGACGCCGACGTTGGCGTCGACCTCGACTACTTCACTGACGACGACGGCTTCGTGCGCCCCACCTGCCAGATGCCCGGTGACGGCCCCACCTGGATCGACGGGCTCACGGTCGTGACCGACGACGCTGGCCACGAACGAATGTTCGCCAAGTACGTCAAAGTGCGCAAACCGTTGGTCATCTACCAGCGTGGGCTCGTCGAATTCAATCGTGAGGCCAGCCGCTTCGAGAAACGTTTGGAATACGCCGACGAGGCGCCGATCGTGCCCACGGGGCATCCATTTCACTATGACTTGGACGGCAAGTCGTACGTCTATTTCGGCCGCGACTATCCGCTGATGCGCGTCGAGGCGGCGGCCCCTGCCCTGCTCGACCCTGGTCGCTATGAGGCGTACACCTACTTTCGCACGGGCAGCAGCCGCGACGACTTCGAATTGGCGCGCGACGCCACGGGCCGGCTCGAATGGGCCTGGCGTCCCGCCACGATCCCCCCGGACGAAAAACTCGAAGGCGAACTGTTGGCCACTGGGAAACTCGCCGCCGGCGAAGCGTATTTCGTGCTCAGCGACGTCGAAACCGGAAAGCACGTAGCGGTGCACTCGAGCTCGGTCGCCTACGACGAATACCTTGGTCGCTGGGTGATGATCGCGCTGCAGGCCTTTGGCACGTCACCATTAGGCGAGGTCTGGTTCGCCACGGCCGATCAACCCGTCGGTCCCTGGACCACGGCACGCAAGGTCGTCACTCACGAGCGCTACAGCTTCTACAACCCCAAGCAGCACCCGATGTTTGCCAAGGACGGCGGCCGCTGTATCTATTTCGAGGGGACCTATTCGCACACCTTCAGCGGCAACCCCGTCGCGACCCCTCGATACGACTACAACCAGGTAATGTACCGCCTCGATCTGGCGGATCCCCGCCTTGCGCCGGAACTGTTCGAGCCAGCCACGCCCTGATGTACGGCGGAGCCGCGGCCACTCACACCTCCAATCATTCGCATCCGCTGCGCCGGTCGACTACACTGGGCCGCTACGTTCCGGCTTCCGCACCAAGTCCGCCACGCAGGCATGAACCGATGATCCGACTCGAACGTTTGCACCGCGTGTTGCTGTCACTCGGACTGGCCGTGTGTTTCGCGCAGCTGGCTTCGCTGCAGCTCGCCGCCGCCGAGTCGCGGCCCAACGTGCTGTTTCTCATCTCCGACGATCTGAACACCCGTATCGGCTGTTACGGCGACGAGTTGGTCACCACTCCGAACATCGATCGTCTGGCGGCCCGCGGCGTCCGCTTCGATCACGCCTACTGCCAGTTTCCCCTCTGCGGACCCAGCCGCAACTCGATGCTCTGTGGACTGTATCCCAACAGTACGGGCATCCTGGCGAACGCGCAGATCTTCCGCCAGACGATTCCCTCGCATCTCAGCTTGCCTCAGGCGTTTCGCCTGCAAGGCTACTTCGCCGGGCGAATCGGCAAGCTCTACCATTACAACGTGCCCCGTTCGATCGGCACGAACGGGCACGACGACCCCGGCTCCTGGGAACTCGAACTCAACCCCGCCGGTTGCGACCGGCTGATCGAAGAACCCGACATCTTCACGCTGCAACCCGGTTCATTTGGCGGCACGCTGAGTTGGTACGCCTCGCCCCGCGGCGATCTGCTCCACACCGACGGGCTCATGGCCAGCGACGCCGAATGGGTGCTCGAACGCTGCGCCCGTGATCGCGATCGGCCGTTCTTCCTCGCCGTCGGCTTCTTCCGACCACACACGCCGTACGTCGCGCCCGAGTCGTATTTCACGGGCTATCCCGTGGCCGACATGCCGCTTGTCACCGGAGTCGAGGAAGACCAACGGGACATTCCACCGCTGGGACTGGCCAGCCACAAAAAAGAACACGAACTGCTCACCGACGACCTGCGGCGACAGGCCAAACAGGCGTACTTCTCCAGCATCTCGTTCATGGACGCGCAAGTCGGCCGCGTACTCGACGCCCTGGAACGGTTGGGGCTGGCCGACGACACGATCGTCGTCTTCACCAGCGACCATGGCTATCATCTCGGCGAACACGGGCTCTGGCAGAAGATGAGCCTGTTTGAAGGCAGCACGCGCGTGCCGCTGATCATTGCCGCTCCCGGCAAGGCCCGCCAGGGTACCGTGGTCGCGTCACCGGTCGGGCTCGTCGACCTCTACCCGACGCTCACCGAACTCTGCGGTGTGCCGGCACCGGCGAATCTGCAGGGACAAAGCCTCACGGCGATGCTCAACAACCCCGACGAGCCCGGCCGTGGCTGGGCCTTCAGCCACGTGCGCCGCGGCCGTGGCAACGATCAGGACAAACATGGTTACACGGTCCGCACGCCGCGCTTTCGCTACACCGAGTGGGACGAAGGCCGCGCCGGGCGCGAACTCTACGACCACGACAACGACCCAGAGGAACTGACGAACCTTGCCGAGGACGCGTCATTCGCCGATAGCATCGCCGAACTTTCAGTGCTGCTCCACGATGCGGTGGCCCAGTCGTTTCCCCCCACGGGCGAGCGCCCCGCCATCCAGCCCGGGCTCTGGGCGCCAAACATCACCGACCCGTAATCACGCGCCGCTCAAACACGCCGCCATCCCGCCCGCATCATGTTCCGCACTACCGCTATTCTGGGTGTCGTCGCCATCGCGGCTCTGCCGACATGCGCCTCGGCCCACGAAGTGCTGTCGCTGGTCGACTTTTTGCCAGCCCTCTACGCCACCGACGGTAGCGTTTCTTATCAGCACGAAATCCAGCGAGCCGTCGACGCGGCGGCCGAGGAACGCCGCCCCCTGCTGATCCCGCCGCTTGTTTACCGCGTCGACGAGACGGGTATTCAACTGCGCAGCGGCACGATGCTTTCAATGTACGGCGCCCAGTTCCTGCTCGACGAACGGCGCCGTCGGGACGGAGCCGTGTTCGTCGCCGACGGCGTGACCGACGTCACGCTGAATGGCGGCGAAATCGCCGGCCGCAACGACGCCTGGCCCGACGGCGTCAACATCCGCGGCATCCATGTGCGCGGCGCCTCGGCCCGAATTCGCATCCGCGACGTCTGGATCCATGACCTCTCGAGCAACGGCGTCGGCGTCTTCGGCAGCGAAGACTCTCCGGTGCGCGACGTCACGATCAGCGACGCGGTCATCGAAAACTGCTGCAACCGCTATCCCGATTACCTCTCAAGCGAAACCTGGGAAGAAGGCAGCACGCGCGAGGACCAGGGGCTCGTGGCCTGTTACTACGTCGACGACTTCACCGTGCGCGGCTGCCGGCTGGAAGGCTCACGCAGCGACGGCACCCATTTCTACCACTGTCGCCGTGGGCAAATCATCGGTAACCGCATCTACCGAGCCAAGATGGGCGGCTACTTCCTCGAATCGTGCGACGAGGTGATCGGCACGGCCAACATTATGCGCGAAAACGGCTCACGGGGCACGACGATCGAACGGGGTTCGAGGAACTGCGTCTTCACCGGCAACACCGTCGCGCAAAGCGGGCGCGAGGGACTCTGGGCACCGGATTGCGTCGGAATGGTCGTCACCAGCAACGTGTTCGAGCTGAACGGCCGCAAGCCGAATGGCGCCGAACCTCACCAGGTCTGGAACGCCAACGTCACGATCAATCAGGCGCGGCACGATCCCAGTGATTCCCCCACGGCCGACTACCTCGTCGCCGACAACATCATCCGCACCAGCGATGCACAGGTCGCGGCGATCCGCGTCGACGCCGGCGAAGACACCA
This sequence comes from Planctomycetales bacterium, assembly GCA_020426575.1. Taxonomy (GTDB): domain Bacteria; phylum Planctomycetota; class Planctomycetia; order Pirellulales; family JAEUIK01; genus JAGQPT01. The sequence continues at coordinate 8,539 of JAGQPT010000437.1, forward strand.
GTGGTATCGTGATCCGCGGCAACGTCCTGCGGGGCGAGAACCGCACGATTCTCGTCAGCGGACCGCGCCGCGGCGACGTCACCACCGCAGCGAATGACGCCGCCATTCTAACCGCCACTCCTCCGACTACCGCCGCGCAGGATCCCGCCTCCGACGAGCAATAGCCGCACGCACGCAGGGCGTCACTGCGGGACGATCAACGGTTCGCCGCCGTCGATCGTCGACATGGCGACAAAGACGCTCATGTCCTGCGACGTGCCGAAGAAGTGCACCGATCCGTCGCCGAAGGCGAAGTTGATGCCGTTGGGGTGAAAGCTGCTGAACCCCCGCTTGCACGGATTGTCGCCACCGGGCCCCCCCACCTGCGCGCAGCGGTCATAGTCGATCAAGAGGATGCGCGTCTGCGGGTACGCCGCACTCTTGACGTACTGCCCATACGTGTAGGCCCAGGCGTTACGGCGCGGGTGCGGCGACACAATCGATCGCTCCCCCACCAGCAACGTGTTCGACATGCCGTCCTTGACGTTGGCGATCCGCTCCGTCTTCAGCGTGAAACTGGCCCGCCCGGTCGGACCCGAATTCCCGACCGTGTGCATAGCACCACGGTACTCCAGCGGCAACGCCAGCGGCTCGGGCACCGTGCCGCTGAAGTTCCCCCACCAGGGGTCATTCTGTGCCCAACCGGTCACCGCCGCGTAGCTCGTCGGCGCCCACAATAAATTGTTGCCCGGCCCGGTGGCCCGGGTGGCAAGCTCGAGCGGGTTCGGTTCGCTCGGGCACATGTAGCCCGGCATGAACGTCCTGCGCACCGCCTCATTGTTCGGATGCGTGTTCGTCACCGATAGATCGTATTGATCGAACACGGCCTGTTGTTCGATGAACGGCAGGATCGCGATCGCCCAGTTCGTACCGTAGAAAAAGCTACTCTCGGGCAGCGGCGTGCCGTCGGCGGCCGTCGCCCGCGTCACGTCGCCGGGCGGCAACGATCGGTGCACACCTTCGTAGTTGCTCACCGCCAGGGCGATCTGCTTGAGATTGTTCACACAGGCCGAACGCCTGGCTGACTCGCGGGCCGCCTGCACGGCCGGCAGCAACAGCGCGATCAAAATGCCGATGATGGCGATCACCACCAGCAGTTCCACCAACGTGAACCCTCGATGGGTCAAACGGGCCTGTTTCGCGCGATATGCTCGATGTGGACGTGAAACCATTGCGACGACCTCGATCGTTGGCCAGAGACTGCGCCGCTTCAAGCGTCGCCAGTATAACCACAGTCGCGCGAACAATGCACGCCGAAACGGCCACGTCGCCAGGTTGCGGCCACGATCCTGGGGTGAGGCGTCCGCGTCGAACGCTCTCACCCCAGGATCGTCACCGCCGAGCGCGTTGCGGCCGTCCGCTCCACGCACCGGTCGTTTCCCCATGCTCCCGCCGCTCGAGCCTCTTGCACGCACCGCCCCGCGCATAAAAACACCCGGCAGCCAACTGGAGGAGCGTGGCTGCCGGGTAGGGAATTGGGTGGGCAAATCGGTGTGACCCGGTCCAGAAGACGACGCACCGAAAGGTCACACGGCGGGGGGTATCGCTACCGGCCGGGTTGCCGACGCAGACGACACGTCGCCTGCGCCGGCTTCCCGTACGGTTCCATTTTCAAAGCATCCGGTCGTCTCACTCGCGTCGCGGGCTCTTAGCCAACGACGACAAATCGCGAACCGGCGGACGTGCGGACGAGCAGCAACACGCCGTTGCCGTCGCCGTTGGCCTCGGCCGACAACAGGTCGGCCACCTCGGCCACGCTGCTGACATCCTTACCGTTGACCTTTGTGATCACATTGCCGGCCTCGAGCCCAGCCTCTTCGGCGGCACTGCCCGGCTCGACTTCCGTGATCACCACGCCGTGGGCACCTGCGACGCCCAGCTCGCGGGCCACGTCCGCGCTGAGTTCACCCACTTGCATGCCGAACTGCTCGAAGCTGGCCGTGCCTCGCGGCGCCGCTTCACCCGGCGTGCTGCTCGCCAGGTCGGCGGGCTGCTCTTCGGGCTCGAGCGTGAGCGACATGCGCTTGCCGTCGCGGATGACCGTCAGCTCTTGCGACGAACCGATCGCCGCACGCTCCACGGCCGTCTGCAGTTGGCCAGCGTCGCTGATCGGCATACCGGCGAACTCGACGATCACGTCGCCCGCCTGCAGACCCGCGGCCGCGGCCGGCGTGTCGGGACGCACTTCGGTCACCACCACACCTTCGCGGGGCTTCACGTGGAACTGCTCGGCCAACGTAGCCGTCACGGGCTGGATGCCCACGCCCAGATAGGCGCGACGCACCACGCCGTCGGTCGTCAATTGGTCGGCGACCCAGCGAGCCATGTTGGCGGGCACCGCGAAGCCGATGCCGTCGTTACCGCCACCACGCGACGAGATCGCCGTGTTGATGCCGATCACCTCGCCGTGCAGGTTCACCAGCGGACCACCGCTGTTGCCCGGGTTGATCGCCGCGTCGGTCTGCAGGAAGTTTTCCCGCGCCGTAATACCGATGCCGCGATGCTTGGCGCTGATGATGCCAGCCGTCACGGTGCTTTCCAGTCCGAATGGCTGGCCGAGCGCCAACACCCAATCACCCACTTCGACCTGATCGCTGTCACCGAGCGTGGCCGCCACCAACGGCGAGGCCCCCTCGATGCGCACGATGGCCAGGTCGGTCTTGGGATCGGTGCGGACTTCGGCCGCCTCGTACTCGCGCCCGTCGCTCAGCCGCACAATCACTTTGCCACCGCCACTGACGACGTGGTTGTTCGTCAAGATCAGGCCATCCGAGTCGATGATCACGCCCGATCCGCTGCCACCACCGCGATGGTGAGGCTCGCTCGGGGGATTCTCAAAACGGAAGCCTTTGCCGAAGGGCCCGTTGCGGAACAGATCGCCGAACGGTGTCCCCTCGAAGGGATTCGCTTCCTCGCCGGGTTGGCTGGGGCGGGGAGTCGACTTGGCCATCTCGTCGGCGGCGGGCCGCGACTCGATCGTCACGACCGACGGTAACAGCCGGTTCGAGACGTCACGAAACGCGCTGGACAGCTCGGTCGCAGCAGCCACCGGCGCCTCGCGACGCATACTGTCGGCCGGCGTCGTTGCCACCGACTTGGCCGCAGCGAATGCAGTCGTCACAACGGCCAGCATCACTCCCGTTGCGACGATCCGTTTGTGTTCACGAATGGTCTTTTGAATGAATTGTTGCATGAAGTATTCCTTTCGCTCTTGCGAATTCATCTCCTGGGGAGAGACGTCCTGGCCCAGCAGGCCCGGCAACATGGTCCACCCACGAACGGGGACCACACGCCATCCATCCATTGCATGTGCCGTGCCAACGCTACAGTCAGCCCACGCTGCCTCAACGGTCGCGTCGCAATAATCCCTTGCAGCACAATCGCTTGCAGTGGGGAAACGCACCACCGCCGTTCATCCGTTCGGCGGCTGCTCCAAAGCGGCAAATCGCGGCGCGCCGCCAGATGCGGCGCGCGTGTTAAGATGTATCGAGGCTCGTCCGTGTCGCGAGAACCTTGGCCATGTCGCAGCAAACGCAACTCACCGCGCTGCCGACGACGCCCGAAATAAGAACCGGCGCCTCGCCCGGACAAAGAATACGAGAACACTCGACGAGCACGAAAAAATCGCCGGGACGACGCGCCTCCAGGCAAAACGTCGTCAGTCTCGTTCGCCCAGGGCCTCGGTGATCAACTTGGCCAGATCGATCTGACCGGCGTCGATGGCATCCATCACCGAGTCGTGCTTCGTCTCGACGTCGTACTGATTCACCCGGGAAAAGATCTTGGCGATCTCCTCCTCCGTGTGCCCTTGGGCACGAAGATGCTCATGCAGTTGCACGTGCCACTCGTTGTTCAACATCGCTGGTCTCACTGTCTTCGGGCCGCGTTGCCACGTGCGAAACTGAGTCTTTTTCATTATACCGTATGCTGAACGAGGCGACTCGGGTCCACTGCAATTGGCCTGAAAAACACCGGCACTACGGTCAAGGGCGGGGCGACATCTGCCACACTCAAAGCCGTGGCGAACGACCATCCGGTGGAGGGGCTGCCTCGGAAGGCCGCAATCACCGGTCAGCATGACACCTGCTCACAGTCCGCCGCTCAGACACTGCGCCCGCGGGCCGCAACGCCGTGCGGTCGTCACCGCCGCCGCCAGCAACACGCCACGCCCATCAGGCCCAACGCGGCGAGTGCGAGGCTGGTGGGTTCTGGGACGTATTCAACCACATATGCGTGCGGTCCCAGATCAACGTGCATGACGCGCCAATCATTCCACGTCGAGGCCCTCACGCCGTCGATAGAATGGAACTGCAGGTAGTGTTCGGCGCCGGTATTGTTGTCTGGCTGACCGCGGTCCCAATTAGTGTAGTCCCAGGGATCACCACTGACCCATGTCCAGCCGCCGTCCGGTTCTGCGGAACCGGTTGGTTGATATCCGCCCAGCCACGGTCCCCAAGCTGCCGGCACATATCCTCCCTGTCCGAATACCCAGAACTCGTCGTCATCAATCAAACTGAAGACAAATTCGTTTTCGGCTTCGGACCCAATTGATGCCAAATATCCCCCCTTGCCGATCGCGGCATTGCGGGCCTCGAACCACGTGAGGTTGTATTCGGCATTCACGGCCTCATACCAATGGCCGTTACCGGGCCATTGTACCCTTGCCGCATCGACACGCCCCGAACTTGTCATCGCCAATGCCAAGACCAACAATCCAATCGTCAACCGATTCATGGGAATCAACTCCTCAAATTGGGGGCGACGCGGCGACCGTAATCCTGGTAACTCGACACTCGATTCCGCGGCGCTAGAGGCGCCAGAGCCTGCCCTTGTTCCAGTGCCAACCGTAGCAGGGCGCAACGAAGGATGCAAGAAAAAACCGTCGCCCTCTAACGCCCCCGAATCCCTAGGTTATCAGGCATCGCCGAACCCGCCCCGCGCTCGTCAGGCGCAAAGCTGCGGCTGCCATTCATTTTGGCAACAGCAGGTCATCGGCGAGTTGATCGAGACGTCGGACTTACTCGTCGCGGGTGAGTCGCCGGCGTATGGCGACCGACAGACGGCCCGTGAGGGGCGAAACCATCATCCAAACGAAGGGCAGCCATCGCATTCCGCTCGGATCGTCCAGCTCGTCGAACCCCTCGAAGGCCACGACGACAACCACGACGACGGCGGGAAAGCTGAAGACCACGACGGTCGCCAATGCTCCCATTGCGAACGCCCTGACGTCGCCTCGGCCGTAGACGACCGTTGCAATGAGTCCGGCAATGCCGAACGACGACATCAGGATCGCCGTTGCGTTGGCGATGAGTGTCGGGGCAGCGAGCAAAAACGCAAACAAGACCGACAGCACCGCCATTGCCGCGACGAGTTGCAGAAGTCCGAACTGAAAGCCGCGCCTCGGCGTCTCATCGTTCATCGAGTCGACCACTTCACAGAGCCCACAAAAAAACCACCACCGAAACGGTGCCATCGCATCGGCGGACTCATTCATCACGAGAAAGTAGGCTCTCCACCACCGCTAACGAGCCAAAGACAAACGAAAGGACGCCGCTGGGCACCAGGACGAACGCCACGAACAGGTCAATGCCATCTGTGCGCTGCACGCCCAGAATAGCGGATTCCAACACGGTTCCGATCAGTCCTGCGGCGGCAAAAACCCCCGCTATGATCGCCGGAAGGGCTGCACCAAGACAGAATTCCCTGACGATCCCGTAACCGCGCGAACTCAGAACAACCAGTCCGACTACCCAACAAATCGTACCTAGATAGACCGACGCGCTGACGATCCATACTCGATCGGTAAACAGCATCCCGAACGCGCCCGACAACACGATCATTGCCGCGACGAGTTGCCGAAGTCCGAACTGAAAGCCACGCCTCGGCGTCTCGTCTCTCATCTCATCGCCCTCCCCGACGTGTCCACATCGTGTCGACTCGCAAAACACCCGCTGCGCTTGGTCGGGGCGATGATTGCGAGCGACGGGAGAATAGGTGGTTGCCCAGAACACGCTACCACAGACAGGTGGCACCGCGCTCCTCGACGGTGAACAGCCTATCCCATCCCGTCAGCCGGTAGCAAACGGCGGGCCGGCGCCCGCTCGGACGATGAGGCGAATGCCGGGTGATGCAATCGCGCGACAGCCCTGCGCTCAACCCGATGTGGTGAACGCGATAGTCTCAATGGCAGCCGTCCCGTCTGCCGGCCGCGCGCTGCCGTCGCACGTGGACCTGTAAAGCCCGAACAACGCGAAACAGTGCCAAACCCCAAGGCGGATGGGGGGGGATTCGAACCCCCGGTACGCGTAAACGCACGGCAGTTTTCAAGACTGCTGCCTTAAACCACTCGGCCACCCATCCGTATGCTGCGCCGGGCCGCCCGTCGGCCAGGCCCCTGTCCCGATTTTCACCTACGCAGCTCTTTCTGCCGACACACACGTTTGTGCTGCCGCTTCGTGTGCGTCCCCGATTATAGCGAGACACGCCCTGCGCGCCATCGTTCGCTTCGTCGCGAAATCGTGACGCCGTTGCCGTCGATCGACAACCGCCCGGCCAGCCGCCAACCCGGTGATTGCCCGTCAGGCCGACAGGCGTTATCCTCGCCACAAGCCGCCCGATCGCTACGGACACCGGCACATGACCAGAGACGCGTATTCCACTCGGGATGTTCGCCATGTTGTTCATGCTGCGAATCGACTACGACGAGCAGCGAGGCAAGTCGCTGTTGGCCTATTTTGACGAGCACGGCCTGACACGTTACGAAAAAGGCGTCGAAGTGCGCGGCGCCTGGGTTTCCCAGGACCGACGCGTCGTCTACGTCGTGGCCGCTGCCGACACCAGCGAGCAAATCGCCGCCGCCTCGCGCGACTTACACGAATTCGGCCGACTTGACTTCCATCCCGTCGTCGACGCCTTTCAACTCTGAGCCACCACAACGACACGATCCGACATCAGGGACGAACGATTGGGACGAACCATGGACAGGCCCGTGACCTCGACCAGCGTCGAACCGGCCGGCACGTGCACGGACGTTGCCATCGCCGTGGTGCGACGCTACGACCGAGTGTTGATCGGTCGGCGCGGCGACGACGGCCCCTTGCCCGGTTATTGGGAATTCCCGGGCGGCAAAGTGATGCCCGGCGAATCGACCAGCACCGCAGCCATTCGCGAATGCCGCGAAGAGAGCGGTCTCGACG
>JAGQPT010000438.1 GCA_020426575.1 Planctomycetales bacterium
AATCCTGACGTCCGCGGAATAGCCGCCGCCCTTCCAAAGGATTCCCATGTCCGACCTCGAACTCAAAAAAACGGCGGAAAAGTATGCCTGCTCTCGCGGATTGGCACTTGCCGACCATCTCGGCAGTGGGACCGATGGATCGGTTTGGAAGACTAAATCAAACGACACGAATGATATGACGGTGGTGAAGGCCTTTCAAGCTCAGAAGAATTATCGCATGGAGTTGGGATGCTATCAACGACTCGAATTCCACAATGTCTGGAAAGTGGGCCGCTTTGCAATTCCTCGCATGGTTGATTTCAGCGACGAATGGTTGGTCATCGAAATGAGCATCGTGACTGCGCCGTACTTGCTCGACTTTGGCAAAACATACCTGGACTTCGAACCGGAGCATTCACCAGAAACCTGGGCCGACTTCCACCAAGAGCAGAAAGAAGTCTGGGAAGATAAATACGATGAAGTGCAGGCGGTGCTAAGCGAACTGAGGTCAATGGGGATCTACTATCGCGATCCAAGGCCCGGAAACATCATGTTCTAAGTGGATGGACGTTTGGCCCCATCACCTTGAACGTTGCCTTGAGCGACAATCTTGCCTTCTCGTTCCACCTAGCTCTCCCCCCACCAGATGTGGCGACTCCAGGCTTTGTGAATCCGCCGAATCGGACTTGAGGGCGCTAAGAGTCAAATCGTTGGCGGCGGAATTCTTGGTTTGGTCAGCATAACGCTCGTTCTCATTTTACATCGATGTGTCAACGGTCGCGTTGGTTCCGTCAACGCGACCGTTGGTTCCAAACACTTCCGTGTTCACCATGTGCCGGTCGCGCCGCAGCTGAGGTGCCGGTCCAGTGCCTGTTGGAACTCGATAGGGCGTTCCAGGTAGGGAGTGTGGCCGGTGTCGGGTAGCACGAGTCGCGTCACCGCGCCGCCGTGTGCGGCGTACTGGTCCAGGGCGAACGTGACCTGTGTGAGCAGCGGTTGCGGTGGGAAGACATCGTCGCCAGGCCAGTCGGCCCGCATACCGAGCTTGCCCAGGGTGCCGACGTCGGACAGCGAATCGTTGCGGACGACGGCGTCGTCGGCGCCGTAGACCCACAGCAACGGTGGCTTCGCAGCAGCGTCGAGTAACCCCGGCAACACCCAGTCGTTGTACAGCGGCGCGAGGGCGTTGATCGGGCCGAACCGACCGGGCGCGAAGCCGGGCCAGTTCGTCGATGTCCGGACATCGCCCGGGAAGTGATCGTCGCCGAGGTGTACCTGTAACATCGCTGTCAACAGGTTTTCCTCGCGCGCAGGTCGAAACGGGGGCTTCCAGTACAGCCGGTTCATCAAACTCCGCGGCGAGAACACGTCGGTGGCGTCACCACGGCGGCGGTTGGCGATGGCCTCGACGAGGGCGGGCAGCACCAGCCCGGCACCCGAGCCGGCGCCGTCGGCGAAGTTGGTCTCGCCGCGCTCGCCGTGGGCACCTCCGAAACCACACGGTGGTCCCGGTGCGACCAACGTCGCCGAGATGATCCGCTCGGCATATCGCGCGACGAGGCCCCAGACGACACATCCCCCCAGGCTGTGGCCCACCACGTGAAAGCGCTCCCAGCCCAACGCGTCGGCCAGTGCCACCGCGTCGTCGACCCATGCGCCAACGCCGCCCGGGGCATCGAGCGGTTCCGGATCGGTCAGTCCGTAGCCGCGCTGGTCGGGCGCCGCGGCATGAAACGACGCGGGCAGCGCAAGCATCGTCTCTTCCCAAAACGTACTGCTGGCGAGATTGCCGTGCAGAAACAGCACCGGCCGCCCACCAGCATCACCGCTGGTGAGCACGTGCGTCCGCAGCCGGCGCGTCGGCACGTACGACGCGGTGATGCCGGGCAGGTGACGGATCGACTCGCTCATGGCGTTCCTTGGCTGACGGCGCGCTGCACAAGCGAGCGTTTATCGACCTTTCCGGAGGTCCCCAAGGGGAACTCGTCCACGAAGACTATGCGCGCCGGGCACTGAAACGGCGCCAGGTGTTGCCGGCACCACTCGTGCAACTGCGCGTCATCGACGGCCGCGCCTGCCGCCAACTGTACAAACGCCCTGCCCGTTTCGCCCCACTTGGCATCGGGCACACCGACGACGGCCGCCAGCGCCACGGCCGGGTGTTGTTGCAGACGCCGCTCGACCTCCGAAGGATAGACGTTTTCGCCGCCGCTGACATACATGTCCTGCTTGCGACCCACGACGTAGTAGTAGCCCTCCTCGTCGCGCGTCATCAAGTCGCCGGTCGCCAGCCAACCGTCGCGGAGTGCCTCGCGGCTGGCTGGCGGGTTGTTCCAATAGCCGGCAAACAGATGCGGCCCCCGCATCTGCAGCTCACCGACTTCGCCCGGGCCCGGCTCGCGGCCCGCTTCGTCACTGAGCCGCGCGTCGACGAGGAAGTTGGGAAAGCCGATCGATCCCTGCTTGCGAACGGCGTCGGCCGCCGGGAGTGAAAAGCAGTTGGGTCCCGCCTCCGTGAGCCCGTAGCCTTGCCGCATGGCGACACCCCGCGCGGCATAGGTTTCGATCAACGGCAACGGGCACGACTCGCCGCCGAAAATCGCGAAGCGCACCCGGGAAAAATCGGCCGCAGCAAAGTTGTCCGCCTCGGCCATCATCCGCAACATCGTCGGTATGCCGAATAGGATCGTGATGCCTTCAGGGCCGAGCAAGTGATTGCAGCGTGCGGAGTCGAAGCGGGCCTGCAGCACGACGCGACCGCCCAACAGCATCAACGGTGTGAACAACACGTGCCAGCCGCCGGTGTGGTACAGCGGCATGTTCATCAGCACCGCGTCGTCCTCAGTCAATCGCAGGCCGATGATCGTGTTCAGCGCGTTGAAGTGGATTTGCCGGTACGTGATCATGGCGCCCTTGGCGCGGCCCGTCGTGCCCGACGTGTAGAGGATCATCGCCACGTCCGACGCGTCGGCGGCAAACGCGCGGAACTCGCCGCCGTCGGTCGACTTGGCCGTCACCACGTCCCCGAGTGCAGGCGCGTGGCCCGATGCGCCGCCGCCGTCGATCACCCAGCGCGGCAACTCGGCACAGCCTTGCCGTAGCGCCGCGGCCACTTCGGCAAAGCACGTCTCGTGGACCAACAACTTGGGCCGACAATCGTCCAGCAGTTCGTCGATGCCGGCGGCCGGCAGGCGATGATTGAGCGGCACGAGGATCGCGCCCAGCTTGCCGCAGGCGAAGTACAGGTCGATGTACTCGATGCGATTGCCGGCCAGGCAGGCGACGCGGTCCCCCGGCCCGACGTCGTAGTGCTCGCGCAGTTGCTGGGCCAACCGCGTGGCGCGGGTGTCGAGTTCGGCGTAGCAGTATCGTCGGCCGTCGCTGTCGTCGACGACCGCCTCGCGCTGGGGCGTGACGAGTCGTCGCCGGCCGAGCCAATCATTCACACTCATCGTGGCAAAAAACTCGCGAATGTCCGTCGCCGCGTCAGCGCGATCGTGTCACGCATCCGAGCCGAGTCAGCGGGCAAGGGGCGACGGACGTGGTCACTCGTCGATGGCAAACGAAACGCCGAACGTGCAGCGTTTGCCGTCCAACTCCTTGAGGCACTTGCAGACGTTGAGGGTCACGGTCCTGCCGTTGGCCAGGTTCATCACCATCTCGTGACGGAACAGGTCGTTGCCCGTGATCAAGACTTCCTGGTCGTCGGCAACGAGCATTCCCGAGTCGGCGGCCCAAGGCAGCTCGTAGTCCTTCTTGCCGACGATGTCCACGTCGGCAAAACCGGCTAGTGTCTTGTTCACCCACAGGTACGTGCCATCGGCGTCCTTGGCCCAGGCGAAGAACGGCATCTCATCGAAAATGGCGAGGTCGGCGGTCTTCATCGTCGGGGTCCCTTGTCGATAAGCGGTCAGCGCGACGCGACCGGCATGCGTCGGAACACGAAACTATCGTACACCACGACGGGCGCCGGTCGCTGACGATACGGTGGCGAGAAATCGAGGCGGCTCCCACGCCCCGCTGGCCTGTTCAAAGGCGTATGCATAGCCCAACAATTTTGCATCATCATATGCGCCGGCGAAAAAAGAAAGTCCGATCGGCAGTCGATGGCTGAAACCGGCCGGCACCGTGACGTGCGGGTAACCCGCCACCGCCGCCGGCGTTGAACAGCCAAACGGCAAGATGTGGTCACCGACGATCGGGTCAATCACAAACGCTGGCGAGCCCTCCGTCGGCGCAATGATCGCGTCGAGCCGATGTTCGGCCAGCGCCCGATCGATGCCGTCGCTCCGCGCCAGGCGGCGCAGCTCCGCTCGAACTTCCCGACAGCGTGGGCTGTCCCAGGGGCCCAGCTCACGGGCCATCTCCAAGAATTCCTGTTGGAAATATGGCATCACCTCGTCGGCGTGCCGGCGATTGAATTCGATCAACTCGTCGAGGTTGGCAACCTGGGCGCCACTGTGGTCGCGCAGATATGCGTTGATGTTCTCCTTGACGCCGAACTGGAACAGTTCCCGTTCCAAGGGACCGAAGAACGGCAACGACGAGGCCGTGACGGGATCGATCACTTGTGCGCCAAGGCGCTTGAGCAGTTCGATCGCCCGTTCGATCACGCGGCGGGTTCCCTCGTGGCTGGAAAAACATTCACGGGCCACGCCCAGTCGCGCACCGGCCAGCGCGTCCACGCGCAGGGCGTCGCAGTAGTCGACCGCCCGGCGCTCGTCAGCCGCCGCCGTCGCGCCGTCCTGGGAGTCGCTGCCGGCGATGACGTTCATCAGTTTCGCCACGTCGGTGACGTTGCGGGCGATGGGGCCCACCGTGTCTTGCGGCTCGGCGACGCCGATGACACCACGCCGACTGACCAGTCCCACGGTCGGCTTCAGCCCCACAACGCCGTTGGCCGAGGCGGGGCGCACGATCGAGCCGTCGACTTCGGCGCCGAGGGCGGCCACGCACAGGTTGGCCGCCACCGCCACGGCCGATCCGCTGCTAGAACCCAACGGGCTGCGGTCGAGCACGTGGGGATTGCGGGTCTGGCCGCCGCGACTGCTCCAGCCACTGCAAGCCCGCGTGGAGCGCATATAACCCCACTCGCTCATGTTCGATTTAGCGAGCAGCACGGCGCCGGCCTCGCGCAGGCGTTGCACCACAAAGGCGTCGCGCATGGCGCGGTTGCCCTCCAGCGCCAACGAACCGGCCGTCGTCATCATTGCGTCGGCCGTGTCGATGCTGTCTTTGACGACGATCGGCACGCCGTGCAGCGCGCCACGCGATCCGCGCTCGCGCTCGGCGTCGCGTTCCGCGGCGATGGCCAACGCTTGGGGGTTAATCTCGATCAGGCTGCGAAGCGTCGGTCCGGCCGCGTCGATCCGTTCGGCCCGCCGCAAAAACCGCTGGCAAAGCTTCGCCGACGTCCATTTGCCGCTGTCGAAATCACGTTGCCATTCGGCGATCGACTGGTCAGGTAACCGCATCGTTTCATCCGGGGGCGAACAAGGTATGCGCGACTCATGTTACCAAAGACCATGTCGGCCCGAACGTCCTGGGACGCGGACCGTCTGGAAAGCAAACGACGCACCAGAAGGAAAGGCTTGGCTGGATTCGACATACGGTGGCCACCGGCGGCTGGCACGTCACAGAGGGCCCGGGAAACGGCGAAGTGCGTTGCCGACCCGTCTGGGGAGGCGGGGCGAAGCGGGCGAGCCAGGCGGTCGAACCGGCCGGCAATACTGTAAAGAAGTTTCGGCAAAAACCTGTGGTAAATGCTGCAATGGCCGGATACGCTTTGCCACAGCTTTGCCTGTTTGCAGCCACCGCAATCGTCAGGGGAGCCCGTGCCATGTTGTTCCGCCGCCCGCTTCGCAGGTCGCCCGCCACTCGTCGTTCCCCGTGCCTTGACACCAGCGGCCGCAGCCGGCGCTTGAACAGCGAACCCTTGGAAGACCGGCGGATGCTCAGCGCAACGCCGTACGACGCGCCCGACGCGGGCTTGCTGACCGTTCCCGACCTGCCTTCCCTGGCCCTACCGGCAAGCGACGGCAATCACGACGGGTCGGTCGACGGTCTCGACTACTTGGTTTGGGCCGATCATTTCGCCGCCAGTGCGTCGACTGTATCGGCCGGGACAACGACCAGCGGTGATTACAACGGCGACGGCGCGATTGACGGCCTCGACTATCTGCTCTTCGTCGATCAGTTTGGCACCCAGCCGCTCAGCCCCGCCGAGGCCGCCCGCGTCGACTTCCACGGCGCCGACCTTTCGGGCAAAGACGGCCCGTTGGCCAGCGTCGGTGTGGGCCTGGCCCAGCTCTACCACGAATACCGCGCCTACAGCGCCGTCGCGAGTCCCCAGGGCGAGTTCTTGCCGTCCGATGCCCTGATGCAGGTCGTCAAAGGACAGATCGTCGTCGACGTCGTGGCCGACACGTCACCGTCGGCGGGCCCGTGGCAGTCATCCGGCAGCGTCGACGACGCCGTCGCGCACCTCGTCACACAGCTCGAGGGTTACGGTGCCACGATCACCGGCAGCTACGGCCGCATGGTCTCGGCGCTGTTACCGATCTCGGCGATTCCTGCCGTTGCCTCGATCGCAGGGATGCAGTCGATGACCGCCTCGGCGATGGCGTCGAGCGTCGGCCTGGTCGATTCGCAGGGGGACGTGGCAATGCGTTCCGACCTGGCGCGCCTGGCCAACGACGTCGACGGCACGGGCATCACCGTCGGCGTGTTGTCCGACAGTTACAACGCGCTGGGCGGGGCGGCCACCGACGTCATCAACGGCGATCTGCCGCCGAACGTGACCGTGCTGGCTGACGCGGGGGGCAGCGACGAGGGTCGCGCGATGATGCAACTGGTTGCCGACGTGGCACCGGGCGCCGACCTGGCCTTCCACACGGCTTTTCTCGGACAGGCCAGTTTCGCCCAGGGAATCGTTGATCTGGCCAACGTTGCCGGTGCCGACGTGATCGTCGACGACGTGATCTACTTCGCCGAACCGATGTTCCAGGACGGCGTCATCGCCCAGGCCATCGACAGCGTGGTCGCCAGCGGCGTCGCCTACTTCTCGTCGGCAGGCAACAATGCCCGCGATTCCTATGAGAGTCCCTTCCAAACCTCCGGCAACAACCTCGTGCTCGACAGCATGAACCTCGGGCAACTGCACGACTTCGACCCCGGCGCAGGTGTCGACAATTTTCAAGCCATCACGCTCAATCCCGGCGGCGGCTTCTTCATGAGTTTCCAGTGGGACGACTCCTTCGCCTCGGTCTCCGGCGTCGGCGCCGAAACGGACCTCGATCTCTTCGTGTTTGGCACCGATACGCCCACGTCGTCGGCCGACCTGCTCGCCGCGGGAATCAGCAACAACCTCGGCGGCGACCCCTACGAGCAGGTCGCCTACTTCAACCCCAACGGCGTTCCGCAAACCGTCTACATCGCCATCTCCAAGTACGCCGGGCCTGCGCCCGACCTGCTCAAGTACGTCGGCTTCTTCGCCGGTGCCACGATCGACGAATTCGACACCCACAGCGGTACGGCGTACGGCCACACCAACGCGGCGGGCGCTTCATCGGTCGGCGCTGCTTTTTACCAGCAAACCCCCGAGTTCGGCGTCGCACCCGCCGAGCTCGAGTCGTTCTCCTCAGCAGGTGACATTCCAATTCTCTTCGACACGGCCGGCAGTCGCCTGGCCACGCCCGAGATGCGGCAGACACCGGATATCGTCGGTCCCGACGGAGCGAATACGACGTTCTTCGGCTTCGACGTCGAGCCCGACGGCTACCCCAACTTTTTCGGCACGTCGGCTTCGGCGCCCCACCTGGCAGGTGTCGCCGCGTTGATGCTCAGCGCCGCCGGTGGCGCCGGTTCACTCACGCCGGCCGAGACCTACTCGGTCCTGGAATCCACGGCCCGGGACATGGACGACCCCGCGACGCCGGGCTTCGACTTCGGCTACGACTCGGGGACGGGCTGGGGAATGGTCGACGCCGAGGCGGCCGTCGCCAGTGTCGCCGTCGCTCAACCGCCCGTCCGCAACTTCCCCGTGCCGTTGGATGCGGTCGCCCCGGACGGCAGCCTCATCTACGCCGGCACCCAGGCCAGTTCGATCAGTTCACCCGACGACAGCGACGGCTACCTGATCTCGGTCGATCCCGGGCAAACCATCACCGTGGCCGTCGCCGGCGACGCCGAACTGCAGGCGTCGGTTCGGCTGTACCGCACCACCAGCGGCTCGGGCAACCAACTCGTGGCCGAATCGGTGGCAGCGCTGCCCGGCGGTGACGCCGTGATTCAAAGCGCCGCGACGCGCGGACGTCTCGCCGGCAACGGTCCCGGCCCCGAAACGTACCTGGTCGAAGTGACCGGCGTCGGCGGCACCGCGGGGCGTTACTCGCTCGACGTCGTGTTGAACTCGGCCCTTGAAGACGAAGCGCACGGCGGCACGACGAACGACACGCCGGCCGACGCACAGGACCTCAACCCGTCGTTCATTCCCCTGCACAACGCCATCGGCGACGGACTTGGCGGTCTCTCGCCGCAACCCGGTCGCGGTGCCGTGTTGGGGACACTCGACTCGGTTCCGGGCGGCATCATTGCCGAAGTCGAACCGAACCAGCCGGTGGCCGGTCTTCTCGATGTCGCGCAGAACATCGACGGCGCCGGCTGGAATGTAAACACCTCACCGGATCTCACGTTTTCCGGTTTCTTTCCCCACGTGTCCATCACCGGCAGCGGCGACGGCACGTTCGACTACTATTCGTTCACGGTTGGCGCAGGGGTGGGGGCGAACTTCGACATCGACTATGAAAACTTCGACACCGAACTGTTCCTCTACGACGCTGAAGGCAACCTGCTGGCCGCCAACGACGACAGCGGTGGCGACTCCGGCAGCGGCAGCGGCACCGCCTCGTTCATCAGCCACGTGTTCAGCACCGCCGGCACCTACGTGATCGGCGTCGGCGCGTATGATTCGTACGACGCCGGCGGGCTCATCGGCGGCGCTGCCCCCGCACCGGGCGACGTCTACACGCTGCACGTCGTCTTGCAGAACCACGCGCTCAACCCGGGCGGCGTCGATCCGCTTCCCGAGCTCGAGCCCAACGACGCCGGCGCCCTTGCCGACCAACTCGTGTCGTTCGCGCAGAATATCGAAGGCGCCAGCTTCAGTCGTGCTCCGGATGCGTCGATCACCATGGCCACGTCGCTACCGCACGTGACGATCCAGGGCAGCGGCGACGGCACGTTCGACTACTACACGTTCCAGATCGACGCGCCCGGCCGACGCGGCATCTTCGACATCGATTTCGAAAACTTCGACACCGAGCTGTTCCTCTTCGATGATCACGGCAACCTGCTGGCCGAGAACGACGACGACGCCTCGGACCCGGGCAGCGGCACCGGCGTGGCGTCGTACATCGATTACACGTTTGCCGTACCCGGCAGCTACGTGATCGGCGTCGGTAGATTCTACTCGTCCGCTGGCAGCGGTTTGATCACCGGCGATGCGCCCGTTCCTGGCGACGTCTACACGTTGCACGTTTCGCTCGAGGGCCACGCCACCGTCGAGTCGCCGCCGGACTGGTACAGCTACGACCTGTTGGCGGGTCAGACGACGACGCTCGCTGCCACGTCGCTCAACGGCGGCGACGTGCACGTCGAACTCTACGACGCTGACGGCAACCTGGTCGCCGCCGAGCTACCGGCAGCCGAACTCGTGGAAAACGGCGGCTTCGAGACGGGCAACTTCAGCGGCTGGACCACGACGACCACCGCTCAGCCGTTCCGACCCTGGGCCGTCAGCGGTGCCGGTGACGGTGGCGGTTTCGATCTGGACGTGACCGCACCACAAGACGGCAACTTCGTCGCCTGGAACGGCTTCGACGGCATAGGGCCCATGACGTTCACCATGTCGCAAGACATCGTGATTCCTGCCGCCGCACCCGCGGCCTTGCTGCAGTGGCAGGACCGCGTGCAGTGGAACTTCCAACTCGGCGACGTCGCCACCGAGCCCCGCACCTACGACGTGCAGGTCCGCGATCCGGCCACCAACGCGCTGATCGAGACGATCTACTCCTTTTCGACCAGCACCCAGGACGTCAATCCCACGGGCGACACCGGCTGGCTGTCGCACGCGGTCGACCTCTCCGCCTATATCGGCTCGACGATTCGTCTGCAGTTCGAAGAGTATATCCCGCAGTCGTCAACCGGTCCGGCACAGATCGAGTTCGACGCGATCAGCCTGATCACCAACGACGCACCGCCGACGACGAACGTCGACGCGCTGTTGCGCTTCGTGGCGCCTGAAACTGGCACGTACTATGTCCGCGTCTTTGGCGATTCCGGCACCGACTACAGCCTGCTGGCAAGTCGGGCCGCCGACTTCGGCATCGAGGACAACAACGACATCGGCTCGGCCCAGGAAATCTTCGCCAATCAAACCGCCGGCCGACAATGGCTCTACGGCGCCATCAATGCCGTCGACCCGGCCGAGGGCATCATCACGTTCGACGAACTCCCAGCGCAACCCATCAACGGCGTTTCGGTCGACGGGGTCACCTTCGAGTTCACGATCGGCGGCGTCGCTTCGCCGCTTGCCACGTTTGGCTCGACCGGCCCCGGCACCACCACGTTTCTCTCGGCCCCGCTGGCCGACGGTCCCAGCGCCGGCATCCTGGCGTGGGACTTTGACAAGCCGGTCGATACACTGTCGTTCGGCGTCGCCCTTTCGACTATCGCCGCCGTGCCGGTCGGCTTCGAGGTGGAATTGTTCGACGCCGGCGGCAGCTCGCTGGGCGTCTTTCCGATGGCCACCGAACCGCTGGTCTCGTTCACCGAGGGCTTGTTCGAATACGCCGGCCCGGCCGTGAGTCGCGTCGTCGTCGATTTCAACGAAGCGGTCGCCGGCGCCTTTGCCGTCGACAACATCGAGTTCACGACCGCCACTGCGTCGTCGGCCGCCAGCGATTTCTACCGCGTCGAGATCGGCCGCGGTGCGCCACTCGACGTGGAGACGCTCACGCCGGCCCACCAGTCCGGCGAATTCGTCAATCGACTCGACCCCGTGTTGCGGTTGTACGACGCCTCGGGCAACCTCGTCGCCATGGACGACAACGGCGCCGCCGACGGGGTCAACGCCCGTCTGCGCTACCATCCGCCCCGTGGCGAAGAGGGGACCTACTACATCGAAGTCGCCGCCGCTTCGGCTGAAGTGGCAGCGAGCGGAGACTACATCCTCACCGTCAAAGGCGCCACGCTACCCGCGGCACTCGGCAACGTCGCGCTTGGCAATGCTGACGCCGGTGGCGCATCGTCCGGCGGCGGTCTGGCCGGCGACGGCAACGGCGACGGTCGGGTCAGTGGGGCCGACTTCCTCGTCTGGGCCAACGGATTCGTCCAGGCCGGCGCCGCGCCCCAGGCCGACGTCAGCAGCAGCGGCGGCGACTACAACAACGACGGTGCGATCGACGGCCGCGACTTCCTGGTGTGGGCGTCCGGCTATGCGGCGAGCGCGACGTCCCCGGCACCGCTGGCGGTGAGTGTCGCCCCGCTGGCCGTGCGATTCACCCAGGCGCACGATTCGGCGCTGGAGCAGGATTTCGCCGCGCCCCTGCCGTCCGCCGCTGACGCGATCGACGACCTGATCGCAGCGGTCAGCGACGACCGCATCGATGACGCCACGCTGACGGCCTGGCGGATCAGCCTGGCCTTCGACGCACTCGACGCTGAAGACGCCGACGGTGCGTCAAGCTGACCGACGACGCGTCAGGCTGACCGACGATGTGCCGAGCTGGCGAGTGACCTTGTGCCGCAATGGCAATTGCCCCCTCGAGGCGCGCCGCCTCAGTCGGCGTCCGCCGGCATCGCGTTGGCGCCGTGGAAACAACCCTCGGGTAGCGACACCGTCGGTTGATCGATTCGGCCCGGCGTGAAGAGTTCCGGCGCCGCGTCGGGCAACATCGAGCCGCACTCTTCCAGGTTGCGGTGCAACTCGAAGCAGCGCTGCAGGTCGTGGCGAATGTGGCCGAGCCCCGAGTCGCACAAATAGGCCGTGAGGTAGTCGCGATAAACCGGATGCGCGCAGCACTCGATGATCCGCTGCGCCCGCTGCCGCGGCGCCAGGCCACGCAGGTCCGCCAGGCCGTGCTCGGTGACGACGACCTCGACCGAGTGCTCGTTGTGATCGACGTGGGTGCACATCGGCACGATGGTCGAAATCTTGCCCCGCTTGGCGATCGACGGGCAGACGAAGATCGAAAGGTACGCGTTGCGGGCGAAGTCGCCGCTGCCGCCGATGCCGTTGAACATCGATCGGCCACAAACGTGCGTCGAGTTGACGTGTCCGTAGATATCCACTTCCAGCGCCGTGTTCATGGCGATGACGCCGAGCTGACGGATCACGGCCGGGTTGTTGGAAATCTCCTGGGGGCGGAGGACCAACCGCGGCGCGTAGAAGTCGATTTGCTCGACGAGTTCGTCCATGTGCGCCGGCGACAGCGTCAGCGCACAGGTGCTGGCACCGCGCAACCGCCCGCTGCGCAGCAGCTCGAAGGCCGAGCTCTGCAGCACCTCGGAGTACATGAAGAAATCCGGGATGTCGGGGCTGGCGCCAATGCCGTGCATCACGGCGTTGGAGACGTTTCCCACACCGCTCTGCAAGGGGAGAAAGTTGCGGGGGACGCGGCCCGTGGCGAGCTCTTCATGCAGGAAGGCCACGACGTGTGCGGCGATCGCCTGGCTGGCGGCGTCGGGGGGAGTGAATTCCCCCAATTGATCGCAGATGTCGGTTTCGACCACCGCGACGATTTTCTCGGGATCGATGCGGACGTACGTTTTGCCGATCCGCTGCAGGGGATGATCGAGGTCGACCGCCGGCCGATACGGTGGCGGTTTGGGGATCATGATGTCGGCCATTTCGCTGATCTGCCGCGACTGCTGCCGATTCACCTCGATGATCACCTTGTCGGCCGCGTGCAGAAACGTCGGCGACGCGCCGATCGACGTGGTGAGATACACGCGTCCGTCGCTGGTGACCTCCGCGGCCTCGACCACGGCAACGTCGATCTTGCCGAGAAAGCCGAACATCACCGACTGCGGCAGGTGCGAGATGTGCATGTCGACGAAGCTCACGCGTCCGTCGTTGACGCGTTCGCGCAAGGGGCGCGACGACTGGTACGGCGCACGCCAACTGATAGCATCGGCCTCGGCCAGCACGTCGTCGACGGTGCGGCCCGTCGATGCGCCGGTGAGCACGCGAATCTGAAAGGGCTGGCCCAAGGTGTGCAATTGGCTTGCCCGCTCGGCCACTGCCCCGGGCACGGCTTTGGGCGCGCCGGCCGGAGTGAACCCGCTGAAGGCGACCAGGTCGCCGTCATGGATCAGCTCGGCCGCCTCTTCGGGCGTCATCCTGGGAAAAGCATCCATGAAACTGCAAACTCCCGCGTGTCGTTCGCTGCGACTGCTACGTCTTGTGTATCGACCGCCTCGCGGTCGGCGCTGGATGTTTCATCTCACATGCTGTTTCGGTGCCGGCACACACGACCACGATCACACAGTGGCGCCAGGCGTCACGTCTGTACAAGCTCGCCACGGCCAGACCGACGACGTCGTGGCGGGCACGATCGACGGCTCCGTGCTGTTTCGGACCAATGCGGCGAATGAGATCACCAGACGGGCGGCACCGGCGGCGACAAACATCTGCGTAACATGCTAGCCGGCGGGTGCTATTGCTGGTCCTATGCGGTGGGGCGGTGAGTACACCAGCTAGTCGCGAGAATAGTTCTGCCCTTCGGATCGTGCAAGAGCGGCTAACCCGTTTTTCATCAACGCGCCGCAAGCATGCATCGCGCGCGACACGGCGCGGTGGCGTGCGCAAACCGTTGCCACGCCGAAAGAAAGTCTGCCGTCGCCGAAGCCCCTGTTCGCCCCACTTGTCACGCGCAGCGCGGCCAACAAACTTAGCCAGTACCGCGACGCGCCCAAGGGCTACATTAGCCAGAGTGTCCGCGCCATTAGCTCCACTGGTACTGTTGGCGTCCACGTCGTCCCGAGTCGCGTCGACGTTGGCTATCGCGGCCCCCCGGCCGTGCCGCCTCCATGCGGCGCTCGCGCCATGCTGGCGAACGGTGCTTGCAAAGAAGGCGGCGCCGTCCACGTCGCGCGTCTCTTGCGAATCATGCCTCCTACTGGACAATCTCCAACGGCATGTCCTGCGCGATTTTACGGAACACCTCTTTCAGGTCCTCTTCATACTCCGAAGGCGCCTGGTCACCTGGCACGACGAAATGCTTGCCTCCGGTCGTGTCTGCCACGTACTGCATCAAGTCCGTGTCGGCGCCGGCGCCGAGGCTGATCGTCACAACGGGGATGTGCGCGTCGGCCGCCAGTTGTGCCTCGCTGTAAACGGCCGCCTTGGCGGTCGACTCGTTGCTGGGCCGATTGGCGATGCCGTCGGTCATCAGGATGATCAGCTTGTAGGAACCAATCCGACCGTTGTCTTCCAATTCCTCGCGCGACGTTTTCAGCCCCGCGCTGATGTTCGTGTACGAATCGTAATGCCCGGCCTGGCGATGGCGCGAGATCGACTCGAGCGTGTCATAGTCGTCGGTGAGTCCTTTTTCGAGCACGCCTTGTTGACTCGGCGAGTTGTACACGGCCAGCCCAATGCGATCGTCCGTGTCCACTTCGTCCATGTAGGCCAGAAAAACCGCCACCGCGTTCTTCAACGCCGTGATCGGCTGTTCGCTCGTCTTCCAGAGGTCGGGGGTCTGGCTCGACGAGGCCATGCGGTTCTGCAGGTAATCGATCCAGGTGAGATAGCCGTAGTCGCGGCGGTAGGCCGTCGTGATGCTCCCCTTGACGTAGTTCACGTAGTCGCTCCAACTCCCACCCGGATAAGGATAGGACACGCCGTTGAGCCCCAACGTGCTGAGCACGGTGCTGGTGTTCGTCGACGAGATGTACTGCGTGTTGAAGGTCATGTTGCCGTACGTCGGCGAGCCGAGTTCGGTGTACATGTCGTGGATGTTTGCCTCAACGGTCGACGCTCCCAGTTTGCCCACCGATTTCAGCTCGCTGTCGTCGTTCATCGACCCCGAATAGTCGAGCGTGAGCATCACTTCGCGCGGCTGGAATCGCG
>JAGQPT010000439.1 GCA_020426575.1 Planctomycetales bacterium
TCGTCGCCACCGTGGTTTCCGTCGCCGGTTGCGTGTGAGTCTGCGCGTCGACTGTCATCAGCCCCACCAATGCGGCAAATGCCGCGGCGATGTAAATTGCTGCGCGTGTCATGGCTCGACCCTCCCGCGTCTCAATGGTTCCGCTCCTTCCCGGATTCATGCTCCTTCCCGGCAGAAATAGGGATGCAACAACCGTGCCGTTTGAACACGAATTGAGCCTAGTGGAAACCGTCGTTCAAATCAGAAACTCCGCCGGCAGGCAGATATGTCGGGAGAACGTTGTGCATTGGGCCAGCCAGATTTGCAGACAACATGTGTTCAGCGGCTGTGACAGACCCGCACACGCTGTGAATTCGCAATACAACGAGATAGGGGCGCAATGAATCAGTTTTGCTAGCACGTTCTTGGTACTAGTCATCTCCGAGCGGTATGGGCGGTGCAACAGGTTGTGCCCTGTTTGTGGCTTCCACGGTCTTGGTTTCGAATACTTTCCTATTCCCCATTGTTTCCATAAATGACGATGGGCCTCCTCCGGGTACAACGGCATCGACAGTAAGTGGCTTCCACGATGTGTCGTCTCGGGGTGGGGCAATTGATACCGCGAATCGATACCATTTCGGACGCGACGACTCATCCAACACGAAGTCGAATGCCATTGTCCGTCTTTGAGATTGCTCAAGTTCGAAATTGACTGGGACGTTCTTGGTCAGGTCTTCGATGTTCGACCACGTGAGGTCATGCGAACCAATAGGATACAGCTTGCCTCTTTTATTCACATTGCCGCCGTCTCGCTCGTCAACATTGTTCTCTTCGCCCACGCTCGCGAGGCTTAACGACGAAGTGTCATCCTGCTGCACTTCCGCCGAAGCGGGTGCTGGGGCTGCAAGACCCTGAGTGCTACGTTCGAGAACGCCTTCCAATTCGGGGGCCGCGAATGCTTCAGAGACCTCGACTTTCAAGTCACCAAGATGGATTGCAGAGAATCCCAAATTCTCGAATAGAAGATTCAACGTAATACGGCCTACAGTTTCGCTCGAATCCCACGAAGAATCTCTATGAAGTTCGGTTGTGGCCGTCATGCCGAGAATTGGCGTCTTCTTTTTCGCCACATCGAGGTCTTTGTTCTCCTTTTCCGCTTGCTTCAATTGAATATCGACTTCGGCAACTCGCCGATCAATCAAGAAATAGCCGATAATGCCTCCGACAACAACACAAGCAAGAGTAGCAAGTTGTAGATAAAACGTGCGATCGTCTGATTTGCCTTCGGCCATAGGGAACTCCCTGCTTTTGGATGAACCGAATTGTCGATCTGAAAGTGAGCGCCCACACGTCGGGCACCCCTGGCGGTCGTACCAGACGGGGCGACAAAACGCAAATTGTGATCCAACACGGGCCTACGAGGGCGCAGATGCTTTAGGCGTACGTGGAGGGTTTGAGTATGCCAACGCGTCAGACCAACTCCCATCCCGGGCGGTATTCGCGGTGGATGTACTGGTCGGCCTCCGGCACGCCGACCGCTCGCATCTCCTCGGCGTTCCACTCGAGCTTCTTGCCGACCCGGTAGGCGACGTTGCCGAGGTGATTGGCTTCGGTCAGCCAGCCCGAGTACTCAAAATCGCAGGTCGTCGGCTCGCCCGTCTTGGCGGCGTGGATCCACTCGGCGTGATGCCCGAGTGACGGCGGGATCGAGGCCTCGGGCCGCCGGTACTCGGCGAACGTCGCTTCGGGCAGCAGAACGTGCTTGCCGTAGTCCGAGAGGATCATGCCGTCGTCGCCGATGAAGAGCACACCGCTGTCCCACTGCGGAATCTCGCCACGCTGCCAGATGGGCGGCTTGTTCGTGCCCTGGTACCAGGTGAGCGCGACCGGCGGCAGGTCGCCCCGTGCACCATACTCGTAGGACACTTGCATCGAGGCCGGCGCGATCTCCGGATGCGGCGGCGGTCCGGAAGCCTCGATCGTGAGCGGCCGCTGCAGTTCCAGGGCCCAGAAGGGCAGGTCGATCCAATGGCTTCCCAGGTCCGACATCGTGCCGTTGCCAAAATCCCACCAGCGGTACCATTTCGGCCCGGGGACGTAAACGCTGTTGAAGGGCCGCTGCGGCGCCGGGCCCAACCAGAGATCCCAGTCGAGGCCGCTGGGAACCGGTTCCGACTCGGTGGGCCGCTCCTGGACAAATACAATGTCGCCGTGACGCTCCGCCTCTTCGCGCGACGGCTGCCACCCCCAGGCTCGCGATACCCAGACGTGCACGTCACGGATCGGGCCGATGGCACCGCCGCGCACGAGTTCCACGACGCGGCGGTAATTGTCCTGGGCGTGAATCTGCACGCCCATTTGCGTCGCCACGCCAGCGGTCGCGGCCGCCTGGCGAATCATGCGGGCTTCCCAGACGTTGTGCGTCAGTGGTTTTTCGCAGTACACGTGTTTGCCCAATTGCAGGGCGGGCATCGTGGCGAAGGCATGCGTGTGTTCGCAGGTGCTGACGACCACGGCGTCGAACTCACCGGCGTGGTCGTAGAGCTCGCGAAAATCGGCGGCCGTGCGGGCCTGGGGAAAGCTCTGCGCGGCACGAGCCAAATTGGGCTCGTTGACGTCGCACAGTGCCACGATGTTTTCGCTCGCGACGGAACTGAGGTTCGAGGCTCCTCGCCCGCCAGTGCCGATCACGGCGATGTCGAGCCTTTCATTGAGATTTCGACCACGCAGCAATGCCGGGGCCGCGAACGCCGCGGCCGTACCGACCGCGGTCGTACCGAGAAACCTGCGGCGGGAAACGCTGCGGCTCAGAAGGGGCGTGGTCATGGCGTAGAACTCCTGTCGAAAAGTAACGCAGGGGACGCCGGGACGCGTGCCGGCCTTCCACCGAAGCGGCATCAAACAATATGGCAACGAACGCCCAGGTCAGCGGTCAGCCTAAACTCTGGCACCAGCGAGTGCCAGTTACGGACGAATTCCCCTTCCCGGGGCCGCGCCACCATCGCCGGCGATACCAAGGCATCCCAATGCGAAGGGGATTCAGCTGCACCGTTGGGCGGTCCGAATTGACGCGGTGGAAAAAAAGGTGTCCGAAACGTCCGCCGACGACGCTTATAGACAATAGAGAGGCACGGACTGCCGATCTTCCAATGGAGTGGTAGCTCGAGGAGTGAAGCCGGCCTCGCGGGTACCGCAGCCGCTCCCACGGGTTTGCGGTGCCCGTGTCGCCGCCGGTCCCACCTGGGGACCTATACCCCGTGGCGGCTGGTTTCCTGGCGCGGGCGGCTTCGTTGCGCTCTCCGACGGCACACGATTTCCACCCCGCGGCGGACCGCTCACCCCGATGACCGGGCGACGGGCGGGGGGGCAGGCCGCCGCTCGGGGCGAGTCTTCTTCCGCACCGCTCGGGACTACTAATAATCGCCCTGCCCGGCGACGCGGCAAACGCCACGTCATCCCCCGGCAGCGGACCTTGAGGCTGGTCGCTCGGCAACGAGCACAATCTGTGGGGCGAAATCGAGCCCCAGCATTCGGAACAGCCAGCCAAAGGCGTACCGCCGCAGCCAGCGCCGATGCACCGGATCGTTATGTACCCGGACAATGCGCTCGACGCGCAGGCCGGCATGTTCGACGAGCCCGCCCAGTTCGTCGAAGGCCAGCGGCGTGCGGTGCGTGGCGTCACGCAGGTAGGCGGGGGGATAGTACGTGTTCGGCGTGCTCAGTACCAGCCGGCCGCCAGGGGCGAGCCGCTCGGCCAGGGCAGCCAGCCAACCCGGTATCTGCTCGAACGGCAGGTGCTCCACCACCTCAAGCGCCACGACGCACTCGAACGAGCGGGCGATGTCGCTCAAATCGTGGTAATCGTGGGCGAAGGTGTCGTCGATGTCCATCGAGTGATACTGACAACCAGGTCGGCGCGATGCCAGCCGAACTGCCAACCTGCGTGCGCCAGCGCCAACCTCGAGCATGGCCCCGCGCTCGGGCGCGGAGTCGACGGCGACGTCTTCAGCGCGGCGCACCAGGGAAAGAGCGTGCCAACATCCAAACCGGGCCGCCACACTGCGCCGATGGGCGTACATGGTTGACCAACCGGGCGGCTGGCTCGTCGTGGAAGCGAACGACGAGCCTCCAGCCTGCGGGCGTTTAGCATCGGCTTCGGCTACGGCCGCGTGTGACGTAGTCATGATCGACATCCTTGTCGATTTGGTTGGATTGTCCGGAACGCGGAAATCACTGGCAATCCGCGTTGTAAGTACCTCGACCGGTCGGTCACGGCTAAACGGGGAAGGGGGCCGGCTCGTCGCGCAGCTCGCACAGCGCGTTGCAGGCGGCCCGTTGCTCGGCTTCCTTCTTATTGCTCCCCCAGGCGGGATGAAACCGATTCCCGGCCACCTGGGCCGATACCTGGAAACACTTGCTGTGGTCGGGGCCCTTTTCATCGAGCAACTGATACACCGGCGTGCTGCCGAAGTCGCGCTGGGCGAGCTGCTGCAGCAGCGACTTGTAATTACCCCCGTGTTCGGCCTCTGCCGCCGCGTCGATTTCGTCGTCGAGGTGGCGATGGATAAAGTCACGGGCCGTTTCGCTTCCGCCGTCGAGGTAAATCGCCGCCACGAGGGATTCAAACACATCGGATAGCAACGAGTTGGGCAACTCCGTGTGGTTCGTCATGCCTTTGCCCAGGATGAGGAATTCTGTCAGCCCGATCTTTTTGCTCGTCTTGGCGCAGGTCCGCCGACTCACAACCATCGACTTGATACGGGTCAGCTCTCCCTCGAGATAATCGGGAAAGCGGCGATACAGGGCCTCACACACCACGGCTCCGAGAATCGCGTCGCCGAAAAACTCCAGCCGCTCGTTCGACGCCAGGCGGTGCTCGGCACCCGATGCGTGAGTGAGGGCCGCCTTGAGCAACGAACGATCGGAAAACCGATAGCCGATCTTCTCCTCGCAACGTGCGAGCAGTTCAGCGTAGTCGAATCCTGGATCGGAGTGGGCTTGAACAGCCATGACAAATCACGCAACAGCGCCGACGGGCTCAACATATAATTCCCGTAAGTGTATCCAGCACAATGCTTTTTGTCAATATTTACAGACGGCGCCGAGAGTCCGGCCGCCCCGCTGGCCACCCTCGCATCGTCGCGTCAAACGGTAGCTTCAACTTTGTACCGCTTTTGGCGACGTCGTCGCGTTTCGTTTAGACGTTCCTTCGTTGAACGGACGCAAGGGTGCCGAAACTCGGTCGTCGGCGTAGAATGGACGGATGTCCCCACGCGGGGCAAACGGCCGCGCCCTGCCGCGCGGCGACGGACACGTCTATATGCAGGAGTCCTCCACTGATGACGCAACCGGCCCACGCCCGTCGGCATCGTTTCGCTTTCCTGGTAATCACCCTGGCACTCGCATTGACAGGACTGCCACCGGCAGATGCGCGGGCCGACGAACCGGCGCCGCATGACCACGCCCGAAAGCTATCCCAGGCCTTTCGGCAGGCGGCCGCCGCGTCGGTCCCGGCCGTGGTGACGCTGCGTGCCACGAGCGATCCCCAGCCCGAGGGCGACGCCTCGGCCGACGAGTGGAGTCCGGACGAATTTCGCCGGTTTCTGCAGAGTCCGCGGCGGCGTGCCACCAGCGTCGGCTCGGGAGTGATCATCGATCCGTCGGGAATCCTGCTCACGAACAACCACGTCGTCGCGGACGCCGACCGTGTATTGATCCAATTGGCAGACGGCCGCGAGTTCGTTTCCACAAAGATCAGCACCGATGAGTTGACCGACCTGGCCGTCGTGCGGTTCGAGGGTGACGGCGAGCTGGTGGCCGCCCGTCTCGGCGACTCAGACCGGATGGAAATCGGCGACTGGGTGATTGCCGTCGGTGCCCCATTTGAATTGAAGTCGACCGTCAGCGCCGGCATCATCAGCGGCAAGGCCCGCGAGCTCGACGGTGCCGGCCGCTCCCGTTTCCTCCAGACCGACGCCGCGATCAACCCCGGCAACTCGGGCGGACCGCTCGTGAATCTCGACGGCGAAGTCGTGGGTATTAACACGGCGATTGCCTCGCGCAGTGGTGGTTATCAAGGCATCGGTTTTGCCATCCCGATCAATAGTGCACGTTGCGTCACCGAACAATTGATCGCCGCCGGCGAAGTGCGTCGGGCTTACCTCGGCATCCAGATCGCCGACATGACGGCCGATATCGCCGACCTGCTCGACGCGGAAAACCCTAGTGGCGTGCTGGTCATGCAGGTCTACCCCGAGACCGGCGCTGCGAAGGCTGGGATGGAGGCTGGCGACATCATCGTTTCGTTCGACGGCACGCGCGTCCGCGGCACGCGCGATCTGCAGGAAGTCGTCGAACGCGCGGCTCCAGCCGACGACCACGACGTCCAAGTCGTTCGATCCGGCGCGCCGGTGACGATGAGCGTGGCCCTGACCGTCGGTCAACCCGCCGCCGCTGCGGCCAACGGCTGGATCGGTGCGGGCGAAAACGGCTCGAACCAAACGTACAGCGACGATCAGTTTGGGCTCACCGTTGCTGACCTGACCGCCGACCAGATCGAACGCACGTCACCGGACGGCACCGCCGAAAGCGCCGGCGTACTGGTCACGCGGGTCGATCAGGCCGGCGTCGCCGCAACCCAAGGCCTCCGCGCGGGCATGGTGATCTTCCGCGTGGGCAAACAACCGGTCAGTAATGTCGAGCAGTTCCGAAGCGCCCTCGACGGACACACCGCCGAAGACGGCGTGTTGGTGTTTGTCCGCATCGGCCCGGGCACCCGACCGATCGTGCTCAAGGCAGCCGACTGACGCGTCGTGGGTGCGTGCTTTGTTTCGACGGAGCTACACGCGCTTTCCGGGCAGGTGTGGTCTTCGTCGTATTGCTTTGCCACGACGCGGCGCGCGACGCCCGCCCGCCGTGATACGTACGCCCGCCAAGTCCTGGAAATCCCCGCCGATCAACATCCAGAAGAAGGTGACCACCGTGCCTGTGCTCCAATCGGCGAATGGCGATGACGGGAGGGCCGCGTCGTCGCGGCGTGGATTCCTCGGTGCCGCGCTCGGCACGGCACTGGTCGGCCCGTTGACGGTTGCAACTGGCACGGCCAGCGCCGACGACACGCCGGTGCGACCTCCCGTGGTCGACACCCACATGCACGTCTGGGCCGACGACGCCAAGCGTTACCCGTTTGTCCACCCCTACGTGCCCGATTTCAAAGGTGCCCCGACACCCGGCACGGTCGAGATGCTGATCGAGGACATGGACCAAAACGACCAAACGCACTCGGTCCTCGTACAGGTGATTTATCACGGCTGGGACAACACTTACGTGGCCGACTGCGTCCGACGGTTTCCCGATCGACTGGTGGCGCATGGCCTGATCGATCCCGAAGATCCGCAAGCGGCCGAGCGGCTGACGTACTGGACGAGTGAACACCCGATCGCGGGCATGCGATTCAGCCCAATCTATTATCGGGGTAAGGATGAATGGCTGGAGAGCGCTGGTCACGCCGAAGTGTGGCGCCGCGCCGAAAAGAGCAACCTCGTCTTCAACTATTTCATCAGCGACGAACAACTCCCCAAGTTGGCGCGGCTTGCCGAACGGCATCCCGGGGTGCACGTGATCGTCGACCACCTCGCCCAGATCGACCTGGGGAAGGGCGATCCCGAACCCGCCGTCCAGCGTCTGCTGGCCATGGCCAAGTACCCCAACGTGAGCGTGAAGGTTTCGGAACTGTCGTCCGTGTCCGCCTCGAAGCAGTATCCCTTCGCCGATGCCTACCCCTGGGTGCGACGCGTCTACGACGCCTTCGGTCCGGAAAAGCTGCTGTTTGGAACGGGTTATCCCGGCGCGGCCCGGGCCTATTACCAGCGGCCAACTCTCGCAGATGAACTGGCATTGATCCGGGACCGCATCCCCTTTTTCAGCGACGACGACGTGCAGATGATCTTGGGAGCAAACGCCGCCCGCATCTGGCGACTCGGCAACGGCAACTCGTGACGAAGCGTTCGTTCCACCGCCGCCCTGGTCGGCATTCACGCACCCGTGGCGCTTTGCCGTGCCGGTGCAGGTCGGGCGGACTGCTCGCGACCTGCACGCAGTTGCCAAAACTTGTGACAGGAGCGCCGCAGCGAGGTAGAATCCCGCCAAGCGCACGGGAGCCTACCTTCAACCTCGCGAGGTGACGACGATGCAAAGGATGGAACGACGGCGGCAGGCATTTACGTTGGTCGAATTGCTCGTCGTGATCGCAATCATCGGCATTCTGATCGCGTTGTTGTTGCCGGCCGTTCAAGCCGCGCGCGAAGCGGCGCGACGCAGCGAGTGCAAAAACCACCTCAAGCAGATCGGCCTGGCATTTCTGCTTCACGAAGACACGCACGGTCACATGCCGTCGCTGGGTTGGGGCTGGGCGTGGGTCGGCGATCCCGATCGCGGCTTTGGCGAACGTCAGCCGGCCGGATGGGTCTACAACATCTTGCCTTACATCGAGCAACAGGCGCTGCACGACCTCGGGGCGGGGCAGTCCGTCGCGGCTAAGCGGGCGTTGGCCGGCCAGGTTGCCATGACGCCGATCGCGACGATGAATTGCCCTTCCCGACGCAGCGCGATCCCGTACGTGGCGTTCTACTCGGGAGGAACCTTCCACGCCTACAACGCCGACGCCGTGCCGGTTCACGCGCGCAGCGACTATGCCGTCAACGCCGGCACCACCGTGCACACTCTGTCGGGTCCCACGTCGCTGGAACAGGGCGACACGACGTTTGACTGGAAAAGCGCTAACATCCCCTACGAACAACGCAACGGGCTCGCCTATCTCCGCAGCCAGGTCCGCCACGGTCAAATCACCGACGGACTGAGCAACACCTACTGCGTCGGCGAAAAGTACTTGATCCCCGACCATTACACCAACGGCATGAATGGCGCCGACAACACGAGCATGTATCAGGGCTACGACTGGGACGTGAACCGCTGGGGGAATGCGACGCCCGATCGGCTGCCGCAGCAAGATCGCCCCGGCGCCGACAACTGGACGATCTTCGGCAGCCCTCATGCCGGGGGCTTCAACATGGTTTTCTGTGACGGCTCGGTCCACCAGATCCCTTACAGCATCGACGGTGAAATCCACCGCCGCCTCACCAGCCGAAACGACGGGCTGCCGGTCGAGCTCAACGAGTAGTCATCGCTGGCACATTCAATTCGGCGACACTAGAATCGATGGCATTAGCTGCCCCACCGCACACGGCCGGCCGGCCCCTCACATCGGAGACTCCCTCCATGATGCTTCAGTTCGTTCGCTCCTTGGGATTGCTGCTCGCCTGTGCCGCACTGGTGACTCTCGCACCGTCGAAGGCGGCTAGCGCCGCATCGACCGACACCAAGACGGTCGCCCTCGTTGCCGGTCGTCCCAGCCACGGCTACGGGGCCCACGAACACAACGCCGGTTGCCGATTGCTGGCGGCCGAACTCGAACGCCACGTGCCCGACGTCAAAGTGAAGGTCTTCCTCAACGGCTGGCCCGAAGATCCCCACGCCTTTGACGACGTCGATGCCGTGGTGATGTATTGCGACGGCGGCGAAGGCCATATGGTCAATCCGCACCTCGACCAGGTCAACGCGCTCGTCGATCGCGGTGTCGGCATCGCCTGCCTGCACTACGCCGTCGAGGTCCCCAAGGGCGAACCCGGCGACGCCTTCCTCGACTGGATCGGCGGCTATTTCGAGACCGATTGGTCCGTCAACCCGCACTGGACGGCCGAATTCACCGCGCTTCCCGAGCACCCGGTCACGCGCGGCGTCCACCCGTTTGCGATCAACGACGAGTGGTATTACCACATGCGGTTTCGCGACGACATGGAAGACGTGACGCCGATCCTCACGGCCGTCCCGCCGGAGAGCACGCTGTCGCGCCCCGACGGCCCACACAGCGGCAACCCGTTTGTCCGTGCCGAAGTTGGTCAGCCGCAACACGTCGCCTGGGTGAGTGAACGTCCGGACGGCGCGCGCGGTTTCGGCTTCACCGGTGGTCACACCCATTGGAACTGGGGCAATGACGACTTCCGGCGTCTCGTGCTCAACGCGATCGTCTGGATCGCACACGCTGACGTGCCTGCTGATGGTGTTCCCACCGGCCGGGTTTCCCGCGGCCGGCTGGAAGAAAACCAGGACGAACCAAAGCCGGGCGAGTAGGAATTGCTGCCTTCCAGGTAGCCACAAGCATAACGTGTTCACAAGCAACACGACGCGGCCCGACTCGTTGCCGGTCGGTCGTTTCGCTCTCGTTGCGATTTTTTCGCTGGTGCCAGCGTGACACTCGTGGCGTCGCAAACCTGCGGTCCGTCGTGCGCGGTTGAGCAAGTTGCATTGTTTAGGCCGCAATGATCCGCGGGAATTCCCGTGCGGTGATTGTTATCCCAATGATTGTTTTCCCGGAGCCGCTTCACTACATTTGAGGGTTTTCCTCGGGGCTCCCTCAAACCGCCGCCGCGCCATGAACCACGAAGCCGACCAGATCGCCGCCGACCGCCAACTTCTCGTCGACGCCAAGCAACGGGGCGCCGTCGCCACGACGAAGGCGTTCATAAAACTCTCGGGACCGGGTTGGCTGCAAAGCGCCATCACACTCGGCGGCGGTTCGCTCACCGGCGCGTTGTACCTCGGCGTGCTCGGCGGCTACACGCTGCTGTGGCTCCAGCCGGTGGCGATCGTGATGGGCGTCATCATGCTCAGCGCAATCGGTTACGTGGCCCTGTCCACCGGCCAACGACCATTCGACGCCATCAACCGGCACATCAGTCCGGCGCTCGGGTGGGGTTGGGCCCTGGCGACGCTCGCTGCCAACATGGTTTGGAGCCTGCCGCAGTTCAGCCTCTCCACCGCCGCGGTGCAACAAAACCTGTTGCCCGGCCTATTCGGCGAACAAAGCCGGCTGGGAATGTACTACGGCAAGTTCCCCGTCGTCGCCGCAGTTCTGATCGTCGCGATCGGCGTGATCTGGATCTACGACAGTCATCGCTGGGGCGTGAAAATCTTCGAGACGACGCTCAAGCTGATGGTCGCCGTGGTCGTGCTCAGCTTTGTCGGCGTCGTCGTCAAGATGGCCCTATCGGGCGACGGGCTCGACTGGGACGCCATCTTCGCCGGGTTCGTGCCGCGGCTCAGCCAATGGAACAACCCGGCTCCCGACTTCGCCCCGTTCATCGACAGCGTCGGCAGCGAGTTCCAAAGCTTTTGGCGCGACAAGATTGTCGCCATGCAGCGCGACGTGATGATCACCGCTGCCGCCACGGCCGTCGGCATCAACATGACGTTTCTCTTGCCCTATTCGATGCTGCGGCGCGGCTGGGACCGGGAGTTTCGCGGCCTGGCCGTCTTCGACCTGTCCACCGGCATGGCGATTCCCTTTGTCATCGTAACCGGCTGCATCGTCATAGCCTCGGCAACGCAGTTCCACACCAAGCCCGGCGAAGGCCTCTTGGACGACGAGGCGCACGCCCCGGCGAACCTCCAAGGCGATTTTGGCAAGCTGCTTGACGAGCGACTCGTGAAAGGCTGGGACGTGGAAGATCCCGCCGCCACGCCGGAACAACTTCAACAGCGTCTCAAGGACATGCCAGCCGATGAGCACTCGGCGGCTGTCGCGACGCTGCCGACACCCGACCGCACCATGGCCGCCATGCTGGTCAAGCGCGACGCCTTCAATCTGGCCAACTCGCTCGAACCGCTCACGGGCCGGGCCGTCGCCAACGTGATCTTCGGCATCGGCGTGCTCGGCATGGGCATGTCGACGATCATCATCCTGATGTTGATCAACGGCTTCGTGATCTGCGAGATCGCCGGGCTGCCGCAGGGGGGCATGGCGCACCGCTTCGGCTGCCTGATCGTGGGCATCGGCGCGCTGGGCCCCTTCTTTTGGAAAGAAGCCGCCGCCTGGTTGGCCGTCCCCACCAGCGTGTTCGGCATGATGTTGTTGCCGATCGCTTACTTCACCTTCTTCTTCATGATGAATTCCGAAAGCCTGCTGGGCGAGTACATGCCGCGCGGCGCTCAGCGGCTACGCTGGAACATCCTCATGGGTGTCGCCGCCACGCTCTCGGCCGTTGGCGCCCTGTGGAGCGTCTGGAGCAAGTCGGGCTGGCTCGGCATCACGGCCGTCGCCGCCTTCGTGGTGCTCGCCGCACTCACGTCGCGCACCGGCGCGCTGTCAGACAAAGTATAGCCGACCGAGCACACGTAGGGGCCGCGTGCTAACGCTTCAGAACTGACGACGGCAATGGAGGACGCGCCCACGGTCGGACGCGTCCCCCCATCTGGAACGTCAGCTGCGTGTGCCATCGCACCGCTAGCGGCGACGTCGCCCCACGGCGCATACCGCCCCGAGTGCCACCGTCAGCAATAGCACCGAGGCCGGCTCAGGCACTCCGAGGTAGTAACCGATAATCGGCGTGGCCGTGTTGCTCGCCCACTCGCCGCCGGGAGCCAACTCGCCACTGGCTTCGAGCGAAAACGACACGTCGATCGTGTATCCGAGCCCCATGTTCGCGTGTCCCATCATGTCGGCGAGAAAGCCTTTGAACGGCGCGGCCATCTCCAATTCGTGGCCGTCGGGCGAGACCGCCAGAGTGGCGATGCCGGTGTAGACTGGTCCCCGGTCCTGCACTAGCGTCAGCGTGTCGTCATCGTGGTAAACCCACTGCGTGTAGTTGTCATAGTTTCCAGACGCCGGCGTGACCGTGCCGATCGGGTAGGGTCCCACGTTTCCCGAGGTGTAGTTGCCGTCGGTCAGGTCGAGGAAGTCCTGGTTCAACCCGGTGCTATCCAGCGCGTCGTGGCTGAGGTAGTGCACCGTGTTCAGCGTGCCGTCGTAGAACTCGGCTTCCATATTCATGTCGTAGCCGTCGGTGGTGGGGAAGTAACCACCTTCGTGCAGCCAGTAACCGGTATCGTCGTTGTTGTCCACGTCGATTGTCACGATCACGTAGTAGCGGCCGGCCCGCCCTTCGCTCGACGACTGCGTGGCACCGATGTTGCCCGTCGCCCGGAAATACGCGTAGAGGTTGTTCTGGTCGTGCGTGAACTTGTATTCGAGCAAATCGACGTCGGGATGATCGACGTAATTCGGCACGTCGTTCATTTGATCGTGGTCCGTGTCGTGCTGATTGTCAGCCGCGTCGAAATACGACGGCACGCTCGCCCAGTCGCTGAAACTGCCATCAATCGTGATGTGCCGAATCGGTTCGGCGGACACGACGCCCACCCAAACCAGCGATCCGACCAGCATGCCCAACGAACCGACGACGGCGCGGGAAAAATAAGGCCTACGCATAGATTGCACCCTTCTTCTCTGTTGGATGAATACGCGCCCGACGGCGGGGGAAACAAACAGGGCCGTCGGCCGGGGCCATCGCGATCGGCCGTGGTGTATCCGGACAGTTTGTCGGACCAATCCAGGCGACCCGGGGGCGTCGGTGGGAGCGGGCTGTTTGTTTTCGCAGGGCAACTTGATTTCACGGAGGAAATCGTCGCGCCGCATGTTCCGCTATTGTCGGAGGCAGGGAAAAACGACGGCGCCGTTCCGATGGCGCTGACGCTGAAATGAGTAGAATGACGCAGCCGGCCAAAGTCAAGTTCATTCCGGCGGCTTTTGGCAAAACGTGCCGACGATGGCGCGCGGCACCGCGATCATGTGCGACGCCCAACGCATCGGCCGGATTCACCCTAGAGCAACTCGCCGCGGCGGACCGATACGGCCGAACCGTCGGCCAGCAGTGCTGAACACGGTGCGTTCCCCAGGAAGTCGGCAAACTCGGCCCCGTACAGCCGGGAAACGTCGCAGTCCAACCGCGCCTCGTCGACTGGCCACGCCCGCCACGACGGATGCTCCACGCGGTACTCGACCGTACGACCATCCCGGCGCGACGAGTACCCCCAGTAATGCTCGGCGATGAATTGCTCTTCCGAACCAGCGACCAGCGGCCTCGCTTCACCGAGAGAACGTACCGACACGCTGTTCCAGCGCCCGGCCCATTTCCATTCATACGAGACTTGGCCGGGGCAACCGCCGTTGCGCACACCGATCG
The DNA here is from genome assembly GCA_020426575.1 of Planctomycetales bacterium. Classification (GTDB taxonomy): domain Bacteria; phylum Planctomycetota; class Planctomycetia; order Pirellulales; family JAEUIK01; genus JAGQPT01. The sequence goes on from JAGQPT010000439.1 coordinate 14,058, forward strand.
AATGCCGCGTCGGCAGTGCCACGTAGTTCTCGGCGTAGACCAGCCGCGCCGTCCAGGCAATCGCCACCCGCGGCACAATTTCCTTGATGAAAACGACGCCACGGCGCGCTTCGCCGGAAACGTCCCGGCGCACGTAGAACCGCAGGTTGATTTCGTCGAAGTCGCGGTGAAACGGAACGGCGACGCCCCGCACCCGAGTATCTTCGAAGCGAAAGCCGACGACGCTCACCATCGTACGCCCCTCGAATGTGTCGAGCTCGGTGCCGGCGGGGACGTGCGGCGCCAACACACCCGGGTCGACCTCGAAGTTGAGCATCGCCAGGTAACGCCATTCGGCCGTGAGGAAAATGTGGGTCTTGCGCGGCACTGCGGCCTCCTTCCCTGCCCACAGCACGTCAGTCGTTGCCGACTGCATCACCTTGCCCATCGGCTTCATAGCGATCGTACAGGCAGAAGAGCATCTCCCGCATGTCGCCACCGAAGCGCTCATAGATCTGTCGCAGTTCGTCGGTGCGCACCGACCAGGCTTCATGAACAAGCAGCCTGCGTACAACTTGCTCGAATCGTTCGAAGCCAAAGTGGGTTCGCACAAGTAGCGACAGGCCGAGAGAATCGTGGGCCGTCGCCACCAACCCCCAGCCCTGACGCCGGCAGTGGCGTGTCAACCGCCGACGCGCCAGCCAACCGAGTTGCTCCATCCCGTCGACGACGACCACAGTCGTCGTCCCTTCAGAGGACGGCGTCTCCCAGCCTCCCGGCAAGTGGCGTTCGCCGCTGCGAAGCAGGACGCGGCGCACGTCGAAACCGCGGTCGCTAAAACGGGAGGCAAGCTGCGCCAGTAGCGTGGACTTACCCGAGCCGTGGGGTCCGATGACCTCGCCGCGCCATTGGTTACGCTCGAGCCGCCGCAGCAACTGCTCGATATCTGTGCCGTCGTCGAAGATGTAATCGAGCGCCCCCGGCTGCACGCGGTGCACGGAGAAGGGATTTTCGCGGTGCGTCACGACGTCACACATCTTCATCGACCCGATGCCCCACAACGTGGCGGTTCAACGCCCCAATGCGCGGGCGCTTGCTAATTCGCCGAGTTGGAATGGCCGCGCGTCGAGGAGTTGTTCGCCACCACGGAGAAACACCCGTACGCGCACCGACCAGCGAATCTTCACGATCATGCCCTCGTAGCTGAGAGGCGAATTCGGCAACATGGCGCGAAACCGCCCCGGGCAGTGCACGTTGAGCGGCACCGCCGAATCGGGGGTCTGCCGCTCGAAAAAATGGGCCCCCAGGTCCTCGTCGCCTTTGCCCTCGCTGTGCCACACGATCGAACATTCGACGGCCTCGACCTGGTCAGGTTCGACCCCTTCGATGACGTACGAGCCGGAGATCTCGTCGCCCGGTGCAAAGCGGCGTCGGCTGCCGTCGAGAATGATCGTGACGTCGCCGTCCATCAGCTCGCGCCCTTGCCGCCCGGTGGATAAACCACGATCGGAAAGCTTCGCACGAACGA
>JAGQPT010000440.1 GCA_020426575.1 Planctomycetales bacterium
GCCGTGGCCCGGTGACGTCGCCGATCAATGACGACCCCCAGGCAGTCGACCGTATCGGCCGCTTCGCCGACGACGCCGCGCCCCCGCTTGAGCAGCGCTTTGATTCGCTCCAGCAGCACCTTCACGCTGAACGGCTTGGTGACGTAATCGTCGGCGCCCAACGAAAAACCGACGAGTTGGTCGGACTCCTCGCTCTTGGCGGTCAGCATCAGCACCAGAATGTCGCGCGTGGCCGAGTCGGCGCGCAGCCGCCGGCAGACCTCCTGCCCATCGAGCACGGGCAACATCAAATCGAGCAGGACCAGGTCCGGCATGCGGAGTTGCGCGCGGGTCAGTCCGTCTTGCCCGTCGTACGAAACAAGCACGTCGTAGCCGGCTTGGCGCAAGTTGTACGCCACCACGTCGGCAAGCGACCGGTCGTCTTCAATGAGCAGGATCTGCTTGACAGACATCGAACGCCAGCCCTTTCCTAATTGCGAAACTACTCGGCGGGGCGAAACGACGAGACCGACTGACTGCTGCCTGGCGAGCGATGACGGACGATGTCCCCTTCGACCAGGTAGATCACGTCTTCCGCAATATTGGTCGCATGGTCGGCGATGCGCTCAATGTGCCGCACGGCCGAAAAACAATGCATGGCAGGCGTGATCATTTGCGAATTCCCGTGCATCAGATCGGTCAGTTCGTCGATAATTTCGGCGTTCAGCCGGTCGACCACGTCGTCCCCTTCACGCACACGGCGAGCCTGCTCGGTGTCGAGATTGACGAACGCGTCCATCGCGCCGCGCACCATTTCCGTGCTGCGTGCGACGATCTGATTGACCTCGGCCGGGATGGGAAAAGCCGGGAATTGCGTGAGCGATTCTGCCCGTTCGGCGACGTTGACGGCCAAGTCGGCGATGCGTTCCAGGTCGTTGTCGACCTTCATCACCGTCGCGATGCGGCGCAAGTCGACGGCCACCGGCTGGTGCAGCGCGAGCATCTTCAGGCAGTAGTCTTCGATGTAAACTTCTCGGTCGTCGACCTGTTGATCGGTGCGAATGACTTGCCTTGCGAGGTCGGCGTCGCGCTCGAGCAGCGACCGCGCCGCGTCATCGATCATCTCTTCGACCAACGCCGACAGCGCGAGGATCTCACGGTGCAACAGTTCCATGTCGCGGTAAAAATGCTTCGTCATATATCCCAATCCCGCCGTGGCTTAGTCGAACGTGCTTAACCGAACTTGCCTGTCACATAATCTTCCGTCTGCTTCTTTTTTGGGCGCGTGAAAATGTCGATCGTGTCGCCGGACTCAACCACTTTTCCTTCATAGAAGAAGGCCGTCTGGTCCGAGACTCGCGACGCCTGCTGCATGTTGTGCGTCACAATCACAATCGTGTACTGCCGCTTGAGCTCAAAGATCAGGTCTTCGATGCGAGCCGTCGAAGCAGGGTCGAGCGCCGAGCAGGGCTCGTCCATCAGCAGCACTTCCGGCCCGACGGCGATCGCCCGGGCGATGCAGAGGCGCTGCTGCTGCCCGCCTGAGAGCCCGAGCGCCGGTTGGCGCAAACGGTCTTTTACTTCGTCCCACACGGCGGCCTTTTTCAACGACCATTCAACCAATTCGTCGAGGTCGCTACGGCCGATGTTCATGTGCAACCGCGGGCCGAAGGCGACGTTGTCGTAGATCGACTTGGGAAACGGATTGGGCTTCTGAAACACCATGCCGACGCGGCGGCGCAGATCGACCACGTCGATCGACTTGCTCAACACGTCCAACTCGTGCAACTGCAATTCGCCTTTGGCGTGCGCCGACGCGATTGTGTCGTTCATCCGGTTCACCCAGCGCAGCAGCGTGCTCTTGCCGCAACCGCTGGGGCCGATGAGCGCGGTGACTTCCCGTTCTCGCACTTCCAACGTTACATGCTTCAGCGCGTGGAAGTCGCCGTACCAGGCGTTGAAATCCTTGAAACGCAGGCAGCAGTTTCCCGCGACCGACTCTTCGGCAGCGGAGCCGACGTCGGCGCGAATGTCGGCGTCCGACCGCCTGGGCGGTGATTCGGCGGGGCCGTTGGGCATGACGGGACTCGCGTGGAATGGCATAGAAAACAGGTCAGGACAGCGGCTTTTGCAACTTTTGACGCAGTAGCACGGCCGCTCCGTTGAACGCCAACAGCACAAGCAGCATGACGATGATCGTGCTGGCGGCCAGCGGCTGAAACTCTTCGCGATGGTCGGTCGTCCACTTGTAAATCTGCAAGGGCAGCACAGTGAACTTGTCCATCAGATTGCCCGGCGCGCCGGACGATAAAA
>JAGQPT010000441.1 GCA_020426575.1 Planctomycetales bacterium
GCACCGCTCGCCCGGGTTCAATGGCCTGTGGACTTTTGGGCCCAGTGATTGGCAGGCCTAGCCGTGGCGAAGTCATCGGCGCGAAGCATGACACGGACGCAAGGCGTGGGTCGCCCACACGGCCGGCGAGGTGATCTGCCGATTCGCCACAAAGGAGAAAAACAACACACTCCGCCGCAATGCCGTGGCGAGGCTTTTCTGGGAGCCCGCTATCACAAAGGGGGAGCCGCGGCATCGAGGCGATTGTCACCGACCGAGGACGTCCCCGAGGGGACGTCACACGCGGCATGCTACGCGGTCGACGCTTCGACTGGCTCCCAGCGGACGTGTCATCGGCTCACCGAAATGCGCACTCGACATCACGTGCATGGCAGAGGCGTTGTCTGAATCATCGTTTGACACGATTCTACCCCTGCCCTTGGCCACGGACAAGGCACCCCCCTAGAGTACCGAAGCGCGCACCCGCCTGCGTTTCATTCACCCGACGCTGGAGGCGCGTTGTCGGCGGCGGTTTGATCGCGGCGGCGGATTTCATCGCGCAGCAGCGCCGCCTCCTCATAACGCTCACCAGCCACGGCCTCGGCAAGTTGACTTCGCAGTAGCGCGATCTCCGACGGCGGGTCGGCAGCCGCGAGTCCCTCGCGTTCCCCGCCCGACGCGCCATCGGCGCTGGCCGGTTCGGCCAACTGACCGTGTTCGGCGGGCTCACGGCCGAGAATCTCATCGGCAACGTCGCGCGCGTTGCGCTCTTGCAGTTCTTCGCGCCAGCGTTTGAGGTTCTGAAGCTCGCCGCAACGGGCGGCCTTATCGGACTGCTGATAGTCGGCCAGGAAAGCCTCGATCTTGTCGATTCCCGATTCAATCGCCGTCAGCGCGGCGTCAATCTGTTCGAGTTCAACCAACGGCGTGGCGACCGCCCGCGTGTGCATCATCGTCACGTAGGGCCGCCACTGATCGAATTGAAGTTTGTCGCGCTCGTGGCGGGCCGACTCGCGGACAAAAGCGAACAGGCGCAGGTTTCGCGCCGTGTCGCGGGCGCACAGTTCATACCGCTTTAGATGCCAAAGGCTCAAATAGCGGTGATAATATTGCACGCCCTCGCGGAGCAGTTGAGCGCACTCGTCGCTGTCCAACAAAAGCGGTGCGTCGTCCGGGTGCGATTCGGCGTGGGCCCGCACGCGCTGCTCCATCAAGTCGAGATACGACTTGAAGCCCTGCGGCGGTCGCCCGTCAGGCCGGCCATTCAACTCCATCTGCAGGACGCCCAGATCGAGCCGCAGTTGGATGAGCTCGCGCCCGTCGTCGGCGGTGATGATCCGTACGGTCGCTCCCGCGGGATCGTACTCCCAACCCGCCAATATGTTCGTCAAATCCAGCGACACGCGTCCACATGCTCCGGCAACTGCAACCCAGCGTCGGTATTAACAGGATACCCGACGTCAGTGTAGGGCGGCCGGCAAAGGCAAACAAGGCGAACCCTTCGGCAGCGTGGGGCGCACGCGCCGGCAGCCGCGCCGTAGGCGGCGCAGATGCGCCGATTCGCGGCGGACACGCAGTCCGGCCTAGACCGAACTCTCGTTGATCCGCGGTTCCATTTCCTTCGTGTTCCGCTGAACGGCGAGCACGATCGTGCGTTGCTCGACGCCGTCAGCGCTCGTGGAAACAACCGGGATCACTTGCCGTGAATTGGGCAGGTGACAGCGAACGGTGAACGTGCCGTCGGAGCGAACCTCGACCGGATCGCCCTGTAGCGTCACACGGGCGTCGTCGCGGGTCTTTCCAAAGACGATCAGTTCAGCATCGAGCTCAAAATCGAGCGGACGACGCCCATTGACGGCCACATCGAGCCCCGCGGCGTATCGCTGCATCAATGGCGATCCCATGGGCCGACGCAGACGCTCTTCGAAAATCTCTTGCAACTCGCTGCCCGGGCCTTCCCCCGTGTGACCGCCGCTCATCGCATATATCTTGTCAAACTGGTCGGCCACGTCGGCCCAGTTCTCGTCGATCGTGTCGGCCGTGCCCGGCTTGGGGGTCGACACGACGTTGCTGCGGCTGAGCACGTGAAACCGGCCGCTCTCGGCCAGATACCCCACTTCCACCCGATAAGTCTTCGGTGGATCGGGCACGTCGATGTACCAATTGTTGACACCGCCGTGGATGTCGATGTAGCGTTCGACACACTCAGCCGAGTTCGACTCACCGTTGTCAGTGACGCGGAGCAGTCGCAGTGCCGGCTTGGCGCCATGCCATTCTTCGCCAAGCGCGGCCTGTGCCCTTTCCACGCTGCGCCGGCACACCTCCCAATAGGCGTGCAGCCAGTACGGGTCACGAACCATCACGACAATGCGGTCGCGGCCGTTGCCTTTTGACTTACCGTCGCGGATATCGTAGGCGAGATTCTTCAGCCGATCCTGCTGTTGACGGGCCAGACGGAGACGCCGCTCGACTGCCGGATCACGAGGCTTTGCCGACTTTCGCGCTTCGGCTTTTTTCGCTTGCGCACCGTTTTTCGCATGGACACCGTTGAGACGTGTCTTGGCAAGTGGCTTTGCCTTGGGAAGCTTGGACTTGGCCGAGGTATTGGCGCCGCCCTGAGACTTTGTTGCAGCGCGCCGGGTCGCCCGAGACTTGCTCGAGTTGGCACCGCGAGAGGATGAGCCGGCCGATTTCGACGAGGCCCGATTGGACCGTTGCGACGTGCGGCGGAGTTTCGTCAATTCACTGACTAACTGCGCTTTGCGCATCGAGTGCCAGCCATTCACACCGGCGCGTTTGGCCATCTGGGCCAGGTCCCGGACCGTGCATTCGTTGAGTTGTTCGGCGGTCATAGAGTTGCAGGTCTCCCCGGTCGGTAGCCTCGGCCACCGTACGACTGGGCCTCCCTGCTTGCGCTCGCCCGGACCGTTCATTCGGCCAGGTTCGTTCGCCATCCTTGACGTGCGCGTTCGTGATCGGTTTTCGGCCGGGCCGAGTGTGCTCTGGACGTTGAATGATGACGGCGACGGCAACAGACACGTCGTGGTCCGGCCGACACCTGACGCTGTCGACACTGGGCCCGACTGTCTGCACCGCGGTGCCTCTGCCGGTTCCGCCTCTATTTCGATCCCGAATATCGCCTCATCTTGGCGACCAAACCTTGCAACGGCGGCCGAGCGGTCAATTGCGTCGACCCCAGGCACGTCGCAGCGTTCGGATTCGTCCGGTTTCCGCCGGCGGGCCGAAAGAACCGCGAGCGGACCGGTGGGACTCTGGTGGGACTTTTACACTGGTGGGATCACCGCCCCTAAGACGCCCCCCTAACGGGGCATACACGCTCTCCTTTAGTTAAGGCAGTCTCCCCACAGCCGTATGGGGATCGAGCGAGCGACGTCCAACTGTATCGAGTTTAATTAAATCAGCGGTGAAACGCAAACTTCCGAACACGAGGAAGCTCGCTAACAGCAGCCGCACTTTTTCGCGTAACACATTTAATTACAATGATTTACAGCATGCCATTGCGTGGAACCGCCAATGGCAATTACCCCCACTGAATAGGGGTGCCCTCTTTTCCCGGCTAGCAGGCCTGATGGCGCCCGCCGGTCCAATTCCGGCACGCCTGACCGGATGAGCGGCTGACGGTCCAGCGGACCCGTCAGCCATGCACGCGCAACCTGTTGTAAAACAATGGGGTTACGCCACATTGTGAAAAAATACACGAAATCCGCGCCAGTCGGTTGACACCCAAATTAGGGTTGGATAAATTGGCCGGCCTCAAGGGCTTGCGCCTATGCTACACCGTCGGGTGGTGGCTGGGCGCGAAGCCGATCGGCCAGGTGGCCCGAGACCGACACACGGCGCAAACTATTGCCAGAAAAACGGTTACAACCCTTTTGACAGGGTTCCCGCTGTGACGACCGAGCCAGATGGTCGCTCCGCATTGGCTGTTGCCCTCAGTTGGGTGAGCACGCTGACCACCGTGGCGCTTGAGATGGCACTCCCCTGCCTGGCCGGCGTGTGGCTTGACCGCCGCTTGGGAACGAGGATTGTTTTCACCGTGCTGGGTGCCATGGGCGGTCTTGCATTGGGTGTGTATCACTTGATCAAGATCGCCGCCGCACAAAACAAGCGACGGAAGAATTAACGCCGACGAAGTTGGCTCCGCCGAGCCGCGACCGTTGCGATCGGCTCAAAGTGTTTGCTGGGAGTGGCCGTACGTGCCTTCCGCTGATACCCATCAACCAAGAATCACGCAGGACTGGGGTCTCGCCCGGCAATCCGTGCTGCTGTTCGCGCTGTTGCTTCTGGCGGCCGCGCTCACGGCACCGGTGGGTTGGTACCTGGACGGCACGAGCGGTTTGATTGCGGCGTTGCTGGCCTCCCTATTTTGTCTGGCGGGAGGTTTGGCGACGCTTGCCGCGTGCCGGCTTTGCCCGAGCGAGCATCGCGCGTTGTTTGCCGTAGCCATCGGCATGTTACTGCGAACGTCGATACCGTTGGTGCTCGCACTGGCGGTGCGCGGGCTAGTCCCCGGAGTGTTTGCCGCGGGGTTGTTGTATTTCGTGCTGATTGATTACCTCGTCTGCCTGGCCGTCGAGACTTGGCTGCTGGCTACGGGCATCGAGCATCCGCCCGCCCGCGAGGCCTGCGATACGTCCCGTTTGAACGTCCCCCGGCGCGCCTCCGGAATCTCCTAGGACAGCAACACGGATCAGACCACCGATGGCCGACGCCGCACACACAATTGGTCACGTCAAAGACTCGACGTACTTCGAGGTGCCGAATCTTTTCGGCGCGGCCAGCGAGTCGGGACACGGCGCCGGTCCGCAGCCGCTCAGGGTTGATCTGCCGCAGCCGTTCCAGTTGGACAAGCCGATCCTGGGCGTGAGCAGCGATCCCAATGCCGTCTTCGAACCATTCGACCTGCGGTTGACGAAGTTCATGGTCGTCGAGTTGGTCGCCGGCATTCTGATGTGCGTGATCTTCATCCGGCTCGCCCAGAAGATGAGACAGTCGCAGTCCCCGAAGGGGCGCTTCTGGAACATGTTCGAGGCCATGGTGATGTTCGTCCGCAACGACATCGCTCGTTCCGCGATCGGCAAGGCCGACGGCGACAAGTTCGTGCCTTTTTTGCTGACCATGTTCTTCTTCATCTTGTTCTGTAACTTGATGGGAATGTTGCCCTGGTCGGGCACTCCCACCGCCGCCCTGGGAACGACCGGCGTGCTGGCGCTCTCGACGTTTGCGGTCGTCGTCGGCAGTGCCTCGGCGAAAATGGGCTTCGGCGGCTTTCTGCGGTCACAGGTCCCCCACATGGACCTTCCCGGACCGATGGGCTTTTTCCTCAAGCCGATGATCTTCGTGCTTGAGATCGGCGGCATGTTGATCAAACACTTCGTGCTCAGCGTGCGTCTTTTGGCAAACATGTTTGCCGGCCACCTGGTGCTCGCCGTGATTCTTGGCTTCTGCATCCAGGTCAGCGGTATGCTCTGGTTCGGCGTCGTGCCGGCCAGCATCCTCGGGGCCGTGGCTTTGAGCCTGTTGGAATTACTCGTGGCCTTCATTCAGGCGTATATCTTCGCCTTCTTGTCGGCCCTGTTTATTGGACTGGCGATTCACCCGCATTAGACGCCTCGCCCTGTTGGCCGACGCGAGCGGACGAAACGATATACGCATACCCCACAACACTTTCTCAGGATACTCGTAGAGGAGACTCCACAAGTGAACAAGCTGCTCCGCACCATGTTGGTTTGCTGTGCCGTGATGCTGGTGGCCACCCCGGCCTTGGCTCAAGATGACACGGTCCAGGCGGTGGAAGCCGCCGCGTTGATCGACCTGACCGCCGCGTTTGGCGCCGGATTGATCATCATCGGTGCCGGTCTCGGCATCGGCAGGATCGGTTCAACAGCCGTGGAAAGCATGGCCCGTCAGCCCGAGGCCGCCGGCAACATCCAGACCGCGATGTTGATTTCGGCCGCCCTCATCGAAGGTGCGACGTTCTTCGGTTTGATCGTTTGTATTATCGCCTGATCGCCACAGCGACCGAGGTAGGCATGAAACGCAATACGCGAATTTGGGTGGCGTTTTCGGTGCTGGCGGCGTGCCTGGCGTGGCTCGCCCCGCCGGTGATGCTGCGCGCGGCCGACGACGACCACGAGTCGGCCGCGGCAATTGAAACCGCTGCAGACGGCCACGACGAAGCGGAGCACCATGACGCGGCTCATGACGACGCGGCGCACGCCGACGCCGATCATGGCCACGCGGTTGGCAACACGAACCCGCTGTCGATTGATCTCGACCTGGCGATGTTCACGCTGATCATGTTCGTCGTGTTGTTCATCGTGCTGAAGAAGTTCGCCTGGGGCCCGATCTGCGAAGCGCTCGACGAGCGCGAACGTGGTATCGCTGACAACATCGCATCGGCTCAGCAGATGAACGCCGATGCCAAGGCCCTGTTGTCACAGTACGACGAGAAGATCGCCAAGGCCCACGACGAAGTTCGGCTGCTGCTGGAAGAAGCGCGGCGCGACGCCGAGCACACCCAACAGGGCATCCTCGCCAAGGCCAACGAAGAGGCCGACTCCATGCGCAAGCGTGCCGTCGCCGACATCGAAACAGCCAAGGTGCAGGCCCTCAAGGAAGTGTCCGAGCGGGGCGCCGCGATGGCGGTCGACCTGGCCGGGAGAATCATCCAGGCCGAAGTGAAGCCGGACGACCACGTCCGGCTGATCGAAGCCGCGTTGGCTGAGGTGCCGGGCCCCGCGCCCAGCCAAAACTGATACGTACCGTGGCGACCAGGCCGAACGGCCCCCGCACGCGGTACACCAAGATGTGGTCTATGGTCCGGCAAGGTCAACGTTCCACCACGGCATGTTGGCACCGAGCCCTAGCGACACCCGAAGGGCGCGCAACGCCTGTGTGCGGCAGCGCCGCACGCAGTGACGGGGGACTTGGTCCGGGCAAGAAGCCTCCGCCCGATCCAAACGCAAGAGTAACCACAACGCAGCCGTCGTAGCGAGCCCCGATCGGGCGTGGCACGAAACTGCGGAGGACAACGATGTCAGACGGTCAAAGCGATTACGAACATGCCTCGACGACGGCAGCCGATGCCGCCGCACAGCATGTCGGCATCGTCTATGCCAAGTCGTTACTGGGTGCGGCTGAAAAGATCGGCGTGATCAAAGACGTGCTCGCTGAGCTCAATTCCTTCGTCCGCGACGTCCTTGACCACTTTCCGGAATTCGAAGCGACGTTAACTTCGGGGCTGCTGTCAGCCTCCGAAAAGGCCGAGATGTTCGAGCGCGTGATGGCGGGCCGAACTTCGGACCTGTTCGGCGACTTTTTGAAGGTACTGGCCCAGCACGACCGCCTCGGCTACCTCCGCGTGATCCGCACGGAAGCACGGCGGTTACACGACGAGATGCGCGGCATCGTGCGCGTCTCGGTACGCACGGCCGTGCCGCTGTCCGAGCCGCAGCAAGTCTCAATTGCGAATCGGTTGCGCAGCATCGTCGCTGGCGAGCCGGCACTTGATTTACACATCGACCCCACGATCATCGGCGGCATCGTGTTTCAAGTCGGTGACACCGTTTACGATGGTTCCGTCGCGCGACAGTTGCGGAACGTGCGCGAACAGATGATCGACAGGAGCATCCATGAAATTCAAAGCCGACGAGATAGCTTCAGTTATTCAGCATGAGATCGAGCAGTATCGCTCGCACATCGACATCCGCGAGGTCGGTCGCGTGTTGGAGGTGGGTGACGGCATTGCCCGCGTCTACGGCCTCTCTAACGTGATGGCCGGTGAAATGGTCGAGTTCCCCAACGGCGTGCGCGGTCTGGCGTTCAACCTCGAGGAAACGTCAGTCGGTGTGATCATCCTGGGTGACTACCTGGCGATCAACGAGGGCGACGAAGTCCGCAGCGTGGGCGAACTGCTCTCGGTGCCGGTCGGCGATGCCGTGATCGGCCGGGTCGTCGACCCACTGGGGAATCCGCTCGACGGCAAAGGCCCAGTAGTCACGTCCGAAAGCCGCTCCGTCGAATCGACCGCACCTGGCATCGCCGGACGCCAACCCGTCACCGAACCGCTGCAGACCGGCATCAAGGCGATCGACGCCATGACGCCGATCGGACGCGGTCAGCGCGAACTGATCATCGGCGACCGCAAAACGGGTAAAACGGCCATTGGCGTCGACGCGATCATCAATCAGAAGAACTCCGGCGTGAAGTGCTTCTACGTCGCCGTGGGCCAAAAGGAATCGACCGTCGCAGCCGTGATCGACGCCCTCGAAGCCAACGGCGCGATGGCTTACACGACGGTGGTCGTGGCCGGCGCCAGTGCCCCTGCCCCGCTGCAGTTCGTCGCCCCCTACGCCGGCACGGCGATGGCCGAGTACTTCATGTACCGTGGCGAGCACGCGCTGATCGTGTACGACGACCTTTCGAAACAGGCCGCCGCCTACCGTGAACTGTCGCTGCTGATGCGACGTCCTCCGGGCCGTGAGGCGTTCCCCGGGGACGTGTTCTATGCCCACAGCCGACTGCTGGAGCGCTCGGCCAAGTTGAGTGACGAACTCGGTGGCGGGTCGCTCACGTCGCTACCGATCATCGAGACGCTTGAAGGCGAAGTGTCGGCCTACATTCCCACGAACGTGATTTCCATCACGGACGGTCAGATCTACCTGCAGCCCGACCTGTTCTTTGCCGGCATCCGCCCGGCGATGAACGTCGGTATTTCGGTGTCCCGCGTCGGTGGTGCCGCCCAGATCCCCATGATGAAGGGCGTGGCCGGCGGTTTGCGTCTCGACCTGGCCGCCTTCCGCGAGCTCGAGGCGTTCGCCCAGTTGGGCACCGACCTCGACGCCGCCACCCAGTCGCAACTCGATCGCGGTTACCGCATGGTCGAACTGCTCAAACAGGGCCAGTACGCCCCGATGGACGTCATCGACCAGGTGCTGAGCATCTATGCCGGCACGAACGGCCACCTCGACAAGATCGACATCGACAAAGTGCACGCCTGGGAAGATGGGTTCCTCACGTTCATGCACGACCAGAAGCCCGAAGTTCGGGAAAAACTCGCCGACGGTGGCAAGCTCGACGACGAAAAACGAGCCATGCTCAACGATGCGATCAAGGAATACCAGGTCCAGTTCAAGTCCAAATACGGCGAAACCGCCGCGGTTGGCGCTTGAGTCGTGACCACATTTTTCGACTGCGCAGCTTGCTGAAGACATCGATAGTGCAAATACACTGACACCGCGAGTGGCCCACCGCCACGCAAGGTTTGATTCATGGCCAATCCACGCCAACTCGACAATCGTCGCAAATCGATCCGCAACATCCGCAAGATCACGCGGACGATGGAGTTGATTGCCACGGCCCGGTTCAAGAAGGCCATGGACCGTGCTGCGGCGGCGACCGCCTACACCGACCGCATCACGGCGTTGGTGAAGGACCTCTCCCGCGCGGGGCTCGAAGTGTCGCACCCCCTGCTCGAAGAACACGAGACGACCGAACGAGCCGTTTTGCTCGTGCTCACCGGTAACCGTGGGCTGTGTGGCGGCTACAACTCGAACGTGATTCGTGAAGGTGTCGCGCGTTTTCGGCAGCTCAAGGCCGAAGTGCCGCGCGTCACGCTCGAAGTGTCCGGCAAACGCGGGATTTCGAGCTTTCGTTTTCGCAAGATCGAACCCGACCGTACGTTCACGAATTTCGAGGACCGCCCCGCCTTTGCCGAAGTCGAGGTATTGGCCAACCGCTACCTCGACAACTATGCCCTGGGCAAGCTCGACCGACTCGACGTGGCATACACGAGTTTTCACAACGTGGCCCGGCAGACGGCCGTCGTAGAAACGCTGTTGCCGCTCGGTTCGATCGGTGGCGCCGACACAACGGCATCGGGCGAGACCGAAGGTCCTTCGCCGTACGAGTTCCTTCCCTCGGCCGAGTCGATCCTCGAAGAGGTCGTGCCGTCGAGCTTCCGCGTCCGGCTGTTCAAATGCTTCCTCGACTCGGCGGTGAGCGAACAGGTCGCCCGCATGGTAGCGATGAAGGCGGCAACCGACGCCGCTGACGACATGATCCGCGATCTCTCGATGACGTACAACCGCGCTCGCCAGGGCCGCATCACCAGCGAGCTGCTCGACGTGATCGGCGGCGTCGAGGCCCTCTCGACCTAGCCGCTCTGACAGACCGAGCGACAACACCCATTCGAAACACACGACCGATAACCAACTAAACCCGCAGACGCAAAACACGAACATGGCTACAGCGACAACACCCAACGTGGGCAAGGTGACCCAGGTGATCGGCTCGACGTTCGACGTCGAGTTCGCCGAAGATCGGCTACCGGCGATTTACAACGCCGTGAAGGTCGTCTCGGACGATCGCAGCGTGAAACTCAACCTCACCGGCGAAGTCCAACAACAGCTCGGCGGCGCCCGCGTCCGCTGCGTTGCCCTCGGCAGCACCGACGGCATGGTCCGCGGTCAGGACTGCATCGACACCGGCGCCCCGGTGTCGGTCCCCGTCGGCAAGGCGACGTTGGGTCGGGTCTTCAACCTGCTGGGTGACCCGATCGACGGCCGTGGCCCGGTGCAGGCCGACGACCATCGCCCGATTCACCGCGACGCACCGCCGCTGATCGACCTCTCGACCAAGACCGAGCTGTTCGAGACCGGCATCAAGGTGGTCGACCTGCTCACGCCGTTCGTGCGTGGTGGTAAGGCCGGACTGTTCGGTGGTGCTGGTCTGGGCAAGACCGTGATTCTCACCGAACTGATCGCCCGTATCGCCAGTTCCTACGGCGGTTACTCGGTGTTCGCCGGCGTCGGTGAGCGGACCCGTGAAGGAACCGACCTCTGGCTGGAAATGCAGGAAGCCAAGATCGGCGACACCGGGCGCAGCGTTATCGAACAGACGTGCATGGTGTTCGGTCAGATGAACGAACCGCCGGGTGCCCGCCTCCGCGTGGCGCTTTCGGCCCTGACGATGGCCGAGTACTTCCGCGACTCGACCGGTACGGACGTGCTGCTGTTCATCGACAACATTTTCCGGTTCTCGCAGGCCGGTAGTGAAGTCTCGGCGTTGCTCGGTCGTATGCCCTCAGCCGTGGGTTACCAGCCTACGCTGGCCACGGAAATGGGCGCGCTGCAGGAACGGATCGCTTCGACGAGCCAGGGGGCGATCACGTCGGTACAGGCGGTTTACGTGCCGGCCGACGACCCGACCGACCCCGCGCCGGCAACGGCGTTCGGCCAGTTGGACGCGTTTTTGTATCTCGAGCGTTCGATTGCGGAAAAGGGGATTTACCCCGCGGTGGACCCGTTGGCCTCGTCGAGCCGGATCCTCGATCCGCAGTACGTGGGCGAGCGTCACTACGCTTGTGCCCGCCGCGTGCAACAAACGCTGCAGCGTTATCGCGAGCTCAAAGACATCATCGCGATTCTGGGCGTCGAAGAACTCAGCGAGGAAGACAAGCTCGTCGTGCATCGGGCCCGCCGCATGGAGCGCTTCCTTTCGCAGCCGTTCCTTGTCGCCGAGGTGTTCACCGGCAAGCCGGGCGAGATCACGTCGCTGGACGACACGATCCGCAGCTTCGAGGAAATCGCCGACGGCAAGTGGGACCACCTGCCCGAGAACGCCTTCATGTACGTCGGCCCGATCGAACAGGCCGAAGAGCAGGCCAAGAAGTTGGCCCAAAAGAGCTAACGAGCACGCGTCATGGCCCAACAACTTCAATGCATCGTCGTCACCCCCGAAGCGACCGTCCAGGACGAGTCGGCCGACTTCGTCGTGCTGCCGCTCTACGACGGCGAAATCGGCATCGCGCCGAGCCACACGCCGCTGATCGGCCGGTTGGGTTACGGTGAAATGCGCATCGTCGCCGGTGGCACCACGTCGCGGTTTTACGTCGATGGCGGTTTCGCCCAGGTGTCGGGCGACGTGATCAACGTGCTCACCAACCGCGCCGTGCCAGCCGAAAAGATCGACGCGGCGGCGGCGCAGGCACAACTGGAAAAGGCACAGGCGCAGCCGGCCAACTCGGACGAGGCCATCGCCATCCGCGACCGCGACATTGCCCAGGCCCGCGCCCAGCTGCGCGTGGCCGGGCGCGCCTAGCAGTCGCCTGCCTCGTCCGTTCTTGCGATCGCTTTTGCCGCGTTTGTTGGGCCGTGTCGCCCGTACCGTGCGACGTGGTGCACGCACGGTGGTGTCACCGTCCGCCGGAGAACAACGCTGTGCGCGACATCGTCGCAAGCCGATCACTGGCGATCGTGGCCGCCTGCCTGGTGGCAGTGTTCCTGTCGTGCTTCGGCGACGTGTTGCTGTTAGGCCGCGCGTTGGCGTTTCGCGATACGGCGCACTATTACTTCCCGCAGTTCTGTCTGATCGCCGATGAGATCGCCGCGGGGCGTTTGCCCCTCTGGAACCCATATCTCAACACGGGCGTTCCCTTGTTGGCGACGGGCAACTCGGCGCTCTTTTATCCGCCAATGTGGCTCGCCCTGCTCTGCCCGGGCGAACCGGCCCGGGTCTGGTCGCTCTACGTCGTGACGCACGTTGCGCTGGCGGCGCTATTTGCCTGGTGGATGGCGCGGGGCCTGGGATGCAGCCGCCTGGCCGCCGGCGTCGCGGCGCTGACTTACGCCTTTGGCGGCGCCGTGCTGTTCCAATACGCCAACGTGATCTACCTGGTCGGCGCCGCCTGGTTGCCGCTGGCCCTGCTGGCGGTTGAACGGATCCGAGGCGGCCGCACACCGCGCAGCGTAGCGATGCTGGCGGTGGCCCTGGCGATGATGGTGCTCGGAGGAGACCCGCAACTTGCGTATCACGTCGCGCTGTTCGCTGCACTGCGCCTCTGTTTTCCCGCATCCGCGGACAGCGTGAACAACGTCGCCGGCAGCGGGCGCGCAAGGGCGGCGCTGGGACTCGTCGCGGCAGGTGTCCTCGCCCTGGCGCTAGCGGCCGTACAGTTCCTGCCCAGTTATTCATTCGCTCGCACGAGCGACCGCGCCATCGAGCCCGCTTCGTTTGCCGGCGCTACGGCTGGGAAAGCACAACCGCAATCGGTCGTCACCGGGGTGCTCACACCCCACGCGGCCAAGCGCTACTGGTTCAGCGTGGGACCGTGGCGGCTGGCCGAACTACTGGTGCCGAACTTTTCGGGGCGTCTGTTTCCCCGCCACGAACGTTGGCTCGCTGGCGTGCCGGCGGAGAGTCATCCTTGGTCGGCGTCGCTGTACCTGGGCGTCGTGCCGCTGCTGCTGGCCCTGACCACGTGGCGACACGTGCGCGGCGATCCTCGCTGCGGATGGCTCTGGACGGTCGCCGTGCTGGCCGTGTTGGCAAGTTTCGGGCGATACGGCGTCGGCTGGATCGGTGAAGAGCTTGGTTTGCACCCAGCCCATGCGGTGGCGGATGGCGCGGTGCCCGGCGGTGGCGAAGCGGCCACGATCGAGTCACAACGCGCGGCCGGCGGCGTGTACTGGCTGTTGGCCCGCGTGCTACCCGGCTACGGCGCGTTTCGCTATCCGGCCAAATGGATGGTGGTCGCCACGGCGGCCGTCGCCGCGCTAGCCGCCATCGGCTGGGACCGCGTTTTCACCGGCAGCAACGACAACAAGCACAACAATAACAACCACAACGATGGCGATGACGCGGCGATGCGGCGGTCCCTCGTACGCTATTCGTTGGCCTGGTCGACGGCGACGTGTTTCGCCGCGCTGCTGCTCCTGGCCAGTCACCATCTGTGGCCAACGTGGGGCCAGCGTGTGCCGGCGGACCCGCTGTTCGGGCCATTCGATGCCGTCTCCGCCGGTTGGCACATGGTGTTTGCGTTGGCCCAGGTCGCGGTTGTGTCACTTCTGCTGGCAATGGCCGTTCAGCACCGAGCGCGCTTTAGGGCGGCGGCTGGCGCGCTGGTGCTTTGTATCACGGCCGTGGACCTGGCGCTGGCGGGACGCCCACTCGTGGCGACCGTTCCGCTTTCCACCGGCGTGTTCGACGTGCCGGCACCCCGTCCAGCGGCCCCGCCAACACCGCGGCACACGCTCCCTCCCATCGCGCTGCCGCACGAGTGGCGTGACGAAGCTTCGGACCAGCGACTTACCGAGTGGCTCGCCTGGCAGCGGTCGGACCCACAGCCCAACTGGAACCTGCTCGAGCGGATGCCAGTCAGCGCGGTATCGCCCGCCGTCTGGCCGTATGCGATGAAGGCCTATCTGCGCGCCCGTGCCTTGCGCGGGACGTCACCGGCTCAAGCGCTGGCGGCCATGACGTCGCCGCGCTGTTGGGTGAGCGCAAACGTCGTTTCGCTCAGCACGATCGACGAAACGGACGCCACGGCCGTCGCCCGCCGCGCCGACCAGGTGGTCGACATGCTCTCGACGGTCGACGGCGGCGAGCGTCGCGTGATCGTCGAGACCGACACCCCACGCGATGAATGGGCACAACGGGGCCCGAAAACGAATGCGGAAACCGGCACGCATGCTTGTCGAATCGTCGCCGAGACGACCGACCGCATCGAAATCGTGGTAACGCTCGATGCGCCCGGCATGTTGGTCCTCGCCGATTTCTTCACCCCCGACTGGACCGCAACGGCCGAAACAGCCGGGTCGGTGAGCAACGCCGAAGTCTTGCGGGTCAACCGCGTGATGCGGGGGGTGGCTCTGCCTGCCGGCAGTCACCGCGTGACGCTGACGTATCGACCAGCTAGCTTCACTGCCGGAGCCGCCATCAGCGGGCTGGCCTGGTCGTGCCTCGCCATCGCCTTTTTCGTCTCGATCTGGCGCAGCGGCTCACTTTCGACTACACGACACTCGCGCTGCCGCAATGTTGGGCCTCCCCCACACCAACATCAGATGTTGTAGTTGAGTTCTTCATGTGCCTCGGCGCCGGGTTCAGCGCGCATTCTTAACCGCGGCCTTTCCAGCACGACCGTCGTGTGCGGATCGAGGCTGCGGGTGAGCCAAACGCTCGACCCAATCACCGAGTGATGACCGACGATGGTGTCGCCGCCGAGGATCGTCGCATTGGCGTAAACGACGACGTAGTCCTCGATCGTGGGGTGTCGCTTGAGACCACGAATCAGGTTGCCGTCCGAGTCGGTCGGGAAGCTGAGCGCGCCGAGCGTGACGCCCTGGTAGAGTTTCACGTGGCGTCCGATCACGCACGTCTGACCAATCACGACGCCGGTCCCGTGATCGATGAAAAAGTGCTCACCGATCTGGGCGCCCGGGTGGATGTCGATGCCGGTGCGGGCGTGGGCCCACTCGGTCATCATCCGCGGGATCAACGGCACGCCGAGTTCGTCCAGCACGTGGGCGAGGCGGTAGACGGTGACCGCTTCAAGGCCCGGATAGCAAAAGATCACTTCGTCCGGAGCATCGACGGCCGGGTCACCGTCGCAGGCGGCGTGGACGTCCAGCGCCAGCTTGCGGCGCAACTCGGGCAACTGTTCGAGAAACAGAATCGTCTTGGCCTGACCAAGCGCATCGAAGTCGGTGTCGTCACTGCATTCGACGACGGCGCCCGACTCGTGACGCAAAGCGCGGCCGATCTGCACCGTTAACTTGTCGTGCAGCGAGTCGATCAGGTCGCCGACGTGGTACGTGACGTTGCCCAAGTGCAACCCCTCTCGTCGGCGATAGCCAGGGAAGAGGATCTCTTTGAGGTCCTCGATCACGCCGACAATGATGTCATAGTTCGGCAGCGGGCAGTGGCCCAGGTGGCTTGTCTCGGGAATCTCCGAGTAGGTCTGCACGATCCGCTCGGTCAACTGCGGTAGCTGTTCCTTGAGGCGGGCATCGGAGGCCATGGCAAGTGCTCCTGTGTGCGGTTCGTCGTGCCGCCCAGGGGGCGACGCGATCGGGGCCGCCGGGGGCGGCGGACTGGGGGGTGAAACGCCCCAGCGAACCTGGGGGCGGTCATTTTCACAATCGTGGCGACAAGGACCGTAACAACGGCGGGGCGAGAAGGTGTCCGGCTCAGGCCGGACCCATACAGCGACACGACACACAACGGGTCGACATCAGCGAAGTTCGTCGTTCGTCAGTCGGCAGCATGACTTGTCGGACCGATTTCCGTGGGCAGCAGTGCCGGCGCGGCGACGCCGCGTCGGCGTTACTAAATCGTAGGCGTCACGACCGCTACAATCAAGCGGCTCCGTGGATGTCTTCGTCCAGCAACCACCAGCGAGTTTAGGGCAAATGACGCGGCCAGGCGAACAGCTAGCGGCGGGGTGGACACCTTGATCGCTCGGCGTCCAGACGCTGTCGCCACTTTTGGTCCCCGCGCCGCAACACACCTGGCGGCCCAACATGGAGATCTTCACCCAACGGACCGCAATTCCTGACAGATCACCACGTGCACCGGTTCGCCGCGAGGGAACTTTGCGCCCTGCCACGTCGCCGTACGCAACGTTCGTCAGTCTTCCTCTTCCTCTTCGAGTGTGGCTTTCTCGACGATCTCTTTCTGAACGTTGCCCGGCACGACGTCGTAGTGGTTGAACTCCATCGTGTAGCTCCCCTGTCCTCCGGTGATGCTCGAGAGGCTGCGGGCGTAGGTCGTCACCTCCGCCAAGGGGACTTCGACGGAGATCGTTTGCATGCCGGCACCGGCCGAGTCCATCCCCAACATCCTTCCGCGACGGCCCGACATGTCGCTGCTGATGTCGCCGACGTTTTCCCCGGGCACGGTGATCTCCATCTTCACGATGGGTTCAAGCAGGCCTGGCTTGGCCGACTGAAACACGTTGCGGAACGCCATTGAGCCGGCCGTCTTGAACGCCGCTTCCGAGCTGTCCACCGGGTGATGTTTGCCAAAGTGGACTTCGACGCAGACGTTCTGCACCTGGTAACCGGCAATCACGCCTCGCACCATCCGCTCCTTGAACCCTTTCTCGACGGCCGGCAGGAAGTTGTTCGGGATCGTACCGCCCACGATCGAGTCGACCCAGAGAAAGTTGTTCTCCGCGTCGTAGTGGTACTCGCGCATTGACGGAAAGCGCTCCTTGGTGGCGTACTCTTCGATGTCGACGTCGCCTGGCAGCGGGTACATGCGGATGTGGACCTCGCCGAACTGGCCGCGGCCGCCCGACTGCTTCTTGTGGCGGTAACTGCCTTCGGCGTCTGCCTGGATGGTCTCGCGGTAGGGAATCTTCGGTTCCTTGGTGACCACCTCGACTTTGTCGCGCGCCTTGAGACGTTCCTGCACGATCTGCAGGTGCAACTCGCTCATACCCGTCATCACGAGTTCTTTCGTCTGCGGATCGCGGTCGAGCCGGAAACAGGGGTCTTCTTCGACCACCTTGTGCAGCGCGCCGCTCAACTTGGCCTCGTCGCCACGGCTCTTCGGCGAAACAGCCAGACCGACCATCGAGGATGGCAACGGGATGGGCGGCATCTGCAAGTCGCCCAGCGCCGTGCCGGTGTGCAAGTCGTCGATCTTCGCCACCGCCACAATGTCGCCCGGAACGGCCACATCGATCGGCTCGGTGTGGGCCCCCTGCACTCGCAGTAGCTGCCCGACCTTGATCGGCTTGCCCGTGGTGAAGTTGTGCACCGAAGCGTCCTTGGCCAACGTGCCGGAGAAGACACGGATAAAGCTGAGCTTTTGCACGAATGGGTCGATCCGCGTTTTGAACACCTGCGCGACCAGCGGACCGTCCGGATCAGCTTTCACCTCGACCTGTTCACCCGACTTGGGATCCCTGGCGGTGCGACGTATGGCGTCCGGCGGCAGATCGCACATCGCCAGACCGTCGATCAATTCCGATACGCCCGTGTCGGTCTTGGCCGAAACGCACACGATCGGGATCAGTTTGCCGGCCGCAATCGAGCGGTCCACCAGTTCGACGAGCCGTTCGCCCGATGGTTCCTCACCTTCGAAGTAGCGCTCCGTGGCGACTTCGTCGACCTCGACGATCGCCTCGATCAGGCTTTCATGCAGACTGGCCGGGTCGATCAAGGCGGCCGCGGCGTCGCCCTGCGGCTTGAGCACGCTGACGACTCCTTTGAAGTCGGCCCCCACGCCGAGCGGAACGTTCAGCGGGATGCACGCCGGACCCCAGGCGCTCTGGATGCTCTCAACCAGCGACAGGTAGTCGATATTTTCCGCGTCCATCTTCGCCAACACGATCATCCGCCCCAGGCCGCGCTTGCCCGCTTCCTGGAACACGCGTCTGGTGTTGACGCCAATGCCGGCGTGCGCGTCGATGACTACGATCACCGTCTCGACCGCCCGCAATGCGGCGATCGTTTGCCCAAGAAAGTCGGGATAGCCGGGCGTGTCGATCGCCTGGAAATGGCGGCCGCCGTGCTCGAAGTGGGTGACGGTCGACTCGATCGTGTACTTGTGGTGCTTCTCGATGTCGTCGAAATCGCAGACACTCGTACCGTCGTCGACGCTGCCGAGATGGCTGACCGTGCCGGTCTTGTGGAGGATGTGGTCCAACAGGTTCGTCTTGCCCGAGTGACCGTGGCCACACAGTGCAATGTTGCGAATGTTCTTAGCCGTTCGAGGAGCCATTCATCCCACCTTTCGATATCTAGTCGCCTGCCGGTCGAACGTCCGCCGCCGTCGCAGCGTCGGCCGAGGCCGCCGGAGTCGATCACCCACCGATTGTCAAATGCTCGTCGTCACGCTGACCTGTGACACGTTCACCTGTGACACGTCGTCCGATCGTGCGTTGTGCTACGTTGTTGTTTTATCTCTCCACGGGCCCTTGGGCCGCCGCTAGCGCGTCGCCCAGCGACAAGCCTCCTTCGTACAGCGCTCGACCGATGATGCAACCCGCTAGGGGAAGTTCGGCCAGCGCCGCGACGTCCTCGCGCCGCGCCACCCCGCCCGACGCCACCACCGGTAGTTCGACCGCTGCGCACATCTCGCTCATGGCGGCCAGATTCGGCCCCTGCATCATGCCGTCGCGGGCAATGTCGGTATAGACGATCGCGGCCAACGGCTCTTCGGCAAAACTACGGGCCAAGTCCGTCGCCGCCACGTCGCTCGTCTCGAGCCACCCTTCCGTGGCCACGCGACCGCCACGAGCGTCAACCCCTAGGACCATGTGCCCGGGAAACTCGCGGCACATCTGCCGAAACCAGTCGGCCCGTTTGATCGCCTGGGTCCCCACCACCAGGCGGCTCACACCGGCATCGATCAGTGTCGTGATCGTTTCCCGGTCACGAATGCCGCCGCCCAGTTCGCAGGGCACGTCGACCGCCTCGACAATCGCGCGGATGCTGGCGAGGTTCACCAGCCGACCTTCCCGGGCACCGTCCAGGTCGACCAAATGCAGGCACTCGGCCCCCTGGGCGACGAAGTCACTGGCCACGGCGGCCGGGTCGTCGGCAAAGATCGTCTCGCGCTCGTAATCGCCCTGGCGCAGTCGCACGCATTTGCCGTTGCGCAAATCAATTGCCGGCCAAATCTGCATGGCGGAACGTGCCTGGAACACGGGACGAGACGGTTAAGAACCGGTAAATATCCCACACCCGCTGAAGCGTTGCAACACTTTGGCGCGGAGAAAACACCTTGCGCCGAGCTGTAGAATCAGGAAAGCTCGGCAAAGTTTTTCAGCATTCGCAGACCCGCCTGCTGGCTTTTTTCGGGATGGAACTGCGTCGCATAGAGGTTGTCCCGCCAGACCATCGACGTGAAACGCCCGGCGTAGTCGGTCTCCGTAGCGATCACCTCGTCATCGCTTGGCGCCACGTAGAACGAGTGCACAAAATAGACGTGCTCGCCTTCGTCGACGCCGTCGAGCAGCGGCGCTCGGCGCCGGATCAGCAGTTGGTTCCAGCCCATGTGCGGCACCTTGAACTCGGCCGGCACGTCGAAGCGGCGCACTTCACCGCGCAACACCCCCAAACCGGCGTGCTGGCCATGTTCGTAGCTCTTCTCGAACAAAAGTTGCAGGCCGAGGCAGATGCCGAGAAACGGCTTGCCCGACTCGATGCACGCGCAGACCGGCTCGACCAGGCGCCGCTCGCGCAGTTCCTGCATCGCGTCTTCGAACGCCCCCACGCCGGGCAGCACCACCCGACGGGCGGCCGCCAGCACCTCCGGCGACGACGTGATCACAGCCGCGTGGCCGATCTTTTCAAATCCTTTTTGCACACTGCGGAGGTTGCCCATCCCGTAGTCGACAATGGCAATCTCGGCCGGCGTATCACTCACGGAAAGTCCCAATCGTCGCGAACAGAAGTACCACAGGAATCCGCCCGTCCCTCATACAGGACAATCGCGGAGACCGCCGGTTCGCCCA
>JAGQPT010000442.1 GCA_020426575.1 Planctomycetales bacterium
CGTCATTGCTCAGGTTGTCAGCATGGGAAGAGAAATCGACTCGGCTTCGACGTGATGGTTTGGCTGGCGTTTCACCCTTGAGGTGATTGGCCACCCACTCATGGTAGGCCGGTTATGCCGCCTCCCGGCCGATCATGCCGAAACGGTGCTTCCTGGGAGTGCCGGTAGCCGGGTCACGGTACGAAACGTGCCAGCCGATGTTGCGTAAACGGGTGAACTTGAGGGCGGGGATTCGTTTCTTTCGTTGCACTTGTGGCACTGTCCGGTCCGCTGATAGAATGACTTGTTCACAATGGGACAGCCCGCAATTGTAGTGCAAAGTCAGGCAGAAATGTAGTGCATCGAACAGAAAAACCCCAGATGCGGGCGTAGCTCAATTGGCAGAGCACTAGCCTTCCAAGCTGGATGTTGCCGGTTCGACCCCGGTCGCCCGCTCTTCGCGTCTTCGCTGAAAACCCCTTGTTTCTCAGGGGTTTTCTTCATTTCTGGTCTCACTTCGCGTGACGCCTAGTCCTTGCCCAGCACGCCAGACGTGGACAAGGATAGACGCTCTCGCCCAGAAGTTGGTGCAACCGTCGGTGCAACGCAATTCTGGCATGGGTGAGCGGTGCCCGTTGCGGTCAACGTCTGGTGCTCACCAGCCCCAAACGAGACCAGCAGGGCCTAGCCGGCCAACGTCAACTAAGAGCCGCCCTCGAGCTAGAACCGGAAGAACTCCGTCGAAAACAAGCGAACTGCAAGTGTTGAAGGCCCCGTTTTTCTACCGCGGAAGCTTGTGCCGCGGCCAGCCGGCTCAATGGGGAACTCGTGTGTGAAAGGGCGGCGTCATTGTCGCCGACTCTGCGGGGGTTGGAGACCCACGGGACGACGCCTACGATGTCGCTGTCACGCCCGCTGCCGACATCGACCGTTCACAGCGTGGTGCGAAACGTGTCAAAGAGCGTGCCGGCGCTTGTTCTTCCTGGGATGTGACGGTGTGCGACCACGCGACCGAATCGTCTCTACGCTTGGTACTTCGTCACGTTGCTGCCACCGCCGCTCGGACTCGCCGGAAGTGTCGTCGAGGTCCATATGATGCAGATCGCTTAAAGTGTTTTCATTTACCTCGGCGTACCGTTCTTGGCGGGGATGACGACTCGAGCGGCACTGGTCAAAGCAAAGAGACGCAACTGGTACGAGCACGTCTTCGTCCCCCGAATCAGTCCGTTGACCCTCGTTGGCCCGCTGTTCACCATTCTCGTGATGTCCAGTCTCAAAGGGGAACAGATCGTTCGCATTCCCGGGGACGTGCTGTTGATCGCCCTGCCACTGCTGGTTTACTTCGTGGTGATGCTCCTCGTGAGTTTCCTCCTCGGTCGCCAGATCGGTGCCGACTAAGCGAAGACGGCGACGCTGGCGTTTACGGCGGCAAGCAACAACTTTGAACTGGCAAACGCCTGGCGGTCGCCGTCTTCGGCATCAACTCCGGAGCGGCGTTTGCGGCCGTTATCGGCCCCCTGGTGGAGGTCCCGGTAATAATCGGGCTGGTCAACGTTGCCTTCTTTCTTCAGCAACGATACTTCCCATCCCCGAATGCCGCCGCCCCCTCCGCGGAACGTTGAAAAGGGCTTCACGCCGGCGATTCCAGTGGCGGTCAATGCCTTGTCGTTCTCAATGAATGTGGGCTGACCGCACGGGACGTGGCCTGGCTAGTCATCCGATCGTTGAGTGTTTATCTTGGTAGAAACTGCCTGTACAGCCTAGTCACACGAGAGGCAAGCGCAAGCAACATGCAAATCAACCTCCACAGCGACAATCACATCACGCTGACCGCCGAGTTGGTTCAGCAATTTCAGACCGAGATGGCAGACTCGCTGAAGCGATTCAGCAACTGGATCACCCGGGTGGAAGTTCATCTGACCGATGAGAATAGCCGGGCCAAAGGTGGTTCGGATGACATTCGCTGTCTGATCGAAGCTCGCCCCGCTGGCAAGCAGCCCGTGAGCATCGAGGTGCGCGCGGCGTCCATCGCACAGGCGATTCAGGAAGGAACCAATACGTTGGAGCGGCGGCTTGGCGACATCGAGGACAAGGCACGCACTGAAGCAAGAAAGCGGCAATGACCTGCTTTCACCACCTGCCCTGACGCACCCGCCGATGCCCGAGATCGCTGGAGATCGGCAGCTGCCGGACGCCGTCCATCGCCGTGCCGATCCGTGGCCTTGCGGAATCGAGGACGCGCGTAGGCGGCGTGCCGTTCACACGGCGATACCGAACAGTTTGCCCACGACGGCCGTCAGGCCCATCGCAAACGAACCCCAGAAGCAAACGCGCACGGCGCCACGTAGCGGCGGCGCGCCTCCAGTGACCGCGGCAATCGCGCCCAGCGTTCCCAGCAAGGCCACGGCCGAGACTGGCACCAGCCAAAGCAGCCATTTTGACGGCGCCAACGCCACCGCTAGCACCGGCACGATCGCACCGGCAGAAAACGCCGCCGCGGACCAGATCGCTGCCTGAATCGGTCGGGCACTCAACTCGTTGGTGATACCAATCTCGTCGCGTGCATGCGCCCCCAAGGCGTCGTGCTTCATCAACTGTCGAGCGACTTCCAGGGCGAGCGGCTCGTCGAGTCCGCGGTCGCGATAGATTCCGGCGAGTTCTTGCTCCTCCTCGTCACGATTGTTCTCCAGCGCGTCGGCTTCCATCGCCAGGTCGGCACGCTCGGTGTCTTCCTGCGACTTCACGGAAACGTACTCACCGGCCGCCATCGACATCGCGCCCGCAACTAGGCCCGCCGTGCCTGCGAGTAAAATGTTGGCCCGCTCCGAATCGGCTGCAGCCACGCCCACGATCAGACTGGCCGTGGAAACAATGCCATCGTTCGCGCCCAAGACGGCCGCCCGCAACCAGCCGGAACGATGGATACGATGTGTCTCTGAGTGTGTCATGTCACCTCGACTGGGATAAACACCGCGTGCTTCACGTGACCAATTTCGTGTCAGCGCATTTCAAGTCAACTCACAGCGCGCGATCGTACCTCGCAACTCTCCAACCCGCGCTGACGCAGGACCATACCGACGCGGCGATGCCGGTATCCGTCGAACAACGTGTTCGGCGTAATTCTCAGCAAATTCGTGGTAGCACCGCACCCGTCGGTTCATCCAGCGGAAACTCCCGGCCCGTGGCGCGGCGTACCAGCACCGGTTCGCTGTTCCGTGCGACGACTCCGCCAATCACGCTCGCCCGACTCGACACGGGCACACGGCGCAGCGCCTCAGCGGCCGCGTCACCATACCCCGCCTCCACCGCCACCAACATCGTGCCCTCGTTGGCCATGTGAATCGCTTCGATGCCCAGAAGCTCACAGGTACCGCGCACCACCGGCGAAATCGGCACGCGCGGCTCGTCGACCCACAACGTCAACCCGCTCTCGCCGGCCCATTCGTGTAGCACGGTCGCCACGCCACCTCGGGTCGCATCGCGCATCGCCCGCACCGGCATCGCGGCGCGACGCAGTGCCGCGACGGCTTCGACCAGCGGCGCACAGTCGCTCACCGGCGGCGGTTCGAGCCCCAACTCTTCACGCACCGCCATCACCGCCACACCGTGCTGCCCAATCCGCCCACTCCCGACGAGTTCGTCGCCGGGGCGCAATGACGCGGGCCCGTGTGGCGCATCGCCAATCAGTTCGCCAACGCCGGTCGTGTTGATGAACAACTGGTCGGCGGCACCCCGCGGCACGACTTTCGTATCTCCCGTGACAACCTCCACGCCGGCTGCTCGCGCCGCTCGCCCTACGCTCTCCAGCACGCGTGCGAGCGTCTCCCAGGGCAACCCCTCTTCGATGATCAGCGCCAGGCTGATCCAGCGCGGCAGCGAGCCCGCCACGGCAAGGTCGTTCACCGTGCCGTTGACCGCGAGAGTGCCGATGTCGCCGCCGGGAAAGAACAACGGCGAGACGACAAAGCTGTCCGTCGTCATCACGACCGGCCTATCGATCACCGGCAACACGGCCGCATCGCCCAGCGCGCAGGAATCCGCAGCTCCCAGCAGCGGAGCGATCCGCTTGCCAATCAACGTTCGCATCGCGCGTCGCCCCTCGCCGTGTGCCAACGTGATGCGATCCGTCTGGTCATGGACCACCGGGCACGTCCAACCTCGCTGCACGTCGCTCATGTCGCCGCCCGAACGTCGTTCGACACGCCATCGTCTCCGGCAGTCACGTCCAGCGACGTGCGGCGGTTTGCATAGCGATAGTAAGCCGCACAGGCGCCCTCGCTCGACACCATCGGCGCTCCCAGCGGCGAATCGGGTGTGCACGACCGGCCAAACGCCGCGCACTGGGGCGGCTTGATTCGCCCGGCCAACACGTCGCCGCTTCGACACTCCGGTGGTTCGACCACCGGCAGACTCGCCCTGGGGAAACGCACCGCAGCATCGAACGCGCGCCACTGGGGGCGTAACGCCAGACCGCCGCGCTCGACGTTGCCAAACCCCCGCCAGGGTCGATCGCACACCTCGAACACGTCGTCAACCAGACGTATCGCGTCTCGGTTCCCGACTGATCGCACACTTCGGCTGTACTGGTTGTCGACCGTGTACCGGCCAGACTCGAGCTGCTCGACGCAGGCCAGGATGCCCGCGAGCAGATCGACCGGTTCGAACCCGGTCACCACGACCGGCAGCTGAAACCGCCGGGCAAACGCGTGAAATTCTTCGTAGCCGATCACGGTGCAAACATGCCCGGCGGCGAGAAAGCCCTGCACGCCGCAGTGCTCGTCTGCCGCCAGCAACTCCATGGCCGGCTGCACGCGCACGTGCGAAACTAAAAGTGAAAAGTTTGTCAGCCCGAGCTCGTCGGCCTGCCGCACCGCCAGCGCCGTTGCCGGCGTCGTCGTCTCGAACCCTACGGCAAAGAACACGATGTGCTTGTCAGGACAGCGGGCGGCCAGTTGCACCGCGTCGACGGGCGAATAGACGATCCGCACGCCGGCGCCTACGCCGCGGGCATCCTGCAGCGACCCCGCGCTACCCGGCACCCGCAACATGTCGCCAAAGCTGGTGAGCACGACGTCATCGCGGCGCGCCAATTCGATCGCGTGATCGATCGACTCGAGCGGTGTCACACAGACCGGGCACCCCGGCCCGTGAATCAATTCCACGATGCCGGCTAGTTCGTCGTCGATGCCCCAGCGCAACAGGCCGTGCGTCTGGCCGCCGCAAACCTCCATCAAGGTCCAGCGCCGCGAGGCGCGGGCGCGGATTTTGCCCAGCAATCTCTCACACACGGCGGCATCGCGGTATTCGTCGAGGTACTTCATCGTCGCGTCGGCGGGGCCGCCTCGCGGCCGTCCTGCGGCTCATCCATCTCGTCGAGTTGAAGTTCCGCCAGCGCTTCGAGAATCCGAGCGGCTTCGTCGGCGTCGACGCGGCTGATGGCAATGCCCGCATGCACCAATACAAAATCGTCGACGTCCGCATCGGGCGTGCACTGCATGTTCACATCCCGACCGACTCCGCCAAATTCCACCCGCGCGCGGGCAAACAGCCCGTCCCGCTCGATCCACTCAACAACACGTCCTGGTATGGCCAAACACATCGGCTATTCGTTCTCTTGCTGTGAGCGACGCATGCTCTGGACTGCGAGTTGCCCAGCGGCCAGTCCACCATCGCCTGGCGGGATCACTCCGGGCAGCCCCAACGGCTGCGACGTCTCGGCGAACATCTCGGCAATCATTTCCGTGAGCAGCTTGTTCTGAAACACACCGCCGGCGAGCACGACCGGCAGCTCCGTCCAGCCGCGGCACACTTCGACAATACCGCAGGCCAGCCCGCGATGAAACCGCGTCGCCATGGTTTCTGCCGACACGCCGCCGGCTCGGTCCGCCAACAGGGCGTGAAAGAGCGGTCGCCAGTCCAACTGGCAGGTCTGGCCGCGAACCAGCGGCAGCGGATACCCACCGTCGGCCGTCACCTGAAATGGTGTGTCGAGTGCCAACGATTCGAGCCGCATCGCTGCCTCGCCCTCGTACGAAACCTCGCTGATGCCGAGAATCAAGCAGGCCGCCGCATCAAACAACCGCCCGGCACTGGTCGTCAGCGGACTCAGCCGCTCGTTGCCGCACATCCGAGTCAGCATCCGCAGTTGATTACGAGCGACCCGTGCGACATCCTCGACCGCCGCACCGTCCACTCCGAGCGTTTGAACGAGCACACTGACCGCCGTCCGCCACGGCTCACGCGCGGCGCGTTCGCCTCCCGGCAGGCGGAACGGCCGCAAGTGGGCGACCCGCCGGAATCCGGTGTCGTCGCAGAGCAGGAATTCGCCGCCCCAGATGCTGCCGTCATCGCCATAGCCCGTGCCGTCCCACGACACGCCCAGCACACGGCGATCCAACCAGCCGTGCTCCAACATACCGGCCGCCACGTGAGCGTGATGATGCTGGACCGCCGTGCATCGAGGCTGCGGCTCCGACGCTGAGCGTCGCGTAGCCCAACGCTCCGCAGCCCAGCGTGTCGTGAAGTAATCGGGATGCGCGTCACAGACAACCGCCTCGGCCGCAACGTCGTACCCCTGCATCAACGATTCGACCTGACCCACGTAGCGCTGCCGCGCCGCTGTCGTGTCCATGTCGCCCACATGCGGCCCCAACACCGTCTGCTGCCCGTTGCTCCAGGCGGCCGCGCATTTGAGATGACCGCCGACGGCAAGCGCCGGCGCCATCGAGGGCATGTCGAGCCCCAGCGGGGCCAGCCCACGTCCCAGCCGCAATGTGATGACACGGCCGGCAATGACGCGCACCACGCCGTCGTCGATCGGCCGCTCGATCAGTCGATCGTGGTGCAACCACATGTCGCACACGCCAGCGAGTTGTGTTTCGGCGTCGTCCACGGTGTGGACGAGCGGCTCACCATCGAGGTTGCCGCTGGTGCAAACGAGCGGGCCGGTGCATGCATCGGCCAACAGCGCGTGCAGAGGCGTCGTCGGCAACATCACGCCCACCCAGGCCAAGGCCGGGTGCACCACACCGGCAACGCCCTGGGGCAATCGCGAGCGCCCCAGCACGATTGGTCCCGCCGCCGATTGAAGTGCCCCAAGTTCCGTCGCATCGAATTCGGCAATCTCACGAGCGGCCTCGGCTGACGCCACCAGCAGGGCCAACGGCTTGGTCGGCCGACACTTGAGACGGCGCAGGCGCGCGACGGCCGGCGCATCGGTCGCGTCAACGAGCAGTTGATACCCGCCCAACCCCTTGAGCGCCACAATACCGCCTTGGCGCAGCAGCGCGGCCGCTTGCACAATTGCGTCGTCACCGTGCAACGTCGCGCCGCCGTCAGTCATGCGCGCCCACACCTGCGGGCCGCACTCGGCACAGGCGTTTGTTTGGGCGTGAAACCGGCGGTCGGTCGCCGAGTCATACTCCGCCTGGCAACGTGGGCACATCGTGAAGCCGGCCATCGTCGTGTCGGCCCGCTCGTACGGCATCCGCCGAATGATGCTGTAGCGCGGGCCACACAAGGTGCAACTCGTCAACGGATAGCGGTAACGGCGATTGGCCGGATCGCGGACCTCGTCCAGGCAGGCCTGACACGCCACACGGTCGGTCGGTATTGGCGCGGCCAGTCGCGTCGCTTCTGCACCGCCTTCCACCACGATCGAAAACGTCGCCGCATCCACGGGCACGGCTGGTTCAACACTGAGCGATTCGAGCACCGCCTCGGCCGGAAGCGCGGCGGCAAGTCCGCGCTCAAACCCACTCACGTCGCCAGCTGCACCCTCGACGTGCACCACCACACCCTCTGTGGCGTTCCGCACAGTGCCGGTCAGACTCAACTGTGCTGCCAGCCGCGCCAGGCACGGCCGCACGCCCAATCCCTGAACGTACCCCCGCAGCACGATGCGACGCGCCGTCACCGACACCGTCGTTGGTCGACACGGCGAGGAGGTATTCACGTGCATGGTCCGTCGTCCGGTCCGAACGCCTCACGTGCATCGACTCCCGTCGTCACGCGCTCGCGCTGCTCGACGAGAAAGTCACACCAGGCGTCGATGCCCTCGCCCGTCAGCGCAGAGAGCGGCAGCGTCGTCATGCCCTCGTGCACGAGGGACGCGTCCTCGACGGCCCGCTCAACCGAAAACGGCACGTGGGGCAACAGATCGAGCTTGCTGATCACCAGCACGTCGCTGGAACGAAACGCCTTGGGATACTTACCCGGCTTGTCGTCTCCCTCGGTCGTGCTGAGGACGACGACGCGCACGTGTTCGCCAAGATCATGCGAGGCGGGACAAATCAAGTTGCCGATGTCTTCGAGAAAAAGAAAGTCCAGCGTGGCGCTACCAAGATCGGGCAGCCGCCGCTCGACGAGCGGCAACTCCAGGTGACACGCACCGCCGGTTGTGATCTGCGCTGTGGCGGCATACGGGGCCAGCCGCGTCGCGTCGCGGTCGGTCTCGACGTCGCCCACGAGCACGCCGACCGAGTACCGTTCCCCCAAGCGCTGGGCCGTCACTTCCAACAGAGTCGTCTTACCCGACCCCGGGGATGACAGCAGCCGCACGACGTACGTCCCCTGGCGGCGCATCCGCCTGCGAAAGCGCTCGGCCGCCTCGCGCTGTTCGGCGCGCAGGTCGCGCCCCACGTTCACCACCTGATTGGAAATGTTGGACTGCTCGGTCACAGCGGGCTGCTCGGTCATGGCCGGTCCGCCTCCGCGCCCTTCTCCCCGCGATCGAGCGTCAACGTGAGAAAGTGCGTCGCACAACTGATGCAAGGATCGTAGTTGCGGATCAGGTGCTCACATCGGCGTGTCGCCGCCAGGTCGTCGAGGTGCGTCACGCGGGGCACGTACTGCCGCAGGTCGGCTTCGATCTGCCCCTGGTTCTGCGACGTAGGAGGCACGATTTTCGCCTCGGCAATCAGGTGATCTTCGCCCACTTCGTAGCGGTGGTACAACAGCCCCCGCGGCGCTTCGGTGGCGTGGCAGCCGACGCCCGGCCGCAGCACGAGTTCGGCCCGCGATGGCGATGGCTCGGCGTTGTACGCCCGCACGATCTCGATCGCCTCCTCGTATGCCGCGATCAACTCAATCGCCCGGGCCACGATGCTGTGGAAATTGTTATGCGAAGGCCAGGCGATGCCGCAGTTGTCCGCATGACGGCGCGCCAGCGGCGGAAGTTGTTCGTAACAAAGGTGCAACCGCGCAAGTGGCCCCACCAGATACGACTTTTCCTCGGGCAGCATCACACTGTGCAGCGCCGTGCTCTGCGGCATATGCCGCTCGGCGAAATGCTCTTCGTAATCTTCCACGTCGATTCGCAGGCCCGAAGACGACACCACTTGTCCGTGGTTATAGGGATATTCGTCCGGATGCTGCAGCGAGACGAACTCGTACTCGTCATGCCAATCGGGGAAGTCGAACGCGGCGACCAGTGCCAGCGTATCGATCGACGCCTGCAGCCCCCACTCCAGGTCGGGCAGCAGGGCCTTGAGCCGCTCACGGTCCGGTGAACGGTGGAACCCCCCCACGGTGACATTGATCGGGTGAATCGCCCGCCCGCCGAGGATTTCGAGCAGTTCGTTGCCGATCTTCTTCATCCGCAGGCCGCGCTCGACCGCGTCCTTGTGATCGGCCGCCAGGCTGATGCCGCTCTCGTAGCCGAGAAAGTCGGGCGCGTGCAGCAAGTAGACGTGCAGAGCGTGGCTCTCGATCCACTCGCCGCAGTAGACGAGCCGCCGCAGCGTGCGAATCTCTGGAGAGACCTCGATCCCCAACGCCTTTTCCAGGGCATGCGACGCGCTCATCTGGTACGCCACCGGGCAGATGCCGCAAATGCGGGCCACGATATCCGGCACCTCGCGCACCTCACGACCGCGCAGAAATCCCTCGTAGAAGCGCGGCGGCTCGTAGATGTTCAACTCGACGTGCTCGACCACGTCGCCGGCGAGCTTCACGTACAGGGCGCCCTCCCCCTCGACGCGCGAGAGGGCCTTGACCTCGAATGTGCGGTTCGCGGGCATGTCGCTTCACCTCGTCGTGTTTCACGGCGCCACCGCGTCGGTCCGCGGGGCTGGCTAAGGGGCCTCAGTCGCATCGCCGGACGCGGCACCGGACTCGACCAGGTCGCTGGCGTCGCGGAAGGCGGGGGCGTGCGCGTTGAAATTCCGCAGTAAACGCACCAGGTGCATCTTGTCGCTGCCGGCCTCGGCATAGTGCGCCGCCAGGCTCGTCGGGTTCGGCTGCTCCTTCGGACCGTAACAGCCAAAGCACTCACGGTTATACGACGGGCAGATCGCGCCGCAACCGGCCTGCGTGACCGGACCTAAACAGGCAACGCCCTGAGCGACGGCGACGCACACCGTACCGCGCCGCTTGCACTCCACGCACACGCTGTATTCGGGTACCCGCGGTTTACGCCCCTTGAGCAGCGAAGCGATCAGTTCCACGAGCTGATACTTGTTGATCGGGCAACCGCGCAGCTCGAAGTCCACCGTCACGTGTTCGGCGATCGGCGTACTCGTCGCCAGCGTGCTGATGTAGTCGGGTCGGGCATACACGTGTGAGATGAACTCGTCGACAGCGGCCCAATTTCGCAGGGCCTGGATCCCTCCCGCCGTCGCGCAAGCGCCGATCGACACGAGGTACTTGCACTGCCGCCGTACGTCACGGATCCGCTGTCGGTCGTGCTCGGTGGTCACCGAACCCTCGACGATCCCCACGTCGTAGGGACCGTCGACGGTCTGCGTGCGGGCTTCGAGAAAGTAGGCAATCTCGACCGCTCCGGCCACGGCCAGTAGTTCGTCTTCCGCGTCCAACAGGGAGAGCTGGCAGCCGTCGCACGACGCGAACTTGAAAACGGCCAACTTCGGCTTGGCGGCCATCAGAAGTCCTCCAAATTCAAGTACGGCTCCATCTTTTCATACGTGAACACCGGCCCGTCCTTACAGACAAACGCCGGCCCCAACTGGCAGTGGCCACACAAACCAACGGCGCAGTTCATGTTCCGTTCCATCGAGATGTAGATGTGGCGCTTCTCGACCTTGCGGGCACGCGCCTCGAAGATCACGAACCGCATCATCACTTCCGGACCGCAGGTCAGCACGCGCGTTCGCGGCGCGTCGAGCCGCAGCCGATAGAAGAGGATCGGCACGACGCCAATGTCCCCCTGCCAAGTCTCGTCGCCCAGGTCTACCGTCGCGCACACCTCGACGTCGGCGTCCTGCCAAGCCGCATATTCATCCGTGAACAGCAGGTCCGCCGGAGTCCGCGCGCCGTAGAGCAGAATCACCCGCCCGAAATCGCCTCGGTGCCGAATGACGTGGTAGATCACCGGCCTCAGCGGCGCGAGCCCCACGCCGCCGCAGGCGATCACGACATCCTGTCCCCGGCACTGCTCTATGGGCCACGCCGAACCGAACGGCCCCCGCAGCGCCACTTCATCGCCGACCTTTTTGCGGGCCAGGGCATGGGTCACGTTTCCGGCGACGCGTACCGTATGCGAGATCGTCTCGGCAGACTCGGCGTCGGAGCTCACCGATATGGCTGACTCGCCAAACCCGGGAAGATACAGCATGTTGAATTGCCCCGGCGCAAAGCGATAACTGGCGGCCACCGCTTCATCCTCGAAGGCAAGGTCGTAGGTCCAAATGCCCGACACCTCGGCCTTGATGCGGGTGATCCGCGCGCGATGGGTCATCCAGGGGCTCGCTGTCGCTACAGCGCCCGCGGCTCCGCGTTGGGACGATGAAACACTCATCCGATGCGTCTCGCTTGTCGCCTGTCAAACCGAAATTGCCCAGCAGTATCGCCTAATCTCGAATCGCCGCGACTTCCTCGGTCAAATCGATCCCCACGGGACACCAGGTGATGCAGCGGCCGCAACCCGTGCACCCCGACATGCCGAACTGGTCGTGCCACGACGCTAACTTGTGCGTGAGCCATTGCCGATAGCGAGAGGCGATCGACTTTCGCACCGTGCCACTGTTCATGTACGAATGCTCCGCGGTGAAGCACGACGCCCACGACCTTTCGCGCGTCACGTGTTCGCCCGCCAGGTCGGACACTTCTTCCACACTGCTGCAGAAACAGGTGGGGCACACCATCGTGCAGTTCGAGCAGGCCAGGCAGCGATCGCCGATGTCCTCCCAACGAGCGTGGCTCAATCTCCCCAGCAGCAGATCGTGGATCCCCTCGGTGTCGAGCGACCGTTGGCGGCTCATCGCGCCGTCGTCGCGGACAACGCCGTCGCGCGCATGCATCTCGGCTTCGAGCTGCGCCGTCTGCGCCCGCGCTTGTTCGAGTCGTGCAGTGTCAGGCGCCGGCCACCCCGCCGTAGCGATCAACTCGTCACCGGCGGCGCTTCCTGACTCGACGACAAACCCGTCGGCAAGCTCGCTGAGCGCCAGATCGAATCCACCGCCGGCCGCCGGCCCCGTGTTCATCGAGTGGCAGAAACAGGTCGCTGCGGCCCGCCGACAATTGACCGCCACCAGAAACATGTTGCGTCGCCTCGCCTCGTAAAGCGGATCGACGTACGGTCCCTCGAGAAACACCCGGTCGGTCACCGCCAGCGCCTGCAGGTCGCAGCCCCGCACGCCAATCACGGCCACCGGCTCGTCGGGCAACCCGGCCGGCGTCATCGTCCAACTGCCGTCCTGTAGATCGGCCCTCAACACCGTGTCGCACGAAGGAAAAACAAAGCGTTTGAGCGAATCGGGGCCAACGACGTGGTCAAACGCACCGGCGTCTTCATCGCGGACGAGCCGATAACGCCCGCCGTCCTGTGTGTCGATGTAGCCGTGTGGTAGCTCGTCGGCTCGCTCGACGTCCCGGTAGACGATCGCCCCGTCGACGACACGCGGACCCACGGTGCGATATCCCTGCTCGCGGAGCCGCTCAATCAACGCGTCAAGCTGATCGGGCAATAAAAACGCGTGGGCGTGGTTGGCCTGTTCGGGCTCCGTCACGATGCGTCTCCATTTTCCGCAGTCGCTTCTTTCTCACTGCGCTCGCCGCCATAAACATCGAGCAGTTGCAGCCGTGTCGCGCTGAGCCGTTTGCCCAGCGCCAGCGCCGCGCAGCGCATGAATTCATACCCCAACCGCGGATACTCCTCACAGAGTCCGCGAATGTCGGCCCCGGCTAACTTCACCGCTCGCACCGGCGAGAGCGCGCGTGCCGTCGCCGTGAGCTTTTCGTGATCCAGCACCGGTGACCAGCCCAGCAACTCGCCACCGTCGACCGTCAGAATCCGTCGACAGCCCACGCCTGACGAGCAAATCTCCAAGGCGACCCGACCGCTGATGATGATGTAGACGTGCGTGCCGGCTTCTCCCTCACGGAAGATTGTCGTGCCTTCGTCCAGGTCCACGATGTGAGCAACGGCAGCCAACTTGGCCAGGTGCGTCTTGGAAACACCTTCGAGCAAAGTCATGCTTTGCAACTGTTCGAGTACTTGTGGATCCGACATCAGTCCAGTCCTTCTACCTGGTTTCGCCACGTTTTCGCTAAGCCATCTCCTCGGTGCCCTTTCTCAGCCCGTTCTCAACGGCACCGACAGTGGGCCCAGCTTATCGCCGTCCGTTGCAATTCGGCAACCTTTGTTTTGCCCGCTTCACACCTACGTCGGTGCACTCGTGTCGGCGCAGTCGAAGACGACGGTCTCCAGCACCATTTCCTCGCCCCGCACCACCTCGATGTGCCGCGACTCACAGCGGGGGCATTCGAAGCGAAACCCGCCCACGGCGAACAAATGCCCGCAGGCCACACATCGAGCTTCCAGCGGAACTGCGGCGAGCGTCAGGCGCGCGTCGCGCAACGCCGTGCCTTCAATCTCGCGCAGGAAGGCGAACTGCATCAATTCGGCATCCACGCCGGAAAACTCGCCCACGCTTACCGACACCTCAGTCACGCGGACGGCGTCATGGTCCGCCATGAGCCTCTCGACCTGTCGAATCAGCGCTTGAACCAGCGAAGTCTCGTGCATGACAAGCCGCGCTCTCCGGTGACGGCCCCCAACACGTCTCCCCTGTAGTCCCCACGGCTCGGCCCCGCCGACATCCCCAACGCATGTGTCGCCGCAGACCGACGTAACATGGCGATTAAGCCATCACTGTTGCGGCACCGCGCATGTACGCCTTCGCCGGCCCCAGGCGTTCATAGCCACTCAGCTCTTCCAGCAACCGGTCGCTAAGCCGATGTACGGCGGCGGCGACGTCGGCGCTCAGCCCCTCCTCGGGCTCGATCGACTCGGGCCCAATCTCCAGGCTGTAGAGCACGACCGACACCGGCATCGCCCCCAGCATCTCGGCAAGGTTGAGGACCTCGGCGACGCCGATTCCGTGTCCCGACACGCACGAACCGCGGTCGACACGGGCGTCGGGCCACTCGAAGCGATTGATCGTCCCCACCGCTTGCCCGGCACGACAGGCGTCGACGATCCACATTCGATAACAACCTTCCAACAGCGGCAGCAACCTCAGGGGCTGACCGATCCGCACGGCGGCAAACACCGAGGGCAGTCGCGATTCCAAATGGTCGACCACGCGCCAGCCCACCGCGTCGTTGCCCTGCGGACTGCCGACGCCGGCCAGATAAGCAACGCGACCCTTACCAACTACGACCCGACTCTTCATGCGACACCTCCGCGTGTGGGCGATTCACTCGAAACGTGTGACAACCAGTGCCGCAAATTGAATACCAATGCCGTCATGTCGCCGAATCACGCGTTCGCAAGTGGGTTTTTCGACGACCGCCGCCGTGACAGCACACTATATCAGATTTCGTTGAGCGATTCCGCACACTCCCGCTTGAGATTCAACTCTCGGCTGGTCACGCGCCCACTGCCAGTTTGACCGACTTCGCGGTACGGCATTTGACCGGTCAAATCGAGGTGCACATCGCCCTTTTTCTGCCCAGACAAAGCTGGCAATCGAGTGTACCAGGACGTATACCCGCAGGCTGGCATATGACTTGCATCGCTTGAGCCGTCGGAGGATTCGCCCATGTCCGAGATGTTCGAGATCGTCGCCGCCACGCCAGTTGCCGAAAACCTCACCCGGTTCGAGATTCGCGCACCCCGCATCGCCCGCAAACAACAACCGGGCCAGTTCGTCATCGTGCGGGTGCATGACCACGGCGAACGCATCCCCCTGACCATCGCGGGCAGCAATCCCGAGGCCGGCACGATCACCCTGGTCGTCCAAGGCATCGGCAAGACGACAAGGCTGATGAACTCGCTCGAGGCGGGCCAGTTCCTGCTCGATGTCGTCGGACCGCTCGGTCAGCCCTCGGAAATCCGCCAATACGGCACGGTCGTTGTCGTCGGGGGCGGCGTCGGTACGGCCATCGCCTGGCCGACGGCCCGGGCACTTCGTGACGCCGGCAACCACGTCATCACGATCCTTGGAGCCCGCAGCAAGTCGCTCGTCATCCTGGAGGACGAACTGCGAGCCGCAAGCAGCGATCTGTTCGTCACCACCGACGACGGCAGCTACGGCAGGCAGGGGCTCGTCACCGACGTGCTCAAAGACCTCCTCGCCGGCGACAAGCCGGTCGACTTCGTGCTGGCGATCGGCCCGATCCCGATGATGCGCGGCGTGGCCGAGGTGACGCGGCCCTACGGTGTACCCACGACCGTCAGCCTCAACTCGATCATGGTCGACGGCACGGGCATGTGCGGCGGATGCCGAGTGCTGGTCGGCGGCGAGGCCCGCTTCGCCTGCGTCGACGGACCAGAGTTCGACGCCCACACGGTCGACTTCGCCGTGCTCGCGCAGCGCAATGCGATGTATCGTGCCGCCGAACGCGATGCCCTCGACCGCTTCACGCAGCATCCCGAACAAGACCGCCAGCGCGTCGAGCACACGTGCCAACTCGCCAGGCGGCATCCCGAACTGACGGAGTCGTCATGACCAACCCGCTCAAACCCA
Source organism: Planctomycetales bacterium (assembly GCA_020426575.1). Classification (GTDB taxonomy): domain Bacteria; phylum Planctomycetota; class Planctomycetia; order Pirellulales; family JAEUIK01; genus JAGQPT01. The sequence goes on from JAGQPT010000442.1 coordinate 15,909, forward strand.
AGGATCGCGTGAAGATCCCCCGCCAAGAAATGCCTACGCAGCCCGCCGAACAGCGGCGCAGCGACTTCGACGAGGTGAACCTGGGCCTCACGACCGTGCAGGCCCACAGCGAGGCGTCGCGCTGCCTCGAATGCAGCCATCCCGAGTGCGTCCACGGTTGTCCGGTCGGGGTCAAGGTCCGCGAGTTCGTCGAACTGGTCCACCAAGGCGACTTTCTCGCAGCCGCGGCAAAAATCCGCGAAGACAACGTGCTGCCCGCCGTCACCGGCCGAGTCTGTCCGCAGGAAGACCAGTGCGAGGGCCACTGCATCCTCGGCAAACGCTTCGAACCGCTGGGCATCGGCTACCTCGAACGCTTTGTCGCCGACTACGAACGCTCCCAGGGAACGCTCGCACTGCCGCCCAAGGCGCCGCCCACCGGCAAGCGCGTGGCGATCATCGGCAGCGGGCCGGCCGGACTGAGTGCCGCCGGCGATCTGGTCATGCGCGGCCACGAAGTCACCGTCTTCGAGGCCCTGCACGAACCCGGTGGGGTGCTGATCTACGGCATTCCCGAGTTCCGCCTCCCCAAGGCGATCGTCCGCCAGGAAATCGATAACCTCCGTCAGCTGGGCATCTGCTTCGAGACCAACGTCGTCATCGGCAAGACGATCACCATCGATGAACTGCTGGGCGAAGAGGGCTACCACGCCGTCTTCGTTGCCACCGGTGCCGGGCTCCCCAAGTTTCTCGGCGTCGCGGGCGAACACCTCGCCGGTGTCTATTCGGCCAACGAGTTCCTAACCCGCGTCAATCTCATGCGGGCCAGCGACTTCCCCGACTACGACGAGCCGGTCTATGACTGCCGCGATCGCACCGTTGCCGTCGTCGGCGGAGGCAACACGGCCATGGACGCCGTGCGCACGGCGCTGCGGCTCGGCGCCCGTCGCGCCTTGCTCGTGTATCGCCGCACACAGGAAGAAATGCCCGCGCGGAAGGAAGAAGTCGAACACGCCCTGCAGGAAGGCGTCGAGTTCGTCACGCTCACCACGCCGCTCGAGTTCCTCGGCGACGAACAAGGCCGCCTCACCGCCGCCCGTTGCCAGCGCATGGAACTCGGCGAACCCGACGAGTCAGGCCGGCGTTCACCCGTCGCCATCGCGGGCTCGGAATTCGAGCTGCCGCTGGACCTGGTCATCATCGCGCTGGGCACGGGCGCCAATCCGTTGGTGCAGTCCACGACGCCCGACCTGGAGACGGACCGCCGCGGCTACATCCGCGCCAACGACGACACGCTGCAGACGTCCAAACCCGGCGTCTTCGCCGGCGGCGACATCGTCACCGGCTCAGCCACGGTCATCCTCGCCATGGGCGCGGGCCGCAAGGCCGCCGCCGCCATCCACGAGTATCTCGCCGCGCAAGCCTGA
>JAGQPT010000443.1 GCA_020426575.1 Planctomycetales bacterium
ACAGAGATACCCCCGCAATAAAGCCCCTCCTAAAAAAGACACCCCCGCCGGAGCGTACGTCGCTACGACGGGGGTGCGAAAACGCCATCAACACAGCGCCCGCCTATGCACTGCAGCAACCGCTGTTGCAGCAGTCGTCAGCGACGCAGCTTCCTACGCTGCAACTGCCGCCTTCCCCACAGCTCGTGGTGCAGCACTCACAGCCATCGCAGCCGTTTGCGCAATCGCACGCCGCGCAATCACAGACGTCGCAGTCGCAGGCACCGCAATCGCACGTCGCACAATCGCAGGCGTCGCAATCACAGTCACTACAGCTTCCGCCGTCGCAACATGTGCAGACTTCGCAGGCACACGACGTGCCGCAACAACAGGCGGCCGCTTGCGCGGCTTCGTTGGCCCGCAACATGCGTTGGCCAATCATCAGCGCCGCAACAAGGGCGAGCGCACTGGTTACTTTCCAAATACTCATGGTAGAAAACTCCTCTGCGATTGAAGAAATCAAAGACTGGCATCGATTGAGAGAGCTCGGCCGATGCTCGACGCCACGAGGCGCAAGCTCGGCCAGCGCATCATGCCAGCCAGACACAGAGCAGAGGTTGCAGCGGACCCGGGTCCAAGGTGACGGGCCGTTGACGCAGATAGTGTCCATGAAGCCGCGGAGCGCCGTCGTCGACCAACGTCGCCAGCGGCGCCAATTGCGCGAGCGGTTGCTCGGCAGCGGCCGTGCGCTCCGGCGTGGCCCGATCGACCACCGCGAGGGGTGACGCGTCGCTGCCGCAGTCCGGACATGAACAGCCGTCATGATTGGCTTCATGGGCGGCTTCGTCAGCACTGATGAGGCACGACGTGCAACACGTCGCGCAGCAGCCGGCCCTCGACGAGCCAGCCCTCGACGATGTGGAACCGCCGGTCGTTGCGGCGTGACAACACGAAGCTGCCGCTCGGGCGACGGGACCGTCGGCCGTCGAAGTCATGGTCGTGTCGGCCACGTCCCGCGTGCAGCAGCAGTCGACACAGCCGGCCAGTAGGTGCCCAGGCAGCACCACCGCAAACAGCGCGGCGGCGAGCAGTGTGTGGCGGCAGATCGACAGGGCTGTGCAGTCCATGCCAGAGCGGTTCATACGACAGCCAATCCCTTGAGGGGAAGCACTCGTGCCAAATTTGGCACGTCCGGAGCGGGAAAGAACTTCGAACGCGATATTCATAGTATACGCTGCGGTGGCGCCAAAAGGTCGTTAGCTGGATCACCGATCGCCGGAAAAATGGTAGCGACGAGTCTTGTTCCGCGCCGCTTGGCCTCGCCCGCACGGGCTAACTCCTTGCTAGCAAGACGATAACAGCGGTGCCATACAATCCCAGCAGTGTCCACCAGACCATCGAGCCGAATTGCGTCCGCGTGATCCCGGCCAGGGCCGCCAGCGCCAGGAACATCCCCAGTGTGGCGGCGAACAACCCGGCCGGCACCGCCCGCATCACAGCGAAAACGAGCCCGGCTACCAGCGTCAGTGCCAGCAACGTTGGCAGCGTGAACTGCACCGGACCACCACGCGGCGAGGGTTCAGCCGCCGGCGCCGAAGAGCGAACCGCCGACTCGCACAGCCGCACGTCCAGCACCGGGCTGGCAAGTTCGTCGTCCAGCGGGCTCACCGGGTACGGCTCCACCCCCGGATTGGCGGGGTCGTCATCGGTTTTGTACTCATGGGCCACCGTCCACTCGGCGGCGATCGGCAAGTCGGCCGACTCGAAGAGATCGGCAGACTCGGCGGGTGCACGCCCCTCGGCCGGGTCACCCGCCGCGGCCGAAATGTTCGACTCGGCTGCGCGGTTCGACTCGATTGGGGGGTCCGTCTTGGCCATTTGGCACTCTCGCCAGACATTTTAGGGATGGGCATCGCAGGCTTGCCTGCTGCCGTCATCAATCTAATGTATGGGGGAACCAGCGCGCCACGGAACAGGCCACACGGGAGAATCGCGTACGCGGCAAGATTCCCGCCGCCACGACGAACGTGGTGGTATGGCGAAGACTGGCCGCGATCGGGCTTTTATCCCAGCGGCGTTTGACGTTAAAACCCCGGAAAGATGCACCACATCTCCGGACGTTTTCAGGTATGCTGGAACTCGTCCGCGGGCGTCGCCGGCGGCGACTCCGCCGTTTGGGTGCTGGTGCACCAGCGGTTGGCGCCACGGCGCTCGCACGGGCGGACGCAAGGGAATTCGATCTTCGAGGAGTTGCGATGCGATTCTCATTCAACGGGTGCGGCGGGCGTGGCTGGGCGTTGGCGGTTGCTGCGGCGGGCGTTGCCCTTGTCCTCACCAGCGGTCCCGGCGCTCCGGTGCGGGCGGCTGATGGCGACAGCCCCAATACAGAGAACAACACCAACACAGCGAACGACGCAAACGCAGAAGCCAATGCCGACGCCCCGGGCATCGGGCAGCACGTCGACAACTTCAAGCTCAAGGACTACCTCGGGGCCGACCACGAACTGGCCGAATACGCTGACAGCGACGTCGTCGTGCTGGCGTTCCTCGGCACCGAGTGCCCGTTGGCTACGCTTTATACACCCCGGCTCGTCGAACTGGCCGACACGTTGGCTGACCGCCGCGTGACCGTTCTTGGCATCGCCTCGAACCAGCAAGACTCGGTGACCGAACTGGCGTCGTTCGTCCGCCGCCACGAAGTCAGTTTCCCGGTGCTCAAAGACCTCGGTAACAAGTTGGCCGACGCCGTCGGCGCCGAGCGCACGCCCGAGGTGTTTGTCCTCGACGCCGATCGCGTCGTCCGCTATCGCGGCCGCATCGACGATCAATATGGCTTCACCGGCCCCAGTGACACACAGTCGTACCAACGTCCCGAACCCCAGCGCCGCGACCTAGCCGTGGCGATCGACGAAGTGCTGGCCGGCGAGGGGGTGAGCCAGCCTTACCACAAGGCGCCCGGCTGCCACATCGGCCGCGTCCGTACGCCCGACGCCGACAGCGCCGTGACCTACTCGAATCAGGTCGCGCGGATCTTGAACAAGAACTGCGTGTACTGCCACCGTGACGGGCAGATCGCCCCGTTCTCGTTGACCAGCTACGACGAAGTGGCCGGTTGGGCCGAAATGATTGCCGAGATGGTCGAGATCGGCCGCATGCCACCCTGGCACGCCAACCCCGACTACGGCCACTTCGCCAATGACGCGCGCTTGAGCGACGAAGAGAAGCAAACCCTTTTCGCCTGGGTCGAAGCAGGGGCCCCCGAGGGCGACGCGGCCGACCTGCCCGAGCCCCCCCAGTACGCGGAGGGCTGGCTGATCCCCGAGCCCGAGCAGGTCATTTACATCAACGACGAGGGCTACGACGTGCCGGCCGACGGCGTCGTTGACTACCAGTACTTCGAAGTCGATCCAGGTTGGGAAGAAGACACGTACATTTCGTCGATCGAAGCTCGCCCCGGCAATGCGGCCGTCGTGCACCACATCCTCGTCTTCGTCCGACCCCCGGAGGGCAAGCGTTCACCGCGCTCGGCGCGACTGCGCGACGGTTGGGTCGGTGCCTACGCGCCTGGCTTCCGTCCGGAAATCCTGCCCCCCGGGCAGGCCCGGAAGATACCGGCCGGTTCGAAACTGCTCTTCCAGATGCACTACACGCCAAACGGCAGCCCGCAGCACGACCGCAGTTACATCGGCTTGACGTTTGCCGACCCGAAGACCGTGGAAAAAGAAGTGCAGGTCGGCGCCGCCGGCAACTACTTTCTGCGCATCCCGCCCCACGCCAGCGAGCACGAGGTTGAATCGAACTACACGTTCAGCCGCGACTACGAGCTGATCTCGATGATGCCGCACATGCACTTGCGTGGTTCGGCGTTTCGCTACGACGCGATCTACCCCGATGGCACTCGGGAAACCTTGCTCGACGTGCCGCACTACGACTTCGGCTGGCAGACGTCGTACGTCTTGAGCGAGCCGAAGCTGATGCCCGCCGGTACGCGATTGCACTGTATCGCCGAGTTCGACAATTCGGAGGATAACCTCAACAACCCCGATCCCGCCAAGGAAGTGCGTTTTGGCGAACAGACGAACGACGAGATGATGATCGGCTTCTTCGAGGCCCGTCTGGCACACCAGGACCTCACGCAGCCGGAGAAGCAACCGGTCGAACGTGTGAAGGAGTTTCTGACGGTATATCGTTCGAACTCCGAGTTGTTGGACGATTCGCTCACCCAGGCGGCGCGGCGCGCGCTGGGCAGCGAAGAGCAGTTCGAGGAATTCGCCTTCATGCTCTCCAACGTTGTGCCGCAGTTGGACCGCGTGTGTGTGACGGCACTGGAGGACGGCAAGCTGCGGCTCTACTACCTCCAGGAGCGCGACGGGTTCCACGGCACGTTCCGCTCGACCTCGACCCGCATCAGCGCCGAGCATGAAGCGCTGGCGACTGACGTCGCCGCCGATGGGCCGGTCGTGCATCATGATCTTTCCGAGCTCGACGGCCGCGTGTTCCCCGGCATGGAGCGCCGCGGTGTGCTCTCGAGCCTGCACGTGCCCGGCGAGAAGCAGGGGGTGCACGGGACGGTCAACTTCTGGAGTCGCGACAAAGAAGCCTTCCCCCCCGAAGCGGTCAACCTGCTCAGCAAGGCCGTCGCCCTGATGCTCGAAGGTCCCGGCCAAACCGACAAGGGTAGTTGAAACAAGCTCCACTAAAGCGGCGTTGTCGACCCCGGCGGGCGCAGCGAACCCGCGTCGCCCTGAAGGGGTCGTGCTGTCCGCTGGCGGCGCGGTGCGCGATCCGTTGACTTTTTCTTCCCGTTATTTGCTTTCCTGCCGCCACCGCTGCTGTTAGCATGGCGAGTCGTTGATGTTTTCTTTGGGCAACCCCGTGACGGCCGGCGTCGACCACCTCAAAAGGAGGTTGTGATGACGCGCAAGTTACGGCAATTGGGAATAAGCCAGCACGGCACACGAGGACGCGTCGCCGCGGCGTCGTTCGTCTTGCTCGGACTGGCTGGGTTGGCGGCCTCGCTGGGATATGGCGGAGGGGCCGAGGGAGAGTCGGCCGCGCCTGCCTCGCAAAACACGGCGGCTGCGGCCTCGCCGTCAGCGGCCGACGCGGCCAAACCACGGGCCGAGCCACGCGGACGCCTGCCCGTCTACTTTCGCAACGTGGTCACGCCCGAACAGCGCGACCGCATCTACGCGATCCAGCGCTCGTATGCCGAGCAGATGGAGCCGCTGCGCGAGCAGTTGGCCGAGCTCGAGGAGCAAATGCACGCCGAGGTCCGCGGCGTGCTCAGCGACGAGCAGAGACGGCGGGTCGACGACCTCGTCGCCAAGGCCCGCGCCCGTCGGGAGCAGTCCCGGGGAACTGACACCGGCGCGGATACTGTCGGCCGATAAGGGCCGCAGCCCTCGGCAGCGACGGCACGCAAACCAGGGCGGGCACAGCGGGGCGGGCACACGGAGGTGCCGGCCCGTCTCCGCCCGCGGCCAGCCGCGTTTTGCGCACGGCGCAGTTCGTCACAGGGCGCGGTTTGTCACAGGGCGCAATTTGTAGCAGGCCACTTCGGCGTCGATTAGGATGCGTATTATCACGGTCCGATTGTGTGATTTTACGTGTCTGGGAGAGTGGGAATGCGTCGCCGCCGCTCGGTTGCCCTCTTGGTGGAAACGTCCAATGCGTACGCGCGCGGCTTGATGGACGGCGTGATTGCCTATCAGCGCGAGCACGAACTCTGGTCGATCTACATGGGCGAGCAGGAACGCGGCGCCCGCCCACCCGTCTGGTTGCGCAATTGGAAAGGGGACGGAATCATCGCCCGCATCGAGACGCAGGCGATCGCCTCGGCGGTGCACCGCGCCGGTGTGCCGGCCGTCGACGTCAGCGCGGCGCGGCGGCTGCCCACGCTTCCCTGGGTTGAGACCGACGACCGCGAAATCGCTCGATTGACGGTGCGCCACCTCGTCGAGCGTGGCTTTCAGACGCTTGCTTTCTGCGGCGAAAAGAGCTTCAACTGGTCGCTGTTGCGCGAACGGCACTTCGTCGAATTCGCCACCGACGCCGGTTGCGAATGTCACGTCTTCAGCGGACGCGACCGCACGGCCAAGGGATACTCCTGGGCGCGCGAGCGTCGTCGACTGGCCACTTGGGTGCGGCAGTTGCCCAAACCAGTCGGCGTGATGGTCTGCTACGACTTCAAGGGACAGCAGTTGCTCGACGTCTGCCGCGAAATGGACGTGGCCGTCCCCGAACAGCTCGCCGTTGTTGGCGTGGACAACGACGCCCGGCTGTGTCGCCTTTGCACACCGCCCCTCTCGAGCGTGATCCCCGACACGCACCGTACGGGTTACCTGGCGGCCCAATTGCTCGACCGCATGATGCAAGGGCAAGAGGTCAGCAGCGACGGCGTATTGATCCCCCCCTTGGGCATCGCGGAACGCCAATCGAGCGACGCCTACGCCGTCGAAGACGAGGACGTCGTGGCGGCGCTACGTTACATCCGCGACCACGCCTGTGACGGGATCACGGTGGCGGACGTTTTGCGGGCGGTACCGCTCTCGCGGCGGGTGCTGGAGTACCGTTTCCAGAAGTTGGTCAGCCGCACGCCCCATGAGGAGATCGTGCGGATCCGCATGCAGCGCATCTGCCGATTGCTGCAGAAGACCGACCTCTCGTTGGCGGCGATCGCCCAGCGGACCGGTTACGCCGACACGAACTACCTTTCGGTGGCGTTTAAGAAGGAGACGGGGGTGTCGCCCCACGCCTACCGCAAGCAGACGCGGGTGTCAGCGGCGCGGTGAAGCGGGCGGCGCGACGCAGTGACATCGTGCGAAAATACAAAGAAACGTGCGTGTAAATTAACACATGGTTACTGCGCGTCTTTTTTCTTGACGGTTTCGCGCCAGGGGTGAATCGTAGGCGAAGAGGGTGGGGGTTGAGCGGGAGGGGCGGGGACACACGAAGAGAGGGGAGGGTGGATTGGGGGAGTGGGGGGAGGCGGGGTGATGTGGGGTTAGTTTAGATAGGGTGGTAAGATGTGGGCCAGTAC
>JAGQPT010000444.1 GCA_020426575.1 Planctomycetales bacterium
AAACACCAGGTGAGATTCGCGGGTTTGAAGAGCGTGCCCGACACATGATTGCCATTGCCGATGAGGCGCTGGCAGACGTAGCGGTCGCGCCGCGCGAAGGCTTCACCCGCTTCGTGCGCCGCGAGCCGCTGGGAGTCGTCCTGGCGATTGCGGCATGGAACTATCCTTACTTGATTGCGGTCAACAGCGTCGTCCCGGCGATCATGGCCGGCAACGTGGTCGTGCTGAAGCACTCGTCGCAGACGCCGTTGGTCGCGGAGCGGTTTGCCGAGGCGTTCCATGAGGCCGGACTTCCCGAAGGTGTGTTCGGTTTTGTGCATACGGATCACGCCGGCACCGAACGACTGGTGCGCGATCCCCGCATCGCTTTCGTCGCCTTTACGGGATCCGTCAGCGGGGGGCACCAGATCCAACGGGCCGCCGCGTCACGTTTTGCCGGCGTCGGTCTCGAGCTTGGGGGCAAAGACCCGGCGTACGTTCGCCCCGACGCAGACCTGGGGCACGCGATCCCGAATCTCGTCGACGGCGCGATGTTCAACTCCGGCCAATCGTGCTGCGCGATCGAACGCATCTATGCCCACACCGACGTCTACGACGAGGTCGTCGCGGGCGTTGCGGACCTGACCGCTCAATATTGTCTCGGCAACCCGCTCGAGGCAGCGACAACGTTGGGACCACTGGTGCGCACGGCGGCGGCCGACTTCGTCCGCAGCCAAGTCGACGAAGCGATCGCCCAGGGAGCCAGGCCGCTGGTCGACGCCAATCGGTTCCCGGAAGCGCGGCGGGACACGCCGTACCTGGCGCCGCAGGTCCTTGTCGATGTCGACCATTCGATGAGACTAATGAGCGAAGAGACGTTTGGCCCGGTCGTCGGCATCATGCCGGTTGCCAACGACGACGAAGCGATCGCCCTGATGAACGACAGCCCCTATGGGTTGACCGCTTCGATCTGGACCTCCGATGAGCAGGCCGCTCTGGAGATCGGCGGTCAGATCCATACGGGTACGGTTTTCATGAATCGTTGCGACTACCTCGATCCGGCGCTTGCCTGGGTGGGCGTGAAGGACTCGGGCCGGGGTTGCACGCTTTCCCGCGTGGGATACGAAGTGCTTACCCGTCCTAAGTCGTTTCACTGCCGCGTTGTCGCGTAGGCATTCTGGGCGGGGACGCTCGCGGTCGGTTGCGGGGCGGAACGCCCGGCGAGTGTGCCGGTTGCGGAGAATTGGCAGCGTCCACCCGCGGTTTAGCCCTACTTTTTCGACGCCGGCGTCCATTTGTGGTAACATAACGGCTTCCCGGCTTGGCCCGCGCACCGCTGTTGTCGGTCGCCCGCGGCGGCCAGGAAACATCCCACCACCGGCGCCATCCCATGGCGATCTCATGTAACCCACCACCAACGAAGAGAGACCCCGACCATGTCCGATCTGCTGACATCGAGTTCGTCCCGGCGTGAGTTTCTAAAGGACACCGGCAAGGTCGCCGCCGCGACGACACTGCTGGCGGCGGCTGCCCCCCACGTGCACGCCGGCGAAGACAACACGATCCGGATTGCCTTGGTCGGTGCCGGCGGTCGTGGAACCGGCGCGGCTGCCAACGCCCTCTCAGTGGAAAATGGCCCGATCGAGTTGGTCGCCATCGCCGACGTGGTGGAGAAGAACCTCTCGGACAGCTACAACAACCTGACGAGCAAGTTCGGCGATCGCGTCAACGTTCCCGAAGACCAGAAGTTCATCGGCTTCGACGGCTATAAGAAGGCGATGGACTGCCTGCGTCCCGGCGACGTGGTCATCCTCACCACGCCTCCCGGTTTCCGCTGGGTTCACTACACCTACGCGATCGACAAGGGCCTGAACGTCTTCATGGAAAAACCGGTGACGGTCGATGGTCCTACGACGCGCCGCATGTTGGAGTTGAACAAGCAGGCGCTCGAGAAGAACCTCAAAGTCGGCGTTGGTCTGATGTGCCGTCACTGCGAAGCGCGACAAGAACTGTTCGACCGCATCCAGAACGGCGAGATCGGCGACGTCAACATGCTGCGTGCCTATCGCGTCGCCGGACCGACCGGTTCGGCCGAAGTGCCACCCATGCCGGCGGGCGAGGATGAACTGCTCTACCAAATCGCCAACTTCCACGGCTTCCTGTTCCTCAGCGGTGGCGCCGTCAGCGACTTCCTGATCCACAACATTGACGAGTCGTGCTGGATGAAGAACGATTGGCCGGTCAAGGCGATCGGTTTTGGCGGCCGTCACTACCGTGGTGACAACGTCGATCAAAACTTCGACACTTACTCGATCGAGTACACCTTCGCCGACGGTGCCAAGCTGTTCGTCGACGGTCGTACCATTCCCGGTTGCTACAACGACTTTGCCAGCTATGCCCATGGTTCGAAGGGACTGGCCGTCATTTCGACCGCCTCTCACACACCGGCCAAGAGCCGCATCTACAAGGGCCACAACGAGGACGCGGCCAACTTGCAATGGGCCTATCCGCAGCCTGAGCGGAATCCTTATCAGCTCGAATGGAACGACATCATCGCGGCCATCCGCGAAGACCGTTCGTACAACGAGGTCGACCGCGGTGCGATGGCCAGCCTGGTCACGTCGATGGGGCGCATGGCCGCCCACACGGGTCAGGAGATCACTCTCGATCAGATCCTCAACTCCGATCACGAGTTTGCCCCCGAGATCGACAAGGTCGTGATCGGCGGTCCCTCGCCGCTGCCGGCCAATGAGAGCGGCAAGTACCCCATCCCGCTGCCCGG
>JAGQPT010000445.1 GCA_020426575.1 Planctomycetales bacterium
CAACCGCGGCCGTATTTCCGGTGCTGCCGTCGAGCAACTCGCCGACAACCCGCTTCCCGACGGCGCGATTCGCGAAGTCTATAAAGGCCGTGAGCCGGGCGACCACATGCAAAACTTCTTCGAGTGCGTCGCCGAACGCGACACGCCGATCTCCGACGTGTTCACGCACCACCGGGCACTGTCAACGTGCCACCTGGCCAACATCGCGATTCGGCTCGGCAGGCCTCTGCATTGGGACGCCACGACCCAACAGATCGTCGCCGACGACGAGGCGAACGGCTGGCTCAAGCGCAAACAACGCGCCGGCTATGAGGTCGCGTGACGGCGCGCGGGCGGCGGGCGGCGCAACCACCCGGCTCGTTGTACCGCACTGCATAACCGTTGCCAGCGACATAAACCACAAACTCTGCCGCGCGGCCGGACAACACTCACTCGGTCCGCTGCCTGCGTGATCCACCCAGTCGATTCAATCACGCGCAGCGCGCGCTGATTCGCTCGTTTAACAGAGCATCGTCGCCGGCTTTCGCCCCCATCGGCGCGCAACTGTGTGGTACGTTTAGTGAAACGTCGCAGGGGCGATTTTCGCGCGCCGAGCCGCGCGGCGAGTTCCCCGCGTCGATGGCGCGCCGCGCACGTCCAGGAAACGTTTCCTGTTCGCGCTGGCAGCAAAACGAGCGTTGATAGTCCAATATGCAAGTCGTTGACAAAACTTCAAGTCAGCGGTCTAACGAATTCAGTCGAGCCACAGTCGAATCAACTACGCCCTTCGCTTGGGAGCCCTTCTCATGATCAATCATTCATTGCGCTGGACTGGGATCGCCGCGTGCGCGACGGCGTTGCTCGCCGGCTCGCCCAGTGATGGTCAGGCGTTCTGCGGCTGGTTCGGCAGTTGCTGTGCTCCGCGCACCGCTTACATGCCCGTTGCACCCGCCCCGGTGGCGCAGACCTGCCAGTACGTGCCGGTCACCAGCTACCGCACGGTGTACAAACAGGTGCCCGTAACGACCTATCAACCGGTGACGTCGACTTCCTGGTGCTCGTGCCAACCGGTCACGACGTTTCGTCCCACGACGACGTTCGTAACACAGGCCCAACAGGTGCCGTTCACGACTTACAAGCCGGTGTTTGCCGCGGCACCGGCCCCCGTCGTGCAGACGTACAACGCACCGGCCGCCGTTTCGGTCGCGCCGCCCCCGTCGTCATGTTGCGGCGCCAGCGCATCGCCAATTTCATACAGCACGCCGATCGCACCGCCGACGAGTTACGGACCGGCCGACAGCTACGGTTCACCGAGCAGCTACGGGGCGCCCCCGGCGATGGCGCCGAGCACGCCGGGATCGAGCATTGGCCCACCGACAACGACGCCCACGCTGCCCTCGACGGTGTCGCCGCCACCGGCGGTCAATCCATCCTCGCAATCGCCCACGCCGGCGCCCCCCATCGGTGGTCAGCCGACCGGTTACGGCACACCGCCCGTGACGCCCCAGTACATTCCGCCGGCGGACCGCACGGCCAGCTTGCCGAACTACCGCTTCGGCGCGACAGGAGCGGTGAGCACCACCGCATGGCGGCCGCAAACGGTTGAACGGTTCACGCCATCAACCGGCGCCGACGACCGCTTGGCGGCCCATCGGCCGGTGGTTGCCACTGCGGCACCTAGTACGGCCACAGCCGCCCAGGGTTCCTCGTGGCGGCCTGCCCAAAACTGAGTCGCGTCCGCGGCAAGAATTCAGATAACACAACAGCGGCCCCGGAAGACTCCGCGGCCGCTGTTGGCGTTTTCCCCACCATGATTAATTGATCGGCCCGTTGGACCTGCGCCGGACCTGGATCGGCGCTACCTCTAACTCAGCGCGTAAACGTCGATTCGCGACGGTCACGCGCTTCTTGGTTGGCGTCGGAGCCATTCATCAGCGTTGCGTCACGTTCAGCTACGACACACCCACGTGGACTTGCCGTGCGGCATCAGCGAGCCCGCTTGACCGACCGCCGCGCACCGACGAGTTCGTCGAGCATCGTCTCGAAGGCCAGGCTTGTTCGCCAACTGCTGGAACCGGAGTCACTGGTGCCCGCACCGGCGACGTCGTATTCGCTCTCGATAGCGGCGTCGACGGCCTTGACCGTGCCACCGGTCGTCGCCGTCTGGCTCGCGGGCACGGCTGCATGTGTGCCGTAGTTCGCCGCCCAGAGCAGGTAGTCGAGCCCGTCGATCGTGCCGTCGTCGTTGTAGTCGCCGTCGCTGATGTCACCGTCCGGGCCCGGGCTCGTGCCGTAGTTGGCCGCCCAGATCAGGTAATCGAGCCCGTCGACCCAGCCGTCGCCGTTACCGTCGGCCGTGAGCGCGACAGCCTGGGCTTCAACGGCGCCGATGTCGATGCGGCCCCCGGCAACGCGGTCAAACGGCGCACCACGCTGATCGTAGAGCGGAACCGTACCGACACCGGCGACCGCACCAGCATCGCCGGCGTTGATGACGGGACTGCCGGCCAAAGGTGCGTGTGTCTCGGTGGGGCCACCGTTGTCCTGCAGCGCGCCGAGCATCGGGTCCGAACCGGTGATGTTGCTGAAGCCAACGATCGTGGCATCGGTCGTGTCCTCGATCAGGTTCCAGTACGCGTTGACGGTACCGCGAATGTCGGGGCCGAACGTCGTCGCCGTGTTGTTGGCCACGATGGTGTGTTCGATCGTGGCGTTGGGACTATAGTACGAATCAATTCCGCCGCCACGATTGGCTGAATTGTCGACGATCGTGCTGTGCCGGATGATTGTGGTTCCGTAAGTGCCGCCCGCGAGCACGCCACCGCCGTAGCTGTTGGCCGAATTGCCCGAGATTGTCGTGCCGGTGATCGATAGTGTCACGCGATACCCCCAGACACCTCCTCCGCCGCCGGCCGCCATATTGCCTGAGATGGTGCTGTCGGTGATCGTGACGGTAGTGCCACTTCCACCATAAATCCCACCACCGTAGGATGCAGAGTTACCAGAGATTGTGCTACGCAGGACGGTCAACACATTGTCGTTGCGGATGCCGCCACCGATTCCTGAAGCACCATTGCCCGCAATACGGCTGTCGATGACGGTAAGGTCGCCATTGTTGATAATTCCACCGCCGTTGGCCTCGTTACCCCCGCCCGTGAGTGTGAGGCCACTGACGGTGGCCGTCGCACCGAAGTCGACCCCCAGCACGCGGGAGTTTCCTTGAGCGTCGACCGTCAACGCGTTGGCACCGAGGCCCAAGACGTCGACATCGTCGGCGATCGTGAGTTGACCAAGCGTGAGGAAGATCGTGCTGCCGCTCAGCGCACCGGCGAAACTGACGGAGTCGGGGCCCGGATTGGCGTTCGTCAGTTCTAACGCCTCGCGCAATGCCAAGTCGAGCGCGGAGTAATCGCCGTCACTTTCATCCACGTTGGTGTCGACCACCAGCGCCAGCGATTGGGCTTCGTATGCCCCGATGTCGATCGTGCCGTTCTCGCGGACGAACGGAGCACCGCGCTGATCGTTGGCCGGTGCGCCGGCGATGCCGGGATCACCGGCATTTACGACGGGGCTGCCCGGCAGAGGCGCGTGCGTTTGGGTCGGTCCGCCGTTGTCGGCCAAAACGTCCAGCATCGGGTCCACGCCCGTGACGTTGTTGGCGCCGCCTATCGTCGCGCCCGACGTGTCTTCGATCAGGCTCCAGTTGGCCGTGACCGGGCCCAGGATATCGGGGCCACCGCTCGTCGCCGAATTGTTAGCCACGATCGTGTGGTCAATCGTGGCAGATCCAAAACTGGCATGGACACCTCCCCCGCGGCCGCCAGAATTGTCGACGATCGTACTATGGGAAATGGTCCCGTTTCGGATTTTTACCGCCCCCGAGTCGGTGGACGAGTTTCCGGAGATCGTGCTTCCGCTGATAAACAAAGTGCCATAAGAGTAAATGGCGCCCCCGTCGTCGGTCGCCGTGTTGTTGGAAATCGTACTGTCAGTGACGCTGACGGTGCTGAGAAGATCGTAGATACCGGCGCCATCGTGGGACGTGTTCCCTGAGATCGTACTGCGCACGATCGTTAGCACGGCCCCCGTCGTGTTCATGAACCCGCCACCGTAAGAACTTAAACCGGTGCCCGTGTTGCCGGTGATGCGGCTGTCGGCCACGGTCAAATCGCCGGCGTTCCAGACACCGGCTCCCGTTTCATAGTCGTTGGACGCCTGGTTTCCTTCGATGGTTACGTCGCTGAGGGTGGTGACGGAACCGGCATAGTTGCGCAGGCCGCCGCCGCGGCCGGCGTTGCCGCCTGTGAGCGTCAGGCCACTGACGCCGGCATCGGCGTTGTTGGTGACGGCCATCACACGCGAACTGCCCTGGGCGTCGATCGCCAGGTCGTCCGCACCGAGGCCCGTGATCGTCACGTCGTCGGTGATTTCCAGTTGGCCCAGTTCGAGGAGAATCGTGCTGCCCGCCAGGACGGGGTCAAACGTGATCACATCGGCACCGCCGTTCAGGTTCGCCAGGATCAGTGCTTCGCGGAGCGAGAGGTGGTCGACCGAAAAATCGCCGTCGACGACGTCGCTGCCCTCGTCGACGATGAGCCCCTGACCGGGAATGGCCGTGTCCTGGTATTCGACGGCCCCGATGTCGATGCGGCCGAACACGACCCGGTCGAAACCGGCGCCGCGCTGGTCGTAGAGCGGCACCGTGCCGACGCCAGCCACCGCCGCTGGATCACCGGCGTGAATGGCCGGGCTGCCGGGCAGCAGCGCGTGTGTTTCGGTCGGGCCACCGTTGATGGCCAGAGGGCCCAACACGGGGTCGAGACCCGTGACATTGTTCGCACCGCCGATTATCGCATCGGTTGTGTTCTCGATCAGGCTCCAGTTGGCCGTCACGGCGCCCCTGATATCGGGGCCGGTGCTGTTCGACGTATTATTGGCGACGATGGTGTGATCGAGTGTGAGCGAGCCAAATACGCTAATGCCACCCCCGCCCCCCGAACCGCCGGCTCCCCCCGAGAAATTGTCGACGATGGTGCTATGATGCACCACCACGGTACCGGTAGTCTGCAGTCCACCGCTTCTGCCGACCGGAGCACTGTTGCCCGAGATCGTGCTTCCAGTGATAGATACGGTTCCAGCAGCATAGATCCCGCCCGCGTCGTCGCCAGCTGAGTTGCCTGAGATTGTGCTGTCGATGATCGTGAGATCACCGCTATAGTTGTAGATGCCACCGCCATCGTAGGACGAGTTGCCAGCAATCGTCGTGCGCAGGATCGCCAGCATACCGCTATTGCGAATGCCGCCGCCGTACGTGTTGGAACCAGTGCCCGTGTTGCCCGTGATCCGGCTGTCAATGACGCTGAGGTCGCCGCCGTTCCAGATGCCGGCGCCGGTGTCGAAGTTGTTCGTGGCCTCGTTGCCGTCGACGACAACCTCGATAAGTTGCGTGGTCGCATCGACGTCGTTGAAAAGTCCGCCGCCGCGGTCGGCGTTGCCGCCGGTCAGTGTCAGGCCACTGATCTCGACGTCGACGACTCCCGTGACGCGCATCACCCGGGAGTTGTCCTGGGCGTCGATCACCAGGTCGTTGGCACCGAGGCCGGTGATTGTTACGCCGTCGCTGATGGTGAGTTGGCCCAACACGAGTTTGATGGGATTGCCAGCCAGCGAGCCGGCGAACGTGATCGTGTCGGCGCCGGGATTGGCGTTGGCCAGTTCGATCGCTTCGCGGAGACTCAGGTCGAGCGCCGAGTAATCGCCGTCGCTCTCGTCCACATTGGTGTCGACCACCAGCGCCAGCGTCTGTGCTTCGTAGGCCCCGATGTCGATCGTGCCGCTTACGCGAACGAATGGCGCACCGCGCTGATCGTTGTTGGGTGGCCCGACGAACGCGGGATCGCCGGCGTTCAAAGCTGGGCTGCCGGGCATGACGGCATGAGTGCGCGTCGGTCCGCCGTTGTCGGCCAGCGGTCCTAGCATCGGGTCCACGCCCGTGACGTTGTTGGCGCCGTTGATCGTTGCGCCCGTGGTATCCTCGATCAGGCTCCAGTTGGCCGTCAGGATGCCGTCGATGTCAGGTCCGGCGGCCGCCGTGTTGTTTGCCACGATCGTGTGGCTGAGGGTTAATGTGTCGTCATATCGGTGAATGCCGCCGCCGTCGTTGTTGGCCGAATTGCCAGTGATCGTGCTGTGCTCGATCGAGGTCGTCCCCTCGGTATAGACGCCACCGCCAAAGCCAAGGGTCGACGAGTTGCCCGAGATCGTGGTGCCGGTGATCGTGAGGGCGGCGTTGCTCCAAATGCCGCCGCCGCCGCCCACACTCGTGTTGCCGACGATCAGGCTATCGATGACGGTCAGGTCACCCTGGTTCCAGAGACCGCCGCCGGAGTCGTAGTTGATCTGCGTCGACGTGTTGCCGTCAATCGCCACGGCAGTGAGCGTGGTCGTCGAGCCGGCGAAGTTGCGCAGTCCGCCGCCCCGGTCATCATGACCGCCTGTTAGCGTCAGGCCGCTGATGCCGGCATTTGCGTTGTTGGTGACTGCGACCACACGCGAATTGCCCTGGGCGTCGATCGCCAGGTCGTCGGCACCGAGGCCCGTGATCGTCACGTCGTCGGTGATCTGGAGCTGGCCATTGGTGAGGAAGATCGTGCTGCCGGCCAGGATGGGGTCGAACGTGATGGCGTCGGCGCCGGCGTTCAAGTTGGCCAGGATCAGCGCTTCGCGCAGTGCGAGGTGGCCGACCGAGAAGTCGCCGTCGACGACGTCGCTGGCCTCGTCGACGAAGAGCCCCTGACCGGGAATCGCCGTGTCCTGGAATTCGACTGCCCCGATGTCGATGCGGCCGAACACGACCCGGTCGAAGCCGGCGCCGCGCTGGTCGTACAGTGGCACGGTGCCCACACCCCCCGCCGCCGACGGATCGCCGGCGTGGATGGCCGGGCTGCCGGGCAAGAGCGCTTGTGTTTCGGTCGGCCCACCGTTGTCGGCCAGTGGGCCCAGATTCGGGTCGAGGCCCGTGATGTTGTCGGCGCCGTTGATCGTGGCGCCTGCCGTATTCTCGATCAGGCTCCAGTTTGCCGTGACCGTGCCGTGTATGTCGGGGCCGCTTGACGTTGCCGTGTTGTTCGCCACGATCGTGTGTTCAAGTGAATTTCCGCTCGCCCAGACACCACCTCCGCGATCTGCAAAGTTGCCGGCAATCGTACTATAGGCGATAGACATGTCGCCAATGACGCCACCCCCCGCGTCACCGGCAGAATTGTCCGAGATCGTGCTACCCGTGATCGAAAGTATGGAATAGGACCAGATCGCGCCACCATCGTCGGTCACCATGTTGCTTGACAACGTGCTGTCAACAATGGTCGCGTCGCCACGATTGTATAGGGCCCCACCGTCGCGCGACGTGTTGCCAGAGATCGTGGTGCGTGAGATGGATACCACACCGTTGTAGTGGTTAAAGATGCCGCCACCGTACGCAGCTCCTCCCGTGCCGTGGTTGCCCGTGATCAGGCTGTCGGTGACGGTTAGGTCGCCACCATTCCACAGACCAGCGCCAGTTTCGAAACTCGTTGACGCCTCGTTGTCTCGGATAGTCACCGCCGTTAGCGTGGTGGTGGCGCCAAGAGTGTTATAGAGACCACCGCCCTGGCCCGCGTTGCCGCCGGTGAGCGTCAGGCCGCTGATGTCGACCGTGGCGCTGTCCGTGACGCGCATCACGCGGGAGTTGCCCTGCGCGTCGATCACAAGATCATTGGCACCGAGGCCGGTAATCGTCACGTCGTCGCTGACGGTGAGTTGGCCCAACACGAGATTGATGGGATTGCCGGCCAACGAGCCGGCGAACGTGATCGTCTCGGCACCTGGATTGGCGTTGGTGATCTCCAGTGCCTCGCGGAGACTCACGTCGCCGGGCGAAAAGTCGCCGTCGCTCTCGTCGACGTCGGTATCGACGACGAAGGCAAACGTCTGTGCCTCGTAGGCCCCAATGTCGATCGTGCCGTTCTCGCGGACGAACGGCGCCCCGCGCTGGTCGTTCGCCGGCGGAGACGCGATCGCCGGGTTGCCGCCATTGATTGCCAGGCTACCGGCCAGCAGCGCGTGCGTCTGGGTCGGCCCGCCGTTGTCGGCCAGCACGTCGAGAATGGGGTCAAAGCCCGTGATGTTGTTGGCGCCGTTGATCGTGGCGCCCGTGGTGGTCTCGATCAGGCTCCAGTTGGCCGTGACTGTGCCGGAAACATCGCGGCCGTTCGCCACTGCGGTGTTGTCGGCCACGATGGTGTGGTCGAGCGACACCGAGCCAAAGGAGTTAATGCCGCCGCCGGTGCTTGTGGCCGAATTGTTCGCGATGGTGCTGTGGCGAATCGTTGTGGTTCCTGGACTCTTGAGTCCACCGCCGTTGAAGGCCGAGTTGCCTGAGATTGTCGTCGCGATCACCAGGATCGTGCCCGAGCTATAGATGGCACCACCGTCGTCGTTGGCTGTACCGGGGGTGCTGTTGTTCGAGATCGTGCTATTCCTGATCGTGATGTTACCTGTGAAGTAGTTGTAGATGCCGCCGCCATCCGATACGGATGAGTTACCCGAGATCGTGGTGCGGTTGATCACGAGCACGCCGTTGTTGCCGATGCCGGCTCCGCCACCGATGCCCACGGTCGTGCTATTGCCGGTGATCCGACTGTCGTTGATGGTGAGGTTTCCCTCGTTGCGGATACCGCCACCAACCCAAAACTCCAGATTGCCCGTGGCCGTGTTGCCGTCAACGACGACGTCCGTCAGTTTGGTGATCGAACCGGCATAGTTGCGCAAGCCACCGCCCCGGTCGGCGTTACCACCGGTGAGCGTCAGGCCGCTGATGTCCGCATCGGCGCTGTTGGTGACGCGCAGCACCCGAGAGGCACCTCCGGCGTCGATCGTGAAGTTGTCGGCGCCGGGGCCCGTGATCGTCACGTCGTCGAGGATCGTGAGTTGCCCATCTGTGAGGCTCAGCGTCGTGCCATAGGTGGCCGCCGAGAACTCGATCGTGTCGGCGCCGCCCGCGAGGTTGGCGTCGAAGATCGCCTGCCGCAGGCTGCCCGGCAGATCGCCGGGCGCGGCGACCGGACCGTCCGAATTGTTCGTCACGGTGAAGACGGCCAGCATCCGCCGATCTTCCAACGGCTCGGCGGAAAGGCGACGGGCGCAAGGCGCTAACCCGCTAAAGGACGTGCGAGACAAACGGCGGGGCTGACGCCCCAAATCGTCGCGACGGAATCGTATCGACATGAGCGGGGCACTCTCAGGCAGCAGGAACGATGACATACGTTCACCTGGCACTCACGCACCGGGTGCGTATTCAACCAGTGCACCAGCGGATCCCCCGGAGCGTCCAAATGCCTCGCCAGCCCGCACACACGCCGACAACAAACGGTCGCGCAAAACGGGCGGCAAGACGATGATAGGGTCACGGGGCCCCTCCGACCGGGCGACCGTGATCGTAGCCACCCCCCCCAATGATTCCAAGCGATTTTGTCGGAATTCTCCGAAATATCACGAATGTCAGGTCGCCAATAGCGCGATATCGGCGTGCATCACGCCGCGTCGGGGCAACGCAGCGTCGGGG
>JAGQPT010000446.1 GCA_020426575.1 Planctomycetales bacterium
AACACGCGACGATCGCGGCCACGATCGACCAGATGCAGGCGAAGGAAAAAGACTTTGACGTGCTGCAACTCGACCGCGTCGACACCTTTTCGGCAAACGACGCGATCGAAGCGCTGTTTCGCGACGAACCGGTTCGTCCCAGTGTCGACGCCGACTACGGCAATCAACGCATCGTCGTGCGCGGCACGCCGGAGCAACTCGAAGAAATACGCGACCTGCTGTTCAAAATGGGCGAAACGACCTTGGCCCAAGGCCACCGCGGGCGATCGCGGACAATGCGAGTGATTTCCGTCGACGGCGACGTCCGCCGCGCCCTCGACGAAGTCCAACGCATCTGGCCCCAGCTGCGCGGAAACCCCGTACGTGTCGTCAAGCCTTCAGCGGTGTTTCCCACCTTGCGTCCCCATCGCGCCAGCAGCGACGACGAGACGCCGCCTGAACACAGCAAGCCGTCGGACGAAAAGCCACCGGCCGGGGACGACGATCAGTCAAACACCGCACCGCGGGACGACACGGCCCCGATCGACAGGCACGCCGTTGGCACGCAGATGCCGTCAGGCAACTCTGTAGCTCACCCCGCGGAGCACGTGACCCGAGGTGTCACGGTCGTGCCGAGCGCCCGTTTCCTGGTTCCATCGCTGGCGCTGGCTTATTCGTTGGTAGACGGCTCCGATGCGGCTGACGTAGCGTCGCCTGCCGACGCGGCAATGGAAGAAGAGACGGTGGATGCCGAAAGCGATTCGGCGGTCGACATAACGGCGATTCCGGCTGACGACGACCAGACCGCGCCGATCATCGTCTCGCCCGGTGTTGACGGTGTGACGATCGCCTCGGACGATCTCGAAGCCCTCGATGAGTTCGAGCGCTTGCTCCGCTCCATCTTACAAAGTGAATCGTTGCGTGAACCGGAGTTCACAGTGATTCAGCTCAAGCACGCCGAAGCGTCGCTGCTCGCTGAAACGCTGCAGCAGGCATTTGGGCAGGCCAGTGGTCGATCACGATTTCGTTCGCGTTCCTTCGGCGGGCGGTCCGGTCTCACCGAGCCGTCGTTCGTGGCGTACGAGCGGCTTAATGCCGTGCTCGTGCGCGCCGAGCCCGACGACCTCGAAGCCATCGAGCGATTGATCGACGTCCTCGACACGTCGGAACTTCCCGACACACTTCTCGTTCCCCAGCCGGAACTGATCCGCCTGGAACACGCCAAGGCGTTTCGAGTCGAGCGGGTGCTTCGCGACGTTTATCGTGAGCAACTCTCGGCAAACGGTGGGCGCCGGCGGCGTGTACCGACCGGTTTCACATCCGCGCTGCGTGAGCTACGCGGCGCCGGGCTCAACTCGGAACTGACCATGACTGCGATTCAACAACTGACGTCGCAGGACCAGGGCCCCGAACTGACGATGGGCGTGGACGAGCAGACCAACTCGCTCGTTGTCATGGCGTCGACGCCGCTGTTGGATGAAATTCGCGAGGTCGTGGCGTCGCTCGACAAATCGGCGGAGGAAGCCTACCAGACGGTGAAGGTGCTGCCGCTCGAGTCGACAAATACGCAAGCCGTCGAACGGGCACTGAAAACGCTGACGCAGCCGCGACGCATTCGAAATCGCTAGACCGCTGCTGCTTGCCTGGCCGATACCCGACGGCCACGCTTAGCGCGCGGCAGCAAATCGACACGTGGTCTTCAACCTGCCGAATCTGCAGCTACGGCACCCGACTCGTCGTTTGTCGGAGCAGAGGCGGCGCCCCGTGCCTCGGCCGCTTCACGTTCGGCGCGGGCCGTCTCGGCGCGCACACATTCGGCGGCCGTGATCACACCGTCGCCGTTGAGGTCGTAGCTGGCGAATTGGGCCGCTTCGACTTCCGTCCAGTTTGCCGAGAACTCGGCCATCGTGACCTGACCGTCACCGTCGGCGTCGTTGTCCAAGAACCAGCCGGCGATGCCCTGCGGAAGTTGCGATGGAATTACGAAAAACCGCCGCATCATCCTCACCTCCGGACTGTTCGGTTGCCCGTTCGCCGAGTCGTTCGCCTGGGAATCGTCCGGATGCACGCGGTAGGTCGTGCGAGAAGCCGCGTCGATGTTCGTCGTATCCTGGCTCGCGTCCGCAAAGTGAAGAGGGACGTTGGGCACGACGCGCAGTGAACGCCGACCGTAGTCGCTCACCCGATTAACAATTTCGTCGATCGTGATGACGCCGTCTCCGTCGAGGTCCATTGTCCCAGCCGGGTCACCATGCATGGCGATCCATTCGCTCTGCTCGAGCAACAGGTCACCATTGAGATCGTACTTCGCCATCAACCGACCGGCATAGCGTTCGATCTTGCCATTGAAGCGACCACCATCGGTCGGGTTGGCCAGGGGATAGGGATACGAAATGCTCGATGGGGTGCGCGGCGGCGCCGTCGTCACCCCGGACTTTGCCGTCCCGAAACTCGGCGAAACCGTCGCGATGCCGCCGGTCGGCGTTGACGCGCCCGTCGCCAACCCCGGCTGGCTGACGACGGCTTGGCCGACGGCGCGCGGCACGGCGACGTGCGTCCATCCACCGACCAGCAATGTCGCAACTAACAACAGCGGAAGGTTCGGCACCGCGCCATGTAACCAGCCGAACCGTCGGGTAAGACGACGCGCACCCGATTCGCCCGGCAGCGCCCCTTTCGGTCGCAACTGTCGTTGGCACATCTTGGCCGTGTCATACATGGAGAGCCTCGGATCGGTGGGAAAAGCAAATCGGTCGGAAGGCGCCCGGCGGGACCGCAAGTCACTCCACACGTCGGGCTGCGTCCTGTCGTTCGCGGCCCGTCGCATCAGTGGCGGCGTATACCGTACAAGTAGTCGCCATCGCGGCAAGCGTCAAGGACGCCACGCCACGTGGGCCGCTTGCCGTAAGAACCGTCGCCTCAACTGTTACGGCTCGAGCGGCCAGGAAGGCTGACAACGTGGACCGTCCGTGGAGGGGTGCGATTGTAGTGGTTATTCTAATGTTAGTATTTGCGGAAGTTGTGTTGACGAACGCACTTGGTATGATTTAGCCTGTATAGGAACGATGCGGCTGCGCTTGGCTGCCGGTCGGCGCCCCACCTGCCTTTTGCGTCGACCACCCGGCACCGGGTGCAGAGGGTCGCATCACCCCCCACCAAACTCAACGTAAATCGAGTGACCTCGGACCACACTGGCACTGTAGCGAGATGATTCCGGTTGGCATCCGCGGCAAGTTGTCGACGTGTGTGATCGCAGTGACTTCCACCCGCGGAAGTTGAGCACAGGGAAGTTCCACGAGCGCGACGAGACACGCCAACGATGACCACGGGAAAGCGGGCGACGGACGAACCGGCCCCCTGCCCTACCGACGAATATGTTGCCCGGGCCGTCGCCAATCTGAGCCCCCACGAACGAAAGTCCACCATGGAAACCGGCGAGATCCTGCTGCAAAAGGGCCTGCTCGATGCCCGGCAATTGGCGTTGGCGCGCCAATCGCAGAAGGACGACGAGCGCGCCGATCAGAGCGCCGTGCAATTGGGCCTGGTTTCGGAAGAGGACGCGCTCACGGCGCTGGGTGAACAGTTGGGACTCGACTTCGTCGACCTGACCAAGACCGAAATCGATCTGGAATTGCTCACGTATTTCCCCCCCAAGATCATCCATCGCCACAACGTCTTCCCTGTGGCAAAACGCAACGGCTCGCTCGTCGTCGCAACGAGCGATCCGTTCAACCTCTACGCCCTCGACGAGATTAGCGCGGCAACAAACCTCAGCGTGCAGCCTGTCCTCGCCGTCGAGCACGAGGTGAGCAAGCTGATCAAGACGCACCTCGGTGTCGGGTCTGAGACGATCGAGGGGCTGTTGGCCCAACGCCAGGCCGGCGAAGACATTGAGATTCTCGACGAACTAGAACTCGACGGATCCGAGGACAGTCAGGCCGCCCAGGAGGCCTCGGTCGTTCGCCTCGTCAACGAAATCCTCGTCGAGGCAATCGAAGCGCGGGCCAGCGACATCCACATTGAGGCGCAGGCCTCGGGCATGAAGATTCGTTACCGCATCGACGGCGTGTTGCAGTCTCAGCCGACTCCCCCCGAGATTGATCATTTTCAGGCCGCCATTGTCAGCCGCCTGAAGATCATGGCCCGATTGAACATCGCGGAGAAGCGCCTGCCGCAGGACGGCCGAATCAAGCTCAAGGTTGCCGGTCGCGAAGTCGACATACGTCTTTCGATCATTCCAATGCTGCACGGCGAAGGGATGGTCATGCGCGTGCTCGACAAGGACAGCATGAACTTCTCACTCGAGGGACTCGGCATGCGTCCCGACGTGCACAAGAGGTTCCTCGACCTGATTTCGCTGCCGCACGGAATCGTCCTGGTGACCGGGCCCACCGGTTCGGGTAAAACGACCACGTTGTACAGCGCCCTGAGCGAGATCAAGAGCGACGAGATCAAGATCATCACGACCGAGGACCCGGTCGAGTATCAACTCGATGGCATCAACCAGATTCAGGTGCAGTCAAAAATCGGGTTGACGTTTGCAGCGTCGCTCCGTGGCATTCTTCGTCACGACCCCGACGTCGTGCTGGTGGGCGAAATCCGCGACTTAGAGACCGCCGAAAACGCCGTGCAGGCGTCGCTGACCGGGCACCTTGTGTTTAGCACGTTGCACACGAACGACGCGGCCGGCGCGTTCATGCGTTTGGGCGACATGGGTGTCGAGCCGTTTCTGGTGGCCAGCACCGTGGAAGGCGTGATGGCCCAGCGCCTCGTGCGGACCCTCTGCAAACACTGCCGCGAGGCCTACGTTCCCGAAGCCGACACGCTGCCCGACGATTTCCCCGGGGAAGAATTACGCCAGGCGGGTGGTAAAGTGTACCGCGAGAACGGCTGTCGCGAGTGCCGCGGCACCGGCTACAGTGGCCGCGCCGGTCTGTACGAACTGTTGGTCACCGGCGACGACATTCGACAAATGGCCGTCGAACGTGTCAGTTCCCAACGCATCAAACGTGCCGCCGTGGAAACAGGCATGCGCACGCTGCGACAGGACGGCTGGCTCAAAGTGCTCGACGGTGACACGACCATTGACGAAGTAATGAGAGTGACCAAGTCCGATTGACGTCGCCAACCTCACGCGACGTGCCGACGGCGTCGCGGCGATATGGCAGTCCCGCACGAAGCCCGCTCCCCAACTCCCGTA
>JAGQPT010000447.1 GCA_020426575.1 Planctomycetales bacterium
CAGGATGTTCCCGCCGAAATCGAGAACCAGGCAGTTGTCCTTGGAAGGGTCCAAGCGGAATCCACGACCCACCATCTGGTAATAGAGGCCCGGCGAGTTCGTCGGCCGTAGCAGCGCGACGCAGTCGATGTTCGGCGCATCGAATCCGGTCGTCAGCACGTTGACATTGACGAGGTACTTGAGATCGCCGGCTTTGAAGCGAGCGAGCGTCTCGTCACGCTCGGCGATCGGCGTCTCGCCGGTAACGAACCCGGCCTCGATGCCGTGCCGGCTGCGAAGCACGTCCACGATGTGGCCGCCGTGCCGGACGCCGCTGGCGAAGATTAGCACAGACTGGCGGTCGGCCGTGTACCCGACCGTTTCTTCGCATGCCGATTCGACGAGCCGCTGGTCGTCCATCAGGTCCTCGACCTCGTCGGCGACGAATTCGCCGGCGCGGACGTGCAGGCGATCGAAGTCGGCCTTATTGATGCCCGCCTTGGTGATCAACGGACAGAGGTAGCCGTCGCGAATCAGCTCGCGCACGCCGACCTCGAAACAGACGTGGTTGAGGATGCCCTCCGGCGTGCAGATCGGTCCCGTCTTCATCCGGAAGGGAGTCGCCGTGAATCCGACGATCCGCAGCTCCGGGTTGACGACCACGGCGTCCGACAGGAATTGCCGGTACATGCCGTCGCCCTCAGGCGGAATCATGTGCGCCTCGTCCACCAGCACCAGGTCGAACGCGTCGAGTTCGCACGCCCGGCGATAGATGCTCTGGATTCCGGCGACGATCACCTGGTGCGACGTATCGCGACGTTTGAGTCCGGCCGAGTAGATGCCGAACTCCACCTCGGGACAGACGGCACGCAGCTTGTCGGCGGTTTGCTCGAGCAGCTCTTTGACGTGCGCGAGGATCAGCACGCGGCCGTTCCAACGCACCACCGCATCTTTGCAAATCGTCGCCATCACCGGGGTCTTGCCGCCGGCCGTGGGAATGACCACGCAGGGATTGTCGTCGCGGGTGCGAAGGTGCTCGTACACCGCGTCGACGCTGCGGCTCTGGTAAGGTCGCAGTTGCATCATGTTTCGGCAGCGCTCCTTACTCTTCGGGAAGGTCGTTGATGATCCGTCCGTTGTGCCGCATCGCGCCCCGCTGCCTTTGCAGCTGCGCTTCGGACATCGGGACCTTGTTGTTGATCTGGCTGCACTTGCGGCAGATGCGGTTGGCGGGACTCGCCGAGTCGAACCATCGGCCGCACTTCAGGCACGTTCGCTGTTTCCGCTCCATGTCACTCCCGCTCCAGCCGCGCGATCTCGCGTTCGAGGTACCAGCGGGCCTTCCGGAGGTCGGCCAGCTGGTCGCCCTTGTGCGCCGATCGCGCGACGTACTTCACGACGTTGCCCAAGTGAAAACCGAGACGCCAATCCTCGATGGCGTCGATGACTTCGATCTCGCCGAACGTGTAGTGCGGCGGGTGGTCGATGCGCTCGACGGGTTCATCCACGACGCATCCTCCTGATCCGCACCACGACCTTGCCGCCGGGAATCACCTCGCGGCGAACGACCGAGAGCCTGGCCACCTGCGAGTCGTCCTCGTAAGCGCCGCCGTGGGCAAGCGCGTCGAGCAACGCCTTTTGCAGGTTGTCGATGTCGCGACGCCGGCGATCGGGCGGAAAGACGTCGATCGCGATCGCCAGCGGCCCGCGGAGCGGTCGGACGCCTTGGGCCGCGAGGATCGCGCAGACCGACGAGCGGAACGCGCGACCCCCGCGACTGATGAGCGTCCGTGGCCCGACGCGCCGCCAGTAATGGTTGACCGACGGCGGAAACGGCAGTTCCAGCTCCGTCATTTGCCTCGCCTCCAGGGAGGCGTGTTGTCGCCGGCCGGCACGGTCTCGGGCTTCGGCTGCGCGGCCGACTCCTTCTGCGAGAAGCCTTTGATCTCGTTGACGATGTCGCCGGTGTCGTCTCGCCGCTTGCAGCGGACGTTGATCACCAGCGGGAGGTCGTGGAGTTCGGCCGAGTCGTTGGGAGCCATCACGCCCACGGCGCGGCAAATTGCCGACAACTCGGCGCGGGCGATCTGCACGGCGGTCGCGTTGGGGTTGTCGAGATTGAGCCGCGTCCAGAGGAGGCGGTTCTTGTAGTCGCCTTCGAGCACCTGAAACGTGAGTTCCAGGAATTGGCCGGTGCCGGCCTTGGTAGGCTTCATTTCCGAAGCGATGATCGCGGCGACGTACTTGCCGGCGGGAATGGGGTCGAAGTCGGACGCCGGGTCGATCTGGTTGGCGTCGAATCCTCGCAAATCAGCCATCTTGCTGTTCTCCTGACGAAGGGGACTGGGACGTGAGCGCCGAGACGAACGCCTGCCACGACAGCGGGAGTTCCTCGGCGATCGAGTAACGGTTCTTGGCGATGCAGCTCGGGCCGCCGACGCAGCGGAGGATCCGCTCGCCGCCGTCCTTGCCGAGCGCTTTGGCGATCGTGCGTTTGCGGTTGAAGCCGCTGTCTTCCTGCTGCGTGCGGAACTTGCGAGTCGCGAACAGGACGGCGTCCGACCACTCGCAGACGAGGGCCGACGCGTGCTTGTGCAGCCGGGGGCTGTAACGGTCGTAGGCCGTGGACTCGGGGTCCTCGAACTTCTCGACCTTCGCGTGAGCGATGCAGATGACGACCATGCCGCGATTGACCCGCAGCAGGTTGAGGGCGTCGAGGAACTGACGCCAATAGCCGAGCGCGTGCGTGTATCCCTTGGCGTACCCGCCGTCGACCTTCTCGATGCTGCTCACGCTGTACTCGCGGCAAAGCGCGTCGAAGATCAGCTGTTCGAGCCAGTCGAGGCTGTCGATCGCCACGGTCTGGTAGTCATGCTTCTCGGAATGCAGTTCCGAAAGTGCCGCCATCACCTCGGCGAACGAGGTGGCCAGCGGGAATCGATCGCAGTCGATCTCCGACAGTCCGTCCTCTATCGGCACGAAGATCGGCGTCGGGGCCTGGGCGGCGAACGTGCTCTTGCCGATCCCTTCGGTGCCGTAAACGACGAGTCGCGGCGGCATCGCCTGCCGCCCTCGCTGAATCTTGCTGAGCATGCTCACGCGTGGGTCTCCTGGAGTTGCTGGTCGTGATGCGCGACGCGCTCGACCCGGAACGCGTCCGGGCCGAGCTCGCGCGAAACGAAACCGACGAACAGCCGGTTGAAGTCCATCCCGACTTCGGTGCGGGCGTCGATAACGCAGGCACGCTTGGCGGGATCGAAGAAGTGCGCGGCGTCCAGTCGCGTCTGCGACTCGCCGTGCAAGGACTCGCAGCCCCAAATCGCGAGCAGCAATGCGGATTCGATGTCCTCGGTCGAAACGTCGTCGTCGAATCGGTAGCGATAAACTTCCGCTTTCATGGTTTGCTCCTCGTGAATTGGTTGGCCGCTACTGGGTTAGGAACCCGGTTGGTCAGCCAACTGACGAAGAGCGATCCATGTAGTCGCCCAGCCCCAACTCCTCGAACCGGCTGCGGATCTTGCACAGCCAGGCGTTGAGCGTGGTGCGGGGCACGTCCATGTCGCGGGCGACCTGGGAGATGGAGTCGTGCTTGAGCCGCTCGCAGAATTCGCGGTATCGCTCGTCGCACAACTCGTCGATGCAGGCCGCCAAGTCCATGCGGAGGTCGGCGGTTTCCTGCTCGGTGCGCTGCTCGCGGCTCCGCTTGGCCGGCGTCTCGTGCTCGAGCAGCGTGGCTGCTAGTTCGACGGGACCTTCCTCGTCCGCTCCGATCACGACGTGGATGGAGCAGACGCGGCGGTGGTCGCGTTTCGCCGCCTCCCGGTCGCGGATCATGCTGGCGATGTGGCGACTGACCGTTTTCGCCACGAACGCCTTCCACTTCGGGTCATTGGGGTCGGCCTGGTCCAGACGGCCGGCCAGCTTCAGATAGAGGGTCTGCTCGATCTCGTCGCGGTCGCTACGGCGGAACCCGTAGTTGCCGACGAGCCCGCGGGCACGCTTTCGGACGTAGCCCCGCGTGAACGAGTCGAGCGAGTCTTGGTTGGCCTGGTTTGAACGATGAGAACTCCTGGATGTTCGACGATCCTGCATTTCCGCAATCTCCAGCGGGGTGGGTGATTCCCGCCGTGCCCGACGCACAGCGACACCCGCCGCCGGAATTGCAGCAACGCAAACAAAAAAACCTGCGGGGCGACGTAAATCGCTCTGCCGCAGGCGTTTGCGTGTTCGGAATTGCCGTCTTGCAGTTGCACGAAATCAAGCAAACTGCAAGACGCTAGGTTCGTCGACCGGTTTTTACGGCTCCTTTGAATCGCATGATCTGGTCCAGGTCTTCGGCCATTGCCCAATACAGCCGCAGCTCATCGGCCTTCTCGTCATTGAGGCAGCGGCTCACTTTCGACTCGTTCATTCCCACCAGCTTGCCGATCGCTTTCTGGGTCGGCCTCGGCAGCAATCGAGGTTCGCCGTGCTGGTCCTTGGCGGTGTAGGCGTAATCGCAGGCGCTGCGCAGATGCTCGATCATCGCGTTGCGGAGGGCCTCGATATCCGCCAGCCGCTCGCCTCGCTTCTTGGGCGACTTCTTCTTGGGCGACGCCGATCCCATGCCCGCGTCAACGATGCGGCCTTCAACGTCGTCCACGTCGAGTACGATCTGGTCGCCCTCAAGGCTCACGACGGCCTCGAGCGGGATCACGAGATTGCCAGCCGCTTGGTGCCAACGCGCAGCGCCGGCCTCGGTCGGAGCAAAGACGATCGCCATCTTGTGGCGTTCAAGCACGTCGACGGCCTGATCGCAGCGGCCTGGTCGAAACGACCGTGCGAACAGAAGCTGCCGTGATCGGCCGGCCCAGCTCGCTTTGCCCACCTGCCAGAGATGCGGTGGTGCCTGCGCTTCGATCGCCAGTTTGGCGTCGGCGAAGATGGAGGCGAGCAGTGCCGGCGTGTCGATTTCCCAACGCTGAAGCAGGTTCGACGTGACTTCGGCCAGGCCGCAATCGCGGCAGTTGATGTAGCCGCGCTGCGCACCCGATGCGTCCGCGATGTATTCGACCCGGCAGCGCCTGCTGCAGTCGGGGCAGTCGACGCTGCCGGCCTCCGTAGTTGCGCGGACGAGTCCGCCGGCTTGAAGGATAGGAAAAGCATCCTTCAGCCGTCGATTCGCTTCCGGCGTGGTGATCGCTGGCGGATCAATCTCCCAACGGGAGAGCAGCGGACTCAACTGGTGCGGCAAGGTCGATCTTCCAACG
>JAGQPT010000448.1 GCA_020426575.1 Planctomycetales bacterium
CCGATCGGTTATCTTTTGTGCTGAATCGGACGGGCGTGGCCGCAGTGGTGCTTTCGAGTGACCAATCGCGGGCCCGTCTGTCCATCTTCCCGCAACCCCTCCGAGTGGACTCCGACAATGGCCCGTAAAGTCGTTAGCCGTCGTGCTTTGCGTGAAGAGGCAGAGGCCGCCGAGAAAGCCGGCGTCAGCACCGAGAAGGCGACGAAAAAGGCCCCGAAGAAGAAGGCCGCCAAACGAAAAACCACGTCGCGAAGTCGGGCCACGAAGGAAGTGCGACTCAAGGCACTCTGGGGCGTCTTCAACCAATCGATGCGTCGCGTGGCCGTGTTCGAGTACAACGAGCACCGCAAGGCCGAAAAGATGGCCGCCGAGTTGACCGAGAAGGCCAAGTCGCCCCACTTCGTGCAGCGGATCAAGGAAGAAATCGAAGAGTGAGCCGACGTCCTCTCCCGGCTCACTTCAGAAGATACTTCTCGTAGATTTTCCGATACGCACCGCTCTCGCGCAGATGCTTGAGACCCGCGTTATAGTCGTCCCGCACCCGCTCGCTCTTGAAGCTGATGCGGAACGGTGTCTTGGCGGCAAAGATCTTGTGGTGGTCCAACGGCGCCGACGTATCGAGTGTTTCGGACAGCTCGTTCGTGAACCACTGCATGATCGTATCGTCGATCACGATCACGTCGGCCTCGCCCTTCCAGAACATCGCGACCTGCTCGCGCTGGTCGGCGATCTCGCGGTACTTCGCGCGATACGGCGCCTTCACGTCCGGTGAAAACAGCGCCGCGAACTCCGGTCCCAGGTCTTCGTAAGCGTTCTGCCAGGCCAGGATCGATTTGCCTTTGAGATCGGCAATCGAGCTGATCTCGATGCCGGCGGCCCGTTTTGTGATCGCCGCGTTGCGGAACGTGACGTAGTTGTCCGAGTAGTACGTGCCGTCGTCCGCTCGCACCACCGTGGCGGCCGCGTCCAGGCCGTGCTTCGTGACCGCCGTTGGCAATTCGCCGTAGGGCATCTGCCGCACCGAGAACGTGTAGCCGCGTGGCTCCAGCGCCGCGCGGACGATGTCGATTTCGATGCCCCGGGTCGCGTCGTCCATCACAAACGGCGGCGTGTCCAAGGTGAACGCGATTGCCAATTCTTCAGCGCCACCGCGTCCTGCCGGCACGAGCAGCAACGCCGCCAACAGCCCCGCCCGCCAACCGCTGATGAGTTTCATCGCCTGTCTCCGATGTTGTGTGAAGCCTTACGTGGTCCGGGATTGCCAGGCGCCGTGGCCGGTGACCTGGCGGCGAAAAAAAGGCGCTTGACTCTGTAGTATAGTACACGGTTTAGAATCCACCGCGACGAGGAATCCACCATGAGTTTGCTCAAGATCGGCGAGGTTGCCAAGCAGTCCGGCGTCGGCATCGAGACGATCCGCTACTACGAACGCGAAGGGCTGCTGGCCGAACCACGACGGCGGCCGTCCGGTTACCGCGAGTACGACGAATCGGTGATCGCGCGGCTGCAGTTCGTGCGGCGTTCCAAGCAACTCGGTTTCACCCTCAGCGAAATCCGCGAGCTGTTGGCGCTGTGGTTCGACACGACCACGCGTTGCCAGCACGTCCGTCAACGCGCCGTCGAAAAAATCGACGACGTCGAGGAGAAGATTCGATCGCTGCAACGAATGAAGCGGTCGCTGAAGAAAATGATCCGCCAATGCGAGGACCGCGACTCGTTTTCCGAGTGCCCGCTCTGGGAGGGACTCGACCGCGGCCGCTGAACCCGCGGCGCCGCTGGTAGGCGCCCAGCAACCCAGTGAGGACGCGATGAAACGCTTGTGGCTGGCCTTTGTGGCCGTGATGCTCGTCTCTTTTCTGGTCCTGGGTTGGGTGGGCACGCGCATCTTTCAACAGATGCCGCCGCTGCCCGACGTCGTCGTCAGCAGCGACGGCCCAACGGTGATCGACAGCGGCGAAATCACCGCCGGACAAAACGTCTGGCAAACGCTCGGCGGCATGGAGGTCGGCTCGGTCTGGGGACACGGCAGCTACGTCGCGCCAGACTGGACGGCCGACTACCTGCACCGCGAGGCCGTCTTCATCCTCGACCGCTGGGCCCACGAAGAGTTCCAGCAGCCGTATGACGAGCTCGATGACGAGCGGCAAGCCATGCTCAAGGCGCGGCTGGCCGATCAATTCCGCAGCAACGACTACGACCCCGCAACCGGCACGTTGACGATCTCTCCGGAACGGGCCGCCGCCTTCGCTGCCAACGTCGAACACATCACGTCGATCTTTCACGACGGCAACGCCGACTTTGCCATTCCCGCCGGTGCGGTCACGGACCCCGACCGGCTCCGCCGCCTCACGGCGTTTTTCTTCTGGTCAGCATGGTCGGCCGCCGCGATTCGTCCCGGCGACGACGTGAGCTATACGAACAATTGGCCGCACGAACCGCTGATCGGCAACGGCCCAACCGGCGACACGATCGTCTGGACCGGCGTGAGCATCATCATGCTGCTGGCCGGCATCTCGGCGCTGGCCTGGTGGTACGCCTCGCGCCGCGACGCCGAACCGCCCGCTGATCGGCCGCACGACGCCGATCCTCTGGCCCGCTGGGAGGCCACGCCATCGCAACGCGCCACGGTCAAATACTTCTGGGTCGTTGCCGCGCTGATTCTCGTGCAGATGACCCTCGGCGTGATCACGGCCCACTACGGCGTCGAAGGCGACGGGTTCTACGGCATCCCGCTTTCGGAGTGGCTCCCCTACAGTGTCACCCGCACCTGGCACGTGCAATCGGGGCTGTTCTGGATTGCCACGGCCTGGCTGGCCGCCGGACTCTTCATCGGTCCGTTGGTGAGCGACCAGGAACCGCGGGGACAGCGGCTCGGCGTGAACCTGCTGTTCGCCGCGCTGCTGCTCGTCGTGGCCGGCTCGCTCACCGGCGAATGGCTCAGCATCCATAACCATTTGAGCGACACGCTGGCCTTCTACTTCGGCCACCAGGGTTACGAATACGTCGACCTGGGCCGCTTCTGGCAAACGTTGTTGATGATCGGCCTGTTGTTCTGGCTCGCCCTGATGGTTCGCGTGTTGTTGCCGGCGCTGCGGCAGACGGGCCACCAGCGGCAACTCGTCGCCCTGCTCGCCGTCGCCACGGCCGCGATCGCGCTTTTTTACGGCGCCGGACTCACCTGGGGGCAGCACACCCACCTGACCGTCGTCGAGTACTGGCGCTGGTGGGTCGTCCACCTCTGGGTCGAGGGCTTCTTCGAGGTGTTCGCCACGACCGTGATCGCCTTCGTGTTCATGCGGCTCGGTCTGGTCCGCCCCGGCATGGCGGCGGCGGCCGCGCTGCTCTCGGCCACGATCTTTCTCTCCGGCGGCATCATCGGCACGCTGCATCACCTCTACTTCGCCGGCACGCCCACCGTCGCACTGGCCTGGGGCTCGGTGTTCAGCGCCCTGGAAGTCGTGCCGCTCACGCTCGTCAGCTTCGATGCCATGGAAGACCTGCGCCGCTCGCACAGCTCGCCCTGGGTCGCACGCTACAAGTGGCCCATCTACTTCTTCGTTGCCGTGGCGTTCTGGAACATGGTCGGGGCCGGCCTGTTCGGCTTCATGATCAATCCCCCCATCGCCCTCTATTACATGCAGGGGCTCAACACCACGCCCGTCCACGGCCACGCCGCCCTCTTCGGCGTCTACGGCATGTTGGGCATCGGGCTGATGCTGATGTGTCTGCGGGTACTGATCCCCAACCGCGAGTGGAAAGACGGCTTGCTGTGCTTCGCCTTCTGGGGCATGAACCTCGGGCTGCTGGCGATGTGCTGCATCAGCCTGTTGCCGGTCGGCCTGCTGCAAACCAAGGCGTCGGTCGAGCACGGCTATTGGTACGCCCGCAGCAGCGAGTTCATGCAGACCGACCTGATGCAGACGCTGCGATGGCTGCGCGTGCCGGGCGACACGCTGTTTTTCCTCGGTGCGGTGGCGCTGGTGATCTTCGTCGCCGGCTTGAAGACGGGGCGCTCGTTCCGCAAGGCCTGACAGCCGTCCGGAAAAACACGCGCGACGCCGACAATGTCCCTTGTGCCGCGGAGCAACCACGACCATGGCCCACGCACACGCCGTCCCGGGCGAAGTGATCGATATGAACACGTTCGGCTTAAATACGTTCGGCAACGAGACAACGACCGCCGTCGTCAAGACCGACACGTTCGAGGTGCTGCGCCTCGTCGTGCGGGCCGACAAGCCGATCCCCCGTCACCGCGCCGGCGGCGCGGTGACGGTCCAGTGCCTCAGCGGCCGCTGCACGTTCGTGGTCGACGACGTACCACAGCCGTTGGAGGCCGGCAGTTGGTTGTATCTGGAACCGGCCACGCCCCACGCGGTCGCATCCGAATCGGCGGCTGTCCTGCTCGTCACGATCATGCTGTGACGTCGGGATTGAACTCGGCGGACGTTGCTGCGGTGGGGTGCGTGGCTTCAAAAGAAACCACCTCCGCCGAAACCGCCGCCGCCAAAGCCGCCACCGCTAAAGCCACCACCTCTGCCTCCCCCAAAACCGCCACTGCCGTTGGCCATGTCGAGGGGTACGGCGACGGGCGGCCCGCGGCGCTCATCGATCAGCTTGCCTTCGCCCAACAGTTCGGCCAGCCGATCGTGCACGCCCGGCCGTTGTCCCACGACGAGCCAGTCACCTTGAGGCATGCCGAGGTCAGCGAGTGTCGAGTCCTGCTCAACATCCTGCGGCTTCTCGTCGTCGTGTCCGATCGTGAACAGTCGCGTCGTGCCCACGTCGGCCAGGTCGGGCAACAGCGTGTACAGCAGGTTTTTGAGCTCCGCAGCGACAAGGCCGTGCGTCGAGTAAACGCGCATCTCCCAGGCGCTGCGCCCCTCGGGCACGGCCGAAGCACTCGCCTCGGTTTGCGATACCGGCGCGGCGCGGAGTTTCTCCAACAGGTCGTCGATCGCGCGGTGCGTGCGTTGAGATTGCGCTATGACAAGCAGATTGCCCAATGCCTGTATTGAGCCGTTCCCACCGACAATATCCCAGGTCGACGGCGCAATCGTCGCCTGGACCGTGGCAATAAGTTCGTCCATCGTGGCACTACCACCGACGTGATCCAGCAGATCGCCAACACTGTAGACGCGTGTCTCCAACATCTTCGCAGCGTGTTCGGCGGTGGTGACCAGCAGGTGTCCGTCCTGCACGATGTACGTCAACTCGGCATCGCGCAGCAGCAGGTCCAATGCTGTGTCCAGCCGCAGGCCGGCCAGTGACTCGGTCACGGGTAGGTCGACTCCCAACCCCGCGTCCTCCAGTGCCGGCCGGTCCAGCACGACCGGCATGTGGTGGCGTCGACTGATTGTCTGGGCAACCTCAATGAGTTCGGCCTCGACGAACTCAAGATCGGTCATCTCGGCCAATTTGACTTTGATCTCCTCCTTACTGAGTGGCTGGCTCGCCGCCGCTGAACCGCCTTCTCTTGTGGCGTCTTCCTGTGCAAAGATCTCGCCGCTACCAACGAACATTGCCACTGCGCATAGCAACATCTCAGGCCAATTGCGTCTCGCGTGTTTCATTGCTCTACCTTTACTCGTCCGTAGGATGTGCTCGTCCGTTACGTGAAGGAATCGAACGGGGCATGACGAATGCTTGACGGAATGCGCACCGGCCGCGCTGTACGGCTGAGCCATACCGGCGGACTTCGCAATGGGAGAATCCCGCAAGAAGTGTCGCCTCCCCGAATGAGTGGCCCGTGCGGGCCCGATCATACTCAGCGCGTCCGCTCCATCGAGAGGACCACCGCTTCGCGTCTGCGGCCGAGCGGGGGGCGACGGGCCCGTCGGCTGATCACGCGATCGCTGATTTCGCGATCATAGCAAAACCGCCATCCTGGTCCAAGCAAATTCGCCGTGCCGCGTCGGCCCTGCTTGCTTGACGACCGAATGCGGGCGGCCGAGAATAAATGTTTCCGCGATTCGGCAGGGCGGCTACCGCATCGCCGTCACGCCGGGGCCCACTCTTCCCTGTTCTCGTCACTCCGCCACCCGCAATCAGTCCGCGAAAGAATGAGTCCCATGGAGTTCAAACCAGGCCATACCGTCGGCATCGACTTGGGCACCACCTTCTCGACGCTGGCGATCCTCGACAAAGAGGGGAACCCGGTTGCCATTCCCAACGAAGACGAGGAAACCGCCACGCCCAGCTTGATCCTGCTCTCGGAGACGGGCCACGTCATCGTCGGCCCCAACCGCATGCGCGCCGCGATGGAAGATCCCAAGAACGTGGTCGAGCGGATCAAACGCGAAATGGGCAACTACGAGTTCCATCGCACCTTCGACGGTCAGGAGATCACGCCCGAGTTCATGTCGGCCCTGATCCTCAAAAAGCTCCGCCAGGACGGCGAGAAAAAGATCGGGCCGATCGGCAACGCCGTGATCACGGTTCCCTACTACTTCAACGACGCCCGCCGCAAGGCGACACAGGACGCCGGTAAGATCGCCGGCGTCAACGTGATCGACATCATCAACGAACCGACCGCCGCCACGCTCACCTACGCCTGGTCGCGGGGCGAACTCGGCGCGGTCACCGGCGACGAGTCGCCGCCGCGGCTGGCCCTCGTCTACGATCTCGGTGGCGGCACGTTCGACGTCACCGTCGTGCGCTACACGCCGACCCACTTTCAGGTGATGGCGACCGACGGCGACGTCTACCTCGGCGGTATCGACTGGAACGACCGCCTGCTCAACTACCTCGCCGACGAGTTCAAGGCCGTGCATGGCCTCGACCCCCGCGAGTCGCCTGAGACCGTGCAGGTGTTGCGCAACGACTGCGACCTGGCGAAGATCGCGCTGACCGATGGCGACCAGACGACGCTCACCTGCCGCCACGCCGGCAAGAGCCACTCGGTCACCATCACCCGCCAACAGTTCGAGGACATGACTGCCGACCTGATCCAGCGCACGCTCGACACGACCGACCTGGTGCTCGACCAGGCGAAGATCACGGCCGACGACCTCGACGCGGTCGTGCTGGTCGGCGGCAGCACGCTGATGCCGCGCGTCGGCGAAGCGCTCGAGCAATACACGGGCAAGACCCCCAACCGCGACGTCTCGCCGTTCACTGCGGTCGCCCAGGGCGCGGCAATCCACGCCGCCATCCTCGAAGCCAAGCATCGCGGCGACGGCAGCGAGTTCGCCGAGTCGGTGCGCAAACACCTCGCGGCCATCCAACAGGAAGAAGTCAACTCGCACGGCCTCGGCGTCGTGGCCCGCAACCCTCGCAGCGGCAAGATGATCAACCACGTGATGATCCCCCGCAACTCGCGGCTGCCGATCGAGGTTTCGCAGACGTTCAAGACGAACACCGACGGTCAGGAGCGGGTCAGCATCCGCGTGACCGAAGGTGACGCGCCCGATCCCAGCGCCGTATCCTTGATCGGCACCTGCCGGATCACCGACCTGCCAGGCGAGCTTCCCAAGGGCTCGCCCATCGGCGTGACCTATTCTTTCGATACGTCGGGGCGGATCAGCGTCACGGCTGAGGATAAGACCGGCGGCAAGGCGGCCCGCATCGAGATCGACCGCCGGGGCGGTCTGACGGCCGAACAGGTCGACGCCTACAGCCGACTCGCCTCGGACTATCAGGTTGAATAAGATAGCTGGCGGTCGCTTTGTCGCCCTGGCGGCGACGCATTTCGCCGTGTCCAACTTTTGCTGCGAGCCCCCCAGGAACCGCACCGAGCAATGCCTGCCGAGATCGACGTATACCGAGAATGGCTCGGGATCAAGGAAACCGAGCGTCCGCTCAGCCACTACCAGTTGTTGCGGCTACCGCAGTTCGAGGACGATCCGGTCAAGGTGCGTTCCCACTATCGCAAGATGAACGCACACGTCCGCAAGTTCGCCGCCGGCGACTACGCGGCCCAGTCGCAGGAGTTGCTCAACGAGTTGGCCAAGGCGATGCTCTGCCTGACCGACGCCCGCCGCAAGGAAGACTACGACGCCTCGCTCGGTCGGGCCGGCGGCGGCGGCAAAAAACGCACCCTGGAACAGATTCTGCTCGGCCGCAAGGTGATCGAACCGGCCCAATTGGAAAAGGCCCGCAAGTATGCGAGCGCCGTCGGCCTGGAAATCCGCGACGCACTGGTGCAGCAGAAATTGGCCAAGCCCGAAGTCGTGATGCAGGTCTACGCCGAAAGCGAAGGCCTGCCCTACGTCGAACTCTCCGAGATGGTCATCGACCCGGAACTGGTCGCGAAGGTGCCGGCCGTCACCGCGCGTCACCATTCCTGTGTGCCGGTGCTGATCGACGAGGGGCAGTTGCTGATGGCGTCGCCGAATCCGCTGGCGCCCGAAGTCGAGGACGACCTGCGGCTACGGATCGGCATGCCGGTTCGCAGTGTGCTCTGCACGGCGACGGGCGTAAACGACGCGATCAAGATCCACTTCCCCAAGGAAGCCGCCCAGAGCCAGATCGCCGCCGCAGGCGCCAAGCAAGCCGCTCCGTCAGCGGAGAAGTCGGCCGAAGGCGAAGTGGCGGCCGCGACGCTCGACCCCGCTGCTGCCGCCGAGCGTGCCAAACAGCGCAAACTCTCGGCCGTGATGGCGTTTAACTTCATCTTCATGGCCACGATGTTCTACCTGATGATGTTCAAAAGCCCGCCTACCGGCTTCGTCAAGGCGCTGATCTTTGCGCTGCCGCTGGGTGCGGTGGTGGCGGGTGCCGTTTTTGCCCTCTTCCCCTCTGGCAAAAAATAATCCCCCGCCTACGATGACGGTATCGCGACCGTCCGCTGCGCCAGCGCGACATCGCGGCAGTTCGCACGTTGTACAATGACTTGCGGGGACAAGTGATCGTGACCGCCCGTTGGACCCGTCAGCCGACGTCGTCTCGCCTGTTAGCGGCCGCCCTGCTGTTCTGCGTGGGCTGCTCCACATCGGGCCGCGACGGTGAGCCGGCAACTGACGAACCGAGCGGCGACGGGGCATCGACGTTCACCCGCGCCACCGCAACGGTCCCACACCACAAGGACACAGCCATGTCGGCTTCCACACCCGATGATGCGGGCACTGCCGGTCAAAAGTTCTCGGGACACCTACCCGAGGAGCAACTCCCCACGAGCGATGCCGAGTGGCGCGAGCGGCTCAGCAAAGAGCAGTTCTACGTCACACGCGAAAAAGGAACCGAACGCGCCTTCACCGGGGCATGGTGGGATCACAAGGAGGACGGCA
>JAGQPT010000449.1 GCA_020426575.1 Planctomycetales bacterium
AGTGGGATCGTTCGGCTCGGCGGACATCCCGGGCAGGAGCCGTTGACGGTCGTCTTTGGCCATAACGCGTCAGGGGGACGCGTCGGGCCGAGGCCAGGAAATGGGGCTATTGGGCACCGAGGAGTCGGTCGCAGACCGGCGGCGGTCAACGACTTGCGCCAATCGTAGGGGTCGGCGTTCGGGGGTGTCAAGCAACCCGCCACAGGCCGTTTTTCGTTGACATGCCTATTTTGCCCATCTACACTCAACGAAGGTCCTTTGTCGGCTGGTGTTTAGCACCGCGCGGCAAGTCGCACCCGCCTGGCCGTTCCAGCGACGCGCCAGCCTCCTCGCTCGGGAGCGGTGACGGGCCGACCGGAACAGGTCTCCGTACCCCCAACCCCGATCATCGCGACAAGTTAGCCGGGAACGATCGCTGGCGACTCGGGCGTCGGCCCTGACGTCGCCCCGTTTGTATCGATACATCCTGAAAGGAAGTAACCGCTCATGGCCGCACGTGAAAGCCAGGGACTTCAAATCACGCTGGGGGTGATGTTCGTGATCACCCTGTTGCTGTGCGTTGCCACGTACTTCCTCTTCACCGGTTACCGCACACAGCGTGACCGCGCCGAGCAACTTGCCAGCGATAACCAGGATCTGCAGCAAAGCACCCGCACGGCGGTCGACGAAAACAGCGAGTTCCGTCGCATCCTGGGCTTCGAGGACGGCGCCGAACTCTCCGTGATCAAAGCGGCGTTCGAGGGCCAGGTGAGAGACGTACCACCGCAAAACCGTTCGTATCGTCAGGCCCTTACGTATATGGACAACCTGCTGCACGATCTGGTCGATCGTCGCAGCCAGTGGGAGACCGAAATGGCCTCACTGCGTGATCGGCTCGCCCAGGCCGAAGCTGCCAAGACGGCGCAGAACGACGCATACCTGGCTGCTCAGCAAGCGGCCGAAAAGGACCGCGACAACCAGACCCAGCAGTTCCAGACCGACCGTAGCAAGCTCGAATCGGAAAAGTCCGAACTCGACCAGCAACTGGCGATGATGCGCACGACGGTCGAGCAAGAGACCGAAAAGGCCAAGGCCGTTCAGGACGACGCGAAGAACCAGGTGACGGAGATTGATAACCTCAACAAGAATCTCAAGGACGAACTCGAGAAGCTCAAGTCCGAGACGTTCGAAGTCGCCGCCGGCGAGGTCTATCGGGTCAACCAGGGACAGGGCGTCGTCTGGGTCAACCTCGGTTCGTCGGATTCGCTGCGCCGTCAGGTGACGTTCAGTGTCTACAGCTCCGACCCCAACGACGTGGCCCGTCGCGCCGCCAAGGCCAAGATCGAGGTCACCCGAATCCTCGGCCCCCACTTGGCCGAGGCACGGATTTTGGAAGACACCTACGCCGATCCGATCACGCCGGGCGACCTGATCAATTCGTCGGCGTGGTCGCCGGGACGCGCGCGGCACTTCGCCCTGGCCGGCTTCATGGACATCGACGGTGACAGCACCGACGACCGCCAGCTCGTTCGCGACATCATCGCCATCAACGGCGGTGTGATCGACGCCGAACTCAACGACGAGGGCAAGATCGAAGGCAAAGTGACGATCGACACCGACTACATCATCGTCGGGGCCGAGAAGGAAGGTGCCCTCATCGGCGTGAGCGAGATCCAGTCGCGGGCGCGCGAGCTGGGCGTCGACGTGATCACCGTCGACCGCTTCCTCGACCTGGCCGGCTGGAAGGACAAGACGAACGTGCTTCGCTTCGGTGTCGGCGAATCGGCCGGTGCCTCACGCAACAAGCCCGAAGAAGGCACGTTCCAGTTCCGCTCGCCGCCGAGAAACCGGCTCCCCGACGCCAAATACGCCAAGCCCGAATCACGCTGATCGACACAGTCGGCGGCGGACCGATCACGGTCCCATTAGACGTGTTCTTTACGTATTGCGGCGATCGGCATCCGTTGTCGCGGTGGCGAACAATCGCTGGTGAATCTCTGTCAGTTCACGCCGCCGCGTCTGCAGAGCTTTGCTCAAACGCGACGCTTCGAAGTGTTGAGGTTCGAGAAACAGCACCGCCGGCGTAGGCAATTGCCGTTCGCCTGCCAGGCGACGCAACAATCGCCGTTGCGACCAACTCAACGCGTGGGCTCGCGCCAGCTCGGCAAACAGCGCCCGCGGACTGTGCGTGGGGCGTTGCGGATCGAGCCGACCCAGGTAGCGTGACACGGCCCAGGCGATCGCCGATACCACGCAGATGAAAAGCATGACCAGCGCCAGGTCGCCCATCCCCAACGCCTTGTTCTCCGGACGAAAACCGCGCGAGATACTCTCGAGCACGTCGAACTCGGCCCAGACCACAGCCGTGACAAACCGCTCAGCCATCGCTGGACCTCCGCGCCTCAGTCGTTTCGGCGACGACCGCATCTGCCGTGGGATCGGCTCCACCCAGCTCCAATGACGTTGCGCCACTGTCCGACGGCGAACGGTCCACCTCCGCGGCACTCGCGACATGGCCCGCATCGCGGGGCACCGTATCGCTGGCCGGAGATCGCTCGACAACGACCGTGTCGCGGTTCAGCTCGGCGGCTTCGGCCCGCAACTGCCGGATTTCCAGCAGGCTTGCCTCGGCGGCCTCGCGCACCAGGTCGTTCGAGTCCCCCAACGCCTTCAGCAACGCCTGCACCGCCTGGTCACTGGGCGAACTTGCCAACACCCGAACGACTTCGCCCCGCACCGCGTGGTCGGTGTCGTCGAGCAGGTCGATGATTCGTTGTTCCACCTCGGACACCAGCCCCATCACGTCGGCCACTGCCAGCGCCTGCAACCGCCGGGTCGGCGAAGGCGACGCCAACTCGCGACCGAGCAGCTCTGCCGCGCGATGGTCGATCCGTCGCACAAGAGACGCCGTCGTGTCGCGGACTTGATCGTCGAGTTTGTCGAACGAGGCGAAGAAGCGTTCAAAATTGAATTCGTCGAGTGTCTTTCGCAGCGCCGTTCGCACCACGTCGTGCGGGCTTTCGGCAAAATCGAGCAGCCGACTCAGCAC
Organism: Planctomycetales bacterium; assembly: GCA_020426575.1. Lineage (GTDB taxonomy): Bacteria > Planctomycetota > Planctomycetia > Pirellulales > JAEUIK01 > JAGQPT01. The sequence goes on from JAGQPT010000449.1 coordinate 3,029, forward strand.
GCCCGGGATGCCTCGACTGCGCACCTGCAGAATGATCGTCGCTTGCACCTGCGGATCGTCGTCGTCCAGCGCCATTGCGGCGAGGTTGTTGGCTTCGGACCCGCTGAACTCGGCCAGGGCCACTGCCGCGGCACGCCGACCGGCAGGCTCGCCGTTGGCCAACGTATACGCCACCGCCCGAAACACGTCGAGCCGCCGCACCCGAGTCGCCATCAGCATTTCGATCGCCGCACCCTGTTCGTCGCCGTCGAGGGCATCGATCACCTCGGCCGGATTCCCAATCCAGGCCACGTCTTGGATGCGCCGCAGATTGGCCGCCACCGTCTTTGCGACGTGGCCTTTGATCCGCCGCAGCATGTGCCGCAGAAAGGCGATGTCGCTGCGCTTACCGAGCGCCGTGAGAGCCGCCGATGGCGGAGTCTGTTCTTCCAGGTAGTTGAGCAACAGGCTCATCACACCCCGCGTCGGCGAGTGCAACAGTTGATCGACGACCGCCAGGTGAGCCGGATGAAACGGGTCGGACAACACGGCCGTGAGCGTCGTGTTCCCAGGTCGGGCGATCAGCAGGAACGCCTCGATCAC
>JAGQPT010000450.1 GCA_020426575.1 Planctomycetales bacterium
GTGACGTCGCCCGGCTTGTTGACAACCCTGAGGTCCGTATTCTGGGCGCACGCGAGGTAGCCACGCGATTGCGTCGCTGGTTCGAGTCGACACGCCAACACGCCGAGAAGCTTTTGCAACATGCCGAGGTCGAGGTCACTCAGGCCCCCGGCGGACTTCCCGCACCGGGCACCGGCCGTCTCAAACTTTCCCTGTTTGAACGCCGCCGCGACGAGACGACTCCTTCGCGTGCCGAACGCCTGAGGGCGTACATCAACGCACGAATCAAATTGGTTGCCGTTGCCGGTGCCATAAAGACACTGCGAACCCTCAGCGACGCGATGTTGCCGACGATTCAAGACGTCGCGAATGTCACGCGCTGCCTCGATGCCGTTGTCGATCGCATCGGCAGCTCCTCAGGCAACGCGTCGGACAACTGTGCCTCCCACGCCCCCGCCAGCACAACCGACGAGGCCGCGCATGGTCTTGCCGCCCGACTGTCCGGCGAGCTGCACGTGGCGCTCAGCGAACAGCAGAACGACCTGGTCCGTCGCCTCGACGAGGCAGTTCGCCAAGATTGGCTCGACGCGCGCGGCGGTCTCGCCAGCCTCGTCGACGTTGAACCACCCTCGATCGACGAACTGGCCGCTGCCGTGGCACGGCACGCCCGGGCCATTGTCACCGACGCGATCATTCACCTCGACGTCGCGGGCAAGATCGTCCGTCTGGCCGGTGCCCCCGAGTACCAGGACGACATTCATTCGTGGCTGTGCGGCCTGCAACCACCGGCGCTCGACGTCGGCGGCGCGCGTGCTTTCCTGCTTGCCTCGGGCGCAGCGACTGACGGCACTCCGTTACAGGAACTCGTCGAACGCGAAACCGGCGGGCAGTGCAGCATGATCGCACATCCCGATGCGGGGCTCGCACTGGTGTGTTGTGGCGAACAACTTTCCTTGGCCGGCATCGTTCGCTGGCTCGCCAGGGAGCCAGGGATCGTGGAAATCGCCACTCAACTTCACACCCGCATCGATGTCCCCTGGAAGTCGATTTGAAATCGTTTTACGGCGGGGCCAGGTAACAGCTTCGACCGACACTCGCACACACCACCGCTCAAGGACCCGCAAACGTGACCACACCGACTGAACACTCCGCATCATCCCAACCCGATGACCCGAACCGCAGGAACTGGCAAAGAAGGCCTCCCGTGATCGGCCAGGCGACGCTCACCATCGCAGGAACGCTGCGTGTCGAAGCCCAAGTAACCGACGAGTCGTTTGGCGGGATCGGGCTGCTCTTCGACCTCCCCGTCGACGTGCACCCCGGCGAACTCGTCGGCGTCGTCTACGAGGGTGTCGAAATGTCGGCCGTGGTGCGCTACACGCGCATCGATCGCTGGAAACATCAGCACGTCGGTATCGAATGGCAAACGGCCGCGGCAGCCGCCGACTCCTGCCACAACGCCCTGGCGGCCATCGAAGGCCGCATGTTCATGATGTTTCGCATGTTGGAAACGGGCGGTCTCGACGAGATGGCCCGCGCGGCCCAACAGCTGCGCGACGAGGCCGCCTCGATCGGCGCCGCCGACGTCGCCGATCACGCCGCCCTCCTCGGCAGTGCCATCATTGAGCAGCGCGACGACCAATCGATCATCGACGCGATCGACCGCTTGATCCAAGCCATCACGGGTGCCAACGTCTGACGCTCACGGCCGATTGTGAACCACGACGGCTAGCGGACTCTCTCCCGACGATGAATTACCGGCTGGCTACTCGGACCTGAATGGGCCGCGAGCGGACCGGCTTGCGCACACCCCTCGACCGGTTCCAGGGGTTTCCAACGTTCATTCGGCGCGACGGCGCGTCCAGACCTGCGTGAATTCGGCACCAAAGAGGAAGATGATGCCGGAGTAGTAGACCCACGCCATGATCAGCGCCAGCGAGCCTGCGGCACCGTAGGCGGTCGCCAGGTTGCTGTGCGAAAGGTACGTGCCGAGCAGCCAGCGGCCCACCGTGAACAGCACGGCGGTCAAGGCGGCACCGAGCCAGACGCCGCGCCAAGGAACCTCCGTGTCGGGCAGAAATCGATACATCAAAGCAAACGACACCGTCTGCAGTAGCAGGCCCAACAGGTCGTTGCCCAACAAGATGGCCACGTGCCAGGCGGGCCCCGGCAACATCGCGCCGATCTGGTCCTGCAAGGCCGTCAACACGGCGCTGGCGACAATGGAAACGCTCAGCACCAACGCGATCCCCGCGATCATCAGCAAAGATATCGCCCGTTTTACGAAAAAGTAAACTACCTTGCTTTTGTCAGTCGTGGGGCGCACATCCCAGGCGTCGTTCAGCGCCGACTGCAACTGCGACATCACCCCCGTGGCCGCGAAGACCAGGATCGCCACGCTACCGATCGTCCCAAACATCCCGCGGTCGTCCCGGTTGGCGTGTTCGATCATCGTCTCCAACTGTTCGGCGCCGTTCTGGCCAACGACGTCGCGTGCTTCAGTCACGAACCGCTGCCGCACTTCATCCGCACCAAAAAATGTGCCGGCGATCGATACAACGATCGCCATGATGGCTGGTAACGAAAAGATCGCATAGTAAGACAGCGCGGCCGCCATCCGCATACAGTTGTCGCTGGCAAACTCGCCGAAGGTCTTTAACAGCACGGCCCAGCTCGTTCGCAGAAACCTCAAGGCGTTCTCCCGCGAAATGGACCACCAGGACATTCGATCAGGCGTTGCGCGACCAACGGACCGCAAACGACTGTCCACGACCGAGCAAGCAAACTTGCAACGCAGAACGCCGCCGGTCTCGGCCAGCGACCTACCGATCGAACCATAGCGAAAACGGCCGCCAGTGGCAATGTCGCTCGGCGTCGCTCACGGCTTACGGGCCGAACGGGATTCCCAGGGCGTACCAGCCGACGAAAAGGATCGTCCAGGCAACGGTCGTTGCCGTGGCGTAGGGCAGCATCATGGCCACGACGGTGCCGACGCCCGCGTCACTTTGCCAGCGTTGGGCAAAGCCGACGACAAGTGCAAAATGCGGTAACAACGGATTGATCACGTTCGGGGGAGAATCGCTCACGCGATAAGCGGCCAAAACGACGTCGGGATCGACCCCCAGTTTCAAGAACAACGGCACAAATACCGGAGCAAGAATTGCCCACTTCGGCAAAATGTTCGGAACCGGAATGCTCATCACGAGCCCAATCACGATGAAGGCAAGCAACAAGGCCAGGCTGCTGAGGTTGGCATCCTTCAGGGCGTCGGCAAGACGTACGGCGATGATCGTGCCTATGTTGCTGTAGTTGAAATAGGCGACGAACTGGCTGATGACAAAGAACAGGAACAACAACCCCCCAAGGTCGCCAAGCGTGCGCGTGATTGCCTGAATTGCGGCGTTCGTGTTGTTGATCGTTCGAGCGCCCAGTCCGTAGGCGATTCCCGTGGCACCGAATGACAGCATGATGAGAAACACCAGGCTGTCCATGAACGGCGAGTCCCCGATGATCGCCTGAGTCTCGGGGTTGCGCAGCGGCGCTGAGGTTGGTAACGTCAGCGCGGCCAGTCCGACGACGACAAGCACGGCCGCGATCAATGCAAAACGCAGGCCTCGCGACTCTGCCGACGAAATCTGGTTGCCGTCTGCGGGGGGTGCCTCACCCCCGTACCGACCGAGTCTGGGTTCCACCACCTTATTGCTGACAAGGGTACAGACCACGACCAACATCAAGCTCGACGCCACGCCGAAGAAGAAGTTTGCCGTTAGGTCAATGGATAGCGATGGGTCGACGATGTGAATCGCATCATTCGTCATTTCGGCCAGAATGCCGTCGATCGGTTTGACAAGGACGTTGGCACCGAACCCGGCGGCAACGCCGGCGAAAGCGGCAGCGAGCCCCGCGAGCGGATGTCGCCCTACGCTGAAGAACGCCGCAGCACCGAGTGGAATTAGCACGAGGTATCCAGCGTCGCTGGCAATGCTCGAGAGCACCCCCAAACTCACCACGATCGCCGTTAAGGCACCTTGTGGGGCGACGGCTACGATCCGGCGGATCAATGCCTGAATCAATCCTGCGTGTTCGGCCAACCCGATCCCTATCATCGCCACCACGATGATGCCGACCGGGCCGAAGTTGACGAAATTCCTCACGACCGAAGTGAAGATGAAGCGGACGCCGTCGGCTGACAATAAGCTGTTGACGGCCGTCGTGGCGATCTCAGTCTCATGCGTCTGCGGATTGATTCGCTCGTACGTCACCGAGGTGCCAAACATGAAAAGAATTTGGGAGATGACAGCCACCAACACCAGTAGGCCAAAAAACAAGACGGCCGGGTGAGGCACGCGGTTCCCCAGTCGCTCGATCATGTCGAGCGATCTCTGAAACAGTCCCTTGGTCTCGGCAGTCCGCTGATTCATCTCTCGTGACCCCTGCTGCCAGCACCTACCCGTGTGAACAACGCCGAGCTCATGACGCCTTGAGCCCATGACAATCTGGAATTCATCCGACCGCGAAAAAAAGCACTTTCAACGCATAGTCCGGCGTCGCCTCGCGAATTAGCCATGTTATCGTCGCGCGAGTGCGCTGGTAGCAACCGTACCGTGTTTGTCGTCAAAAAGATAGCATACCCAACGCGCGGTACGTTCAATGTCAATGCCTTCGCAAGCGCTTGTTCCGACTTGGTACGAATGCAATCGACTCCGCCGAAGCGAGGTCGTCAACCGGCGAGGCATTCCCGGTGCGGTGGTCGCCGCGATTATGGTCGCCGCGACCACACCAACCGGTCGCATCCCGGCGTCTCCACCGTCGCGAATGGCCCGAACGGGGGACTCCCTGTGGGGCGTCAATGGTTATCTTGCTCATGACAAAGACCCGTTGTTGGTTGGATCGGCTGCGGCCCCAGATTCTTCAAAGAAAACGTGCGTCGTCGGCATGAATTTGCTGAGCACGGTCGAAATCTCGGGGCCCAACCGTCGGACCAATCAACGTGAGCCGCCGGCACGCTCGTCGTCACCCCCGGCAGCGACTCATTCGCGGATGTCCACCGAGTCGTCGTGCCGTTCACATTGCTTGCCGTTGTTCTCAGCACTATCATAGTTCCCTGGCTGTTGCCGCTTTCAACCATCTAATTGACTTTTCCCGGACTAGCCTGGGGCAGCACGATGGCCCAAAACTCGGACGCTTCAAAGTCGCTGATGCAGCGGACCCTCGACGTTGTCGAGGCGGTGGGCAACAAGGTGCCCCACCCCGTGATCATTTTCCTGATCCTCATCGGCATCGTTCTTGTGCTTTCGCACATTCTGCACTTGGCCGGCGCCAGTGTTACGTACCAGGTGATCAATCCGGAAACGCACGAGGTCGAAGAGGCAACGACCACCGCGCAAAGCCTGCTCACAGCCAGTGGCATCCGCGACATGTACACTCGGCTGGTACCCAATTTCATGGGGTTCACGGCAATCGGCCTGCTCGTCGTCGCCATGGTGGGGGTTGGTGTCGCCGAAGAGGCCGGTCTGATCAACGCCTTGATCCGCATGCTGGTCGCCGTCTCTCCCGGCTGGGCGATGACGTACATCCTAGCTTTTGTTGGGATCATGTCGAGCATAGCAGCCGACGCCGGGTACGTGGTGTTGATACCGCTGGCAGGTGCGGCGTTTCTCAGTCTGGGGCGTAACCCGCTCGCGGGATTGGCGCTCGGTTTTGCAGCGGTCGCCGGCGCTTTCAACGTCAACATGCTGATCAAACCACTCGATGCCGTGCTCACGGAATTGACCAATGACGCCATTCACATGGTCGACCCGTCGCGCTCGATCGACCTCACGGCAGGCCTGTGGTTTTCCATCGCGTCCGTTCCGTTTCTCACCGTCGTCGTGGCGCTCGTCACCGAACGGATCATCGAACCCAGGCTCGGCGCGTTTGTCGACGCTGCGGGCACCCTGAGCGGCGGCAATGACGAAGGGGCCCGACTTACAGCCCAAGAGTCGCGGGGCCTGCGATATGCCATGATCGGGCTTATCGCCGTTCTGGTCGTGTTCGCGCTATTGGTCCTGCCGACCAATGCCCCCCTGCGAAATCCCGAAACAGGCTCGATCATCGGCAACTCGCCATTTATGGGCGCGCTGATCGTGCCCATCATGTTTTTGTTCCTCGTCTCCGGAATTGGGTACGGCATCGGTGCGGGAACGGTTAAGACGTCCGGCGATGTGATCGCGGCGATGACCAAGGCCGTATCGGGGCTGGGAGGGACCATCCTGCTCTTCCTCGTGATCAGCCAATTCATCGCCTACTTCAATTACAGCAACATTCCGACTTTGATGGCCGTTAAAATGGCCGACGCGCTAAAAGCGGCCAATATTGGCCCGCTCTGGCTGCTGCTCGGTTTCATCGTCGTGGTCACGTTGCTGAACTTTGTGTTTACACCCGCCATTGCCAAGTGGGCGATTTTTGCGCCCGTCTTTGTACCGTTGTTTGTGACGCTGGCAGTCGACCCGGCGGCCGTGTTGTCTGCCTATCGTGTCGGCGATTCGCCCACCAACGCGCTGACGCCGCTCAACGCCTACTTCGCTTTGGTGGTTGGTTTCGCACAGAAGTACGACGCCAACGCAGGTATCGGCACCGTTGTTGCGTTGTTGCTGCCCTACGCGATCTGGATGACGGTGCTCTGGACGGCGCTCTTTGCCGGCTGGTATCTGCTCGGGCTCCCCTGGGGCATTTGAACCTAGCGCGACGCGTGACCACGTACGGAATCATTCATTCAATGTTCAGGCCCGCTCTGGAGCAGATGCTATGAATCACACGGTACCGCTCGATGCCGACTCAGCTGAGAAGCATCTCATGCGTTTTCTCGAAGTCGAGGGAGTCACCGGCGAAGAGGCCGCGATCGCCGACGCCGTCAGCGACGCGTTGAAGTCCGTGGGCGTCCCGGCGAGCGCGATTCGCTTCGACGATGTCCATCAACGAATCCCCTTGCCCACGCAAACGGGCAATCTGATCGTTGACCTGCCCGGAACGAAGGCCGGCCCCCGGCTGATGTTCTCCACCCACCTCGACACCGTGCCACTTTGTGCCGGGGCAAAGCCGAGGCGGGATGGCGATCGAATCGTCGGTGACGGTACGGCGGCACTGGGGGGTGACAATCGCACAGGCTGCGCCGTGCTGGTCGCGTTGGCCGAAACCTTGTTGAGACACAACTTGCCGCATCCGCCACTGACGCTGCTGTTCACCGTCCGTGAGGAAAGTGGCTTGCACGGCGCCCGCGAGTTAAACCCCTCCGACTTGGGCGGCGCCACGATGTGTTACAACGTCGACGGCAAATTGCCGGCCGAGTTTCTCATTGGCGCCGTCGGCCAGGAGAATTGGGACGTCGAGATCATCGGGCAGGCCTCCCATGCCGGCGTTGCTCCCGAAAAAGGCATCTCCGCGACGCTGGTCGCCTCGCTGGCGCTGGCCGAAGCTTACCGCGCAGGTTGGTTCGGCAAGGTCACGAAACCTGAGGGCAATGGCACGAGCAATCCTGGGGTGTTTGGTGGGCGCGACGGCAAGCCGGCTGGCGACGCTACCAACGTCGTTACGGATTACGTCCACGTCAAGGGCGAGGCGCGCAGCCCTGACGCGGCCTTCGCCGCCACGATCGCGGACGCCTATCGCGAAGCCTTCGCCAAGGCGCAAGCCGAGGTGAAAGACGTTGCGGGTGCCACAGCCGACGTGCGGTTTAACCGAAGCACGTCGTACCCGCCGTTCCATCTCTCAGAAGACGAACCGGTCGTGCAACGGGCGATTCGCGTGGCCGAGTCACTCGGACACACACCGACGACGATCTTTTCAAACGGTGGCCTCGACGCGAATTGGCTCGTTAAACACGGAGTGCCCACCGTGACCATCGGTGCCGGGCAGTACGAAATCCACACGGTCCACGAATACGTGGATCTACGTGAATTCGCCGAGGGGTGCCGGCTGGCCGTCGCCTTGGCAACCGCCGACGCGTAGAGCGTCGCATGAATCGACAGACCATCGTGCGGACGCGCGAACAATTTCCCCGCTGTATTGAGCGCCGACAAGGCATCCGCGGCCCGTTGTTCGATCGGCTCAGCGAGTACGACGCGGCAGTTCATCGTGGTGACAACAAACAACTTTGTCACCCACCCCTCGCGGCATTCCTCGCACATTGGCCCCACGACCTGACGCAAGTGCAACGGCGGTCAAAAGAAAAGAGCCGCTGACCAAGCCTGTCAACGACTCTGCCACGAGTGGGCGATACTGGACTCGAACCAGGAGCAAAACTCCCGTGCAATTTCGGCTAATCCGGGAGTAGGCGCACCAAAAAGCGCACCAATTTGCCCTCTTGAGTCTTCCGCACCGCAGCTTGGTGCCAATCCGTCGGCCACCATGCCTGGCATCTCGGATCTCCACATCGTCGTTACATCCTCCCGGGGCGTCTTGGACGCCGCCCCACCTCTAATTACGAACACGTCCGCCCCGGGCCCCGGCGACGTCTCTACGTCCGCTAGGAACATCTCGCGGATTTGTGCCGCAGAAGATGGGTCGGCCACGACACGGCCATCTGGCGACCCGCTAGACACGTTTCTGTGGATGTGATGCCCTTCGCCAGCGATTTGCCTGTAAATCGGAACTTAGAGAGGTCCCCACAAATGAAGATTACCCAACGCGATATCAGTTCCATCAAACCCTACGAGAACAACCCCCGCATCAACGACGCGGCGGTCGATGCCGTGGCTGAGTCGATCCGCCAGTTCGGTTTCCGACAACCCATCGTCGTGGATGCCGCCGGCGTGATCATCGTCGGCCACACGCGTTGGAAGGCCGCTCAGAAGCTCGGCATGAAGAAGGTCCCAGTGCACGTCGCCACGGACCTCACCGAGGCAAAGATCAAGGCCTATCGGATCACCGACAACAAGTTGGCCGAGCTTGCCGACTGGGACATGGACCTCTTGCCGCTGGAACTGGCCGGTCTGGTCGAGATGGACTTCGACATCGAGACGCTGGGGTTCACCGCCGAGGAACTGGCCAAGCTAGTGTCGCTGGAGGTCGACCAGGGGCTAACCGACCCGGACGACGTACCAGAGCCGCCGGACGAGGCCACGACCCAGCCGGGTGACATCTACACGCTGGGCGAGCACCGGCTGATGTGCGGCGACAGCGCTTCGGCCGACGACGTTGATCGGCTGCTTGAGGGTGCCAAGATCCACCTGGTCAACACCGACCCGCCCTACAACGTGAAGGTAGAGCCGCGGAGCAACAACGCGATCGCAGCAGGACTCAGTTCGTTCGAGGGCGCCAAGAACCATCAGAAGCTCGACGTGGCCCGTCACCCCACTAAGTCGAAACCCACTCAGAAGAAATTGCGGGCCAAGGACAGACCGCTGGAGAACGACTTCATCAGCGACGAGGCGTTCGATGAGTTACTCACCCGCTGGTTCGGCAACATCGCCCGCGTGCTCGAGCCGGGCCGCGCGTTCTACATCTGGGGCGGCTACGCCAACCTGGGCAATTACCCAGCCCCGCTACGGCAAGCCGAGCTGTATTTCAGCCAGGCCGTCGTCTGGGACAAACAGCACCCGGTGCTGACGCGCAAGGACTTCATGGGCGCCTTCGAAATCTGCTTCTACGGCTGGAGGGAAGGTGCGGCACACAAGTGGCACGGTCCGACCAATGCCACTGACCTCTGGCATGTGAAGAAGGTCACACCGCAGCGAATGGTGCATCTCACCGAGAAACCGGTTGAGCTTGCCGTGCGTGCCATGGAGTACTCGTCGCTGCCCGGTGAGCACGTGCTGGACCTGTTCGGTGGCAGCGGCTCGACGCTGATCGCGGCCCAGCAGACGCACCGCCGTGCATTCCTCATGGAACTCGATCCGCTCTACTGCGACGTGATCGTGGCTCGGTGGGAGGCGTTCACGGGCAAGAAGGCGAAGCGGAAGAAGGCTCGACGTACGACGGCCCGTGTGGCCGCCACCGCGTAGGAGAACCCGTCGTGGTAGATCGATCGCCAACAACTAGCACGACGTGCCACGTGGCCACACCGTGGCCCACGCGGACGAGGTTGCGGCCAACGAGAAACGCCGCCCGGTGTGGACGGCGTTTCGCAGTGTGCCGGCGTGCGCTATTTGGCCAGCGCGAAGCGACCTCGCTCGACCTTCACGAACCGCGCCTCGCTCTGCCTGGTGGCGATCTCGCGGATGATGGCCGAGTAGAGCGTGGCGTGCGGCGTCTTGCCCGATGGCGACGTCCAGTAGCCCTTCGCCGTCATCGCCTCGATCATCTCCCGCGTGTTCATCGGTTGCTTCGTTTCGGCCAGCACGCGTGCCGCCGAGTCGAGTGCGCCCGGCTTGCGCTTGTCGGGAGTCTTCGTGGTCGATGTCTTCTTCGCCGGGCGCTTCGCGCTTGCCTGCTTGGCGCTACGCTTGGCCGTCGTCTTCTTCGGCGTGGCTTTCGTGGTTGCGGTCTTCTTGGTCGTCATGGTCTCGCTCCTATGTGCATGGACTTCGTCGCAGCAGCGTACGTCGCTGTCCGACGTGACACACACAGCCATGACGTGCGGCAAACAGCAAGTCAGATTCACGAAGAACTTGTCGCAGCGTTTGGGCTGACCGAAACAACACGCGCACGTTGCCGTTGCCCGGTTGTCGTAGTACGGCACCAGGGCCACGACGTTCGCGTGTGTGCGACGCATGGCGCCGGCGTACAGAAGTACGACACTACGCACTTCGCGCCGCCAGTGCGCCCCCTGGGCGGCAGGAATGGTTCCTTTCCGGCGCATGTGAAGATGCGCGGGCAACTGCGTAGCGGGTTTTTTGCACGAAACGATCGATTTTTGGCAGGTAAGTAAGCAGGAATGACCAGCGATCGCGGCAAACTGGCCGACCGCCTCCAGCGGCAAGACGCTGCGGCCGCTCTGCGCAAACTCACCGCTGGCGAGAAGCTCACCAAGAGCGAACAGCAGACGCTGCGCCGTTACGAAAAACAACAGGAGGAAGACCGCCGCTGGCAGTACTATGCCTCGATCCCACAGAAGCACTGGCGACAGATGTCGGGCCGCCAGGCCAAGGTGATCAACGAGCAGGCCAAGCGCTATGGCATCCCCTTCGGCGGCGCCACGATCAACCTTGCTGATGTTGTCCGCGCCTTGCATGACTTTCTGGCTGAGAACGCCCTGCGGCTCAGCCAGGACGAAGCGCTGCTGGCCGGCGACGGATCATCGAGTCCGGCACTGGAGCGCTACCGCGAAGAGCGGGCACTGCTGGCCCGGCTCGATCGCCTGGAGCGTGAAGAACAGCTCGTTGCGCGGGATCAGGTCCGCGAGGGCCTGGCACGGATCGCCGGCCTCTTGCGCACGGCGGGCGAGACCCTCGAACGCTGCCACGGCGCCGAGGCGGCCGACGTGCTCCGCGAAGCGCTGGAAGAAGCCGAACGTGAAATCACCCGGCAATTCGGAGAGGCAACAGATGACGACGACAACGGCAGCTGAACTGTGCTGGATGCTCAAGAATGCCAAGCCGGCGCGGCTTCGCTCGATGCGCCGCTTTGCCGAGGAAGAGATCATCATTCCCGACGGGCCGTTTTCAGGCCGGCGGTTCCGTGTCGAGCGGCAGCCGTATACAGGCCTCTGGTTCGATGCCGTTGATTCAGGCTTCTGGTCACGGCTGGTCGCCACCGGTCCCACGCAAAGCGGCAAGACACTGAGCTGCTTCGTCGTGCCGCTGCTCTATCACCTCTTTGAGATGGGCGAGACCGTGATCTGTGGCCTGCCCGATATGGACATGGCCAGCGACAAGTGGCGTGAAGATATTCTGCCCGCCATCGAGCAGTCGCGGTTTCGCGAGCTGTTGCCCAAGTCCGGTGGCGGTAGCCGCGGCGGCCGCGTCGAGTCCATCCAGTTCCGTCACGGGGCGACACTAAAATTCATGTCCGGCGGTGGCGGCGACAAGAGCCGGGCCGGCTTCACCTCGCGAGTGGTCGTGATCACCGAGACCGACGGCATGGACAAGCCCGGTGCGGCCAGCCGCGAGAGCGACAAGATCACGCAGCTGGAAGCCCGTACGCGCGCCTATGGCCTCCGCCGGCGCATCTACATGGAGTGTACGGTCAGCACCGAGGAGGGCCGCACCTGGCGGGAATACACCCACGGCACCAAGAGCCGGATCATGCTGCCGTGCCCCAAGTGCGGGGCGTGGGTGGCGCCAGAACGCGAGCAGCTGGTCGGCTGGCACGATGCCGAGTCGCTCGTGGCGGCGCGGGAGAATTCGGCATTCGCCTGTCCAGTGTGTGGTGAGCTGTGGGACGAGGACGATCGACGTCTGGCCAATCTCAATTCACGTCTCGTGCATGAGGGGCAATCGATCGACACCGATGGCAAGGTAACAGGCGAGGTGCCGCAGACCGACACGCTGGGGTTTCGCTACTCGGCCGTCAACAATCTGTTCGTCACGGCCGCCGAGATCGGTGGTGATGAGTGGCGGGCCCGCCGCAGCAGTGACGAAGA
>JAGQPT010000451.1 GCA_020426575.1 Planctomycetales bacterium
GACGACATCGACGACCTGGTGGCGGCGATGTCGGCGCTCGACCTGGTGATCTGCCGCGACGACGAACTCGCCCAGTTGGCGGCCGCTTGCGGTGCCAATGCCTGGATCTTGCTCGGCGATCGGCCCAACTGGCGCTGGGGGTTCGATCACGCCCAGGGGGAATCGTGTGGCAGCGTTCGGCTGTTTTGTCCCCCGGCTCCCTCGGACACAGGAGGCCGCTGGAACGAACTGCCGGGGATAGTTGCCGTCGAGCTGCGGCAGCGCGTCGCAGCCGGTGGACGGCGCGACGCCGCGCCTTCCGACAAAACAGCCGGCGAAGCCGCACGCGCCGACGCACGCAGGCTGAAGAAGTATCATCCGACCGTCACCGATGCTGTCAGTGGCCTCGCGAAAGCGAGTGTCTACGAGGCGCTACGCCTGGCCACTCGTCTGCACGAGCGAGGCGAAAACGTCGCGCTCGCCGAACACGTCTGCCGCTGTGTGCTCGCCGTTGCACCGAATCGCGCGACGGCGCTATACCGGCTGGGAGCCGTGCTGACGTCGCTGGACCGAGCCGACGAGGCTGTCGGCTACTTGCAGCGCGCGGTCGAGTTGTGGCCATTGGCGCCGACGCACCATTACCAATTGGCTGCGGCATACACGTTGCTGCAGAAGCACGACGAGGCGGCGGCGGCACTGCGTGAAGCCCTAACGCTGCGCCCCGGTTTCGCTGAGGCGTACATCAACCTGGGGGCGGTGCTCGAACGTGACGGACGACTCGACGAGGCCGAGCCGGTGTGCCGGCGGGCGGTCGAAATGAGCCCGCGCAATTCCTCGGCGCTGTACAACCTCGGCAACGTGCTGCTGCACCTGGGCAAAGTCGACGACGCGAAGCGGGTCTACGACCGCACGGTCGAAGTCGATCCATCGTTTGCCAAGGGACACTGGAACCGCGGACTGGCGTATCTGGTCGACGGCGACTTTGCCGAGGGCTGGAAGGAATACGAGTGGCGTGAGGCGGCCGGCGAAGTTGTGATCGACAAATACGACGCTCCCTGCTGGAACGGCCGCGCGTCGCTACGCGACAAGTTCGTCCTGCTGCACGCCGAACAAGGGATCGGCGACGAAATGATGTTCGGCACGTGCTACGCGGACGTCATTCGCCAGGCGGGACGCGTGATGATCACCTGCGATCCCCGACTCAAGCAGTTGTTCAAGCGATCGTTCCCCGATGCAGCAGTGGTGGCTCTGCGTCGCGCCTTGGGCGACAAATTGTCGACGCCCCGAGGGCTCGATTACCACGTGCCCGTGGGGAGCTTGCCGCTCTACCTGCGGCGGAGTTGGGACGCATTTCCCGGCGTGGCTTACCTGAAGGCGGATCCGGAAAAAACCGCCAAATGGCGCGAGCGGTTCGACGAACTCGGTCCCGAGGTCACGATCGGCATCTCCTGGCGTGCCGGCGGTGTCGCCAGCGAACAGCGCCGCCGTACCTCGCCGCTGGACCACTGGGGGCCGCTGTTCCGCCTGCGAGGTGTGCGTTTTGTGAACCTGCAGTACGGCGACTGCACGGCCGACCTGCGTTTCGTCGCCGAGAAGTTCGGCACGCAGGTGCACCACTGGGACGAGGCGGACCCGCTCAAGGATCTCGATGAAGCCGCGGCACAAATTGCCGCGCTCGACATGGTCGTGTCGGTCGGGAACACCACGATCCACATGGCCGGCGCGTTGGGAAAGGAAACGTGGGTCGCGCTGCCGCGAGTGCCGGGCTGGCGCTACTTGATCCGGGGGGAACGCTTGCCGTGGTACAACAGTGCCCGGCTGATGCGACAGGCCGACGACCGCGAATGGGGCAAGCTCTTCGAGCGAATCGCCGAAGAGTTGGCGGTCCGTTGGGAACTCCCATGCCAGACTTCGGCGGACGGCGTCACCTGGATGCCTCAGGAACCGCCGGCGCTGCCCGCACCGGTCCAACCGCTGACCATTGAGAACAGCGCCGCAGCACGGCCGGGTGAGGCACAGACGAGTGATATAGAGCCGGACCCAACACAGCCGGCTGCCGCACCATTGGCTGCCGAGGAAGTGGCCGAACGGATCGGCGTGGCCGTCGCCGCGCACCAGGCCGGTCGACTTGCCGAGGCGGAGCGCGTCTACCGCGACGTCTTGCAGTCGCAGCCGAATTGTCTCGACGCGCTCTACCTGCTGGGAACGTTGGCGTCGCAGGCGGGTCGACTCGACGAGGCGATCACCCTGTTGCACCGCGCCGCCGAATGCGAGGCAGCAAGGCCCGAGGTGCACTACAACCTGGCCAACGCGTTGCGAAAAGCGGACCGCCGCGGCGACGCGGTGGCACATTTTGAACGTGCGATCGAGTTGTCGTCCGATTTCACGCTGGCGCACCTGAACCTCGGCGCCACGGTACACGAGTTGGGGGACGCCGAACGAGCTTGGGCGTGTTTCAGCCGCGCTGCCGAGCTCGATCCGAGTCTTGCCGAGGCATTCCACAATCGGGGCAGCGTGCTTGCGCAGCTCGACCGGTTGGACGAGGCGTTGGCCGACTATCAACACGCAGTGCGACTCAAGCCCGAATACGCCGAGGCACACGCCCACCTGGCAGGTGTGTTGCGTGCGCTGGGGCGCCTCGACGAAGCGAGGGTCAGTTTCGACACCGCGCTGCGGCTGCGGCCTGATGATCCCGACACACGGGTGAACCGGGCGATGCTGCTGTTGCAACAGGGCAAGTGGCACGAGGGTTGGCAAGAATATGAATGGCGGTGGCAGGCCAGCGGAGGTCCACGCCAGCGTCCTACCGCGCTGCCAGCATGGCAGGGTGAGTCGTTGGATGGTCGCACGTTGCTCGTTTGGGGCGAACAGGGCGTCGGCGACGAGATCATGTTCGCGTCCTGCGTCCCCGACGCTGCGATGCTTGCCGAGCACTGCATCTTTGAGTGTTCGCCGCGACTGGAAAAACTCTTTGCGCGGTCGCTGCCGGGTGTGCGCGTGGTGGCAGCCCGTGCGGACGCGAAGCGGACAGCCACCGACGTCGATGCGCAGGCGGACGTGCAGATTGCTGCGGGAAGTTTGCCCCGGTTTTTGCGGGGATCGCTGACGGCGTTTCCCCGTCGGGAACGCTTTCTCGCCGCCGATGCCGAACGTCAACAGCACTGGCAGGCACGACTTGCCGAATTGGGGCCCGGCCTGAAAGTCGGACTCTCCTGGCGAAGTGGAAGCCAGGGACCCGACCGTGGGCAACGCACGATCGACCTCGAGCAGATGCGCGGTCTGATTGCCACGGCGGGTGCAGAATTCGTCAACCTGCAGTATGGCGACGTCGACGGAGAGATCGCTGCGCTCGAACGGGCGACAGGGCTGTGCATTCATCGATTCCGGTTCGCCCAGGCTGAGGACAAGCGAGGCGACGACCTGGACGACCTTGCCGCGCTCGTGGCATCGCTAGACCTGGTGATCTCGGTGGCCAACGCCACGGTACATCTGGCGGGCGGTCTCGGCGTCGACACCTGGACACTCACACCCATGGCGCCGAGCTGGCGCTGGTTGGCCGGTCGTAGCACGAGTCCCTGGTATCCGCGGATGAGCGTCTACGGCCAGGCGATTCGAGGCGACTGGCGCGGTGTGCTCGAAGACGTGCGGCACCGGCTTGTGCACCGGATTTCCGAAGGCCGACCCGCTGTTGCGGCCGAGTGGCGGCACAGGCACTCCCGCGTCACGGCCCCGAACGTTGCCACGTCGGGACCATTCGGTTCGATTCGAGCGTCCCGTGAGAACGTCCCTTGAGCCGGTGCATCAGACCGCTCGTGTGACGTGATCGCGGCATTGCGAAATCCGTGGGGACTGAACGATGAGCAGTGACCCGGTTGCCCATGGCGACACCCGTCCAACCCTGCCCGAGGCGATGCAATTGCATCGCGCGGGCCGCATCGACGAAGCGGAATCGGCCTATCGGCGGATCGTCGCCGCTGACCCACACAACGCCGATGCATTGCGGCTGCTGGGGCTGTTGGCACAGCAGTCCGGGCGGGTGCAACTCGCCATCGCCACGCTCACGCAGGCCGCTTCGCTCAACCTCGCGACGGCCGTGGCTCCGCTGGAATTGGCACGCGTGTACCGCTCGGCGGGGCGCAGCGACGAGGCGATCCGCAGTTGTCATGAAGCTCTAGCGCGAAAGCCCGGAATGGTGGACGCGTGGTTGGAATTGGCGGCGATTCATACCGACAGTGGTGCTTGGGACGATGCGCGGCATTGCGCCGAACGGGCCGCTGTCTGTGCACCGAATTCGGCCAAGCCCCTGGCGAAGCTGGCCCACCTTGCGCGACATCAGGGGAAAACCACCGAGGCGCTCGCGCTTTATCGGCGGGCCTGCGCGCTTGCGCAGGACGACCTGTTGGTGCGCAACAACCTGGCCACGTTGCTCCAGGAACTCGGGCAGATCGACGCGGCGGTCACCGAGTTACGGGCCTGCCTGACGCTGGCGGCCGACGACGTGACGTCGCTGGTGAATTTGGCGGCGGCGTACCAGGCGCTGGGGCGGTTCGACGAGGCCGTTGACGTGTCGCGCCGCGCTTGTGAGATCGCGGCCAGAAACGGCTGCCAGGACGATGAACTGCGTTTGGCGGCCGAAGTGCGGTTGGCATCGCTATTGATGGACATGGGGCGTCACGCCGAAGTGATCGCTTTACTGTGCGGCACGGTGCAGCGGTCTCCCGATGCCGCCCGAGCCTGGTATCAGTTGGGACGCGGGCAACTCGGCATGGGCCAGCCGCAGGCAGCACGGGCGGACTTCGACGCGGCCCTGCGACTTGCGCCCCACGACGCCAACGTGCATCTCGACCGCGCGCTGCTCAACATCCAGTACGGACCACTCGCCGAGGGTTGGGACGAATACGAATGGCGGTGGGCGGCCCAGCGGCGTCGTCCCCGGACCATTGGCCTGCCGCGCTGGAACGGTGAGTCGATCGAGTCGAAAACCATCCTTGTGCACGGCGAACAAGGCGTGGGCGATGAAGTGATGTTCGCCACCTGTGTGCCCGATCTCGTCGCGGTTGCGGGGCGGGTGATCGTGTCTTGCGATCCGCGACTCGTACCGCTTTTGGCACGTTCGCTGCCCGAGGTGACCGTGCGCGGCCATGAACCCGGCTCCGGTGACTGGTCGGAAGTCGCTGGCGAGGCCGATGTGCAGGTGCCTGCCGGAAGTCTGCCGCGGTACTTTCGTCGCACCTGGGAAGCTTTTCCGACACGTCGCCGGTTCTTGCAGTCTGATCCCGCGAAGCAGGTCCGCTGGCGACGCTGTCTTACGGCGCTGGGAAACGGACTCAAGGTGGGCATTGCCTGGCGAGCGGGCAGTTGTCCGGCCGACGAGCCGTTACGCTGGGCGCCGCTCGCGCACTGGCACGACTTACTGGCGACTCCGGGTGTCACCTGGGTGAGTTTGCAGCACGGTCAGGTGAGTGAAGAACTCGCCGCTGCCATGACAACCGGTGCGGTTGTGCACGACCTGCCCGACTGCGACCCGCTCGCGGACCTCGATAACTATGCCGCGCTGCTCGACTCGCTCGATCTAGTGATCTCGGTGGGCAACGCCACGGTGCACCTGGCCGGTGCGCTGGGGCGCCCCGTCTGGGCGCTGCTGCCGCAACATTGGGGGTGGCGGTGGTTTGCCGGTCGCGACAACAGCCCGTGGTACCCCAGCGTGCGACTGTTTCGCCAGCAAAGTGACGGCAGCGGTTGGCCCGGTGTGCTCCGCGCCGTGCAAAGTGCGCTGGCCGA
>JAGQPT010000041.1 GCA_020426575.1 Planctomycetales bacterium
CTCCGCCGTGATGACAACGCCGGCGCAGCGTACTACGTGGCGCCGCTGTTGTTCCAACTCACGACGGCCATGATCCTGGCATCGGGGCCGATGGCCTTGCGGACGTTGGTTCGTGAACCCGAACCCCTCGACACCGCCGCTTCGCCCGAGTTGGTCGAGGCGTATCGCGATCTGCGGCGATTTCGCGTGCACATGATGTTCGGCCTGGTTCACGTCGGTTTTGCCCTCACGTCTTTGGCAGTGGCCGTTGCCGTGGCTTGCGGCGTGAGCGGCGAGTCGATCGGCATCATGGGCGCCATCATCGGTACGCTGCTGGGCGTTGCTGGTGGCATCTTCGGCACGGTGGCAGGCGTCCGCCGCGCGCGAATTACCGAGTTACTCACCCGGTTGTCAGCCGATCCCGCGAAACGGACCACTTAAGCGCCGTTGCTTGACAACCGCGCGCCGCTCGCCGAACCTGTCGGATGAGCGGCGTGTCGCGGCCGCTCACTTCCCGGAACCTGGCGGTGGCCCGCCCTGCCCCGCTGCCATCGCGTCGAGGTGATCGCCATGACCCGTTGTCCCTTTCGCTCGGATGGACGGATGCAGGATCGGACCGCCCGCCGGTCAACCGTTCGCAGCGCCACGGTGTTTGCGTTCGGTGTCGCCGTCGCCACGTTGCTGACGTTCCCGCCCGGTGTCGTGCCCCACGAGGTGTTCACCACCGGCAACGCGCGTGCCGAAGAGACGTCTCCTGCCGACGAAACCGGCGACAAGAGCGCCAACGCCCAGGTCGACCGCCTGCTCGAACGCGGCGACTATCCGGCCGCCCTCACCGCCATCGCAAGCGTTGACCATAGCAGTCAGCGCGACGCGCTCTTGCAGCAGGTGGTCAAAACTTGGGTGGCAGGGCACGGCGGAGCTCTGGGCGGCGGCGTGCGCGCCGATTTCGACACGTTGATCAACTTGATCGAGTCGACGATCGAACCGGAATCCTGGAACGTCGTCGGTGGCGACGGCAGCATCATGCCCTTTCCCGGTGGCGTGTACGTCGACGCCGCCGGCGTGCTGACCCGCAGCCTGCAGACGGACCGGCACGGCGAACTCGAGCGCCTGGTCCGCGCGGCGTTTCACGGCGGGTCGTTTGCCGCCGTCCGCACCGCTTCGCCGTTCCGCAAAGTGTCGCTCCCGCGGCTCGAGCGTCACGTTCGACGTTTGCTCGACACGCAGCGGCCGCTGCCCGAGGACGTCCGCTTCCTCGCCGGACTGCAGCGGATCGAGTACGTGTTTGTCGACGACGAGCGCGGCGAGCTGGTGATCGCGGGACCGGCCGGCGACTGGACGCGCGATGACGAAGGCCGCGTCGTCGCCACTCAAACCGGTCGCCCCGTACTCTGGCTCGACGATCTGGTCGTGATGCTGCGACTGGCGTGGCGCAGTCCACCGGCACCGGTCGGCTGTTCGATCAACCCGCGGCCCGAGGGTCTCGCCGGCGCCCAGGCCTTCCTCGATCGCTGGGCGGGCAAGTCCGTCGACTCGCGCCGCCGCACGGAGTGGCTTGAACAGATCCGCAGCGAGGTCGGCACCCAGACCATCGAGTACTTCGGCGGCATCGAACCCGGCACGCGGGTCGCCCGGGTCATGATCGAGGCCGACTACCGCATGAAGCTCGTAGGCATGGGGCTCGAAGCGAGCGTCCCGACCGTCCCCTGTTACCTCGACCTGGTCGCCCGGCAGAAGTCGGCTCCCGCGCTCAACGTGCTCCGCTGGTGGTTCGCCGTCGACTACGACGCCATCACCGCGTCCCCCGATCGGCGCGGCTACGCCCTCAACGGCCAGGGCGTCTGCGTGCTCAGCGAGAACGAACTGCTCACCCGCACCGGCCAGCAGGTGCACACGGGTGAGTCGAACCCGCTGAACCGCCAGTTTGCCGCGGCGTTCACCGATCACTTCAGCGAGTTGGCCGACGTGTATCCGATCTACGCCGACTTGCAGAACGTCTTCGACCTGGCGGTCGTCACGACGCTGCTGCGTGCCGAACAACTACCCCGAAGGGCCGGCTGGGCGATGCAACTCTTCGGCCCGGCGGGCGACTACGAGGTGCCATTGGGCCACACACCGCAGACGGTCGAGACCGTGCTGGCCCACCGCGTCGTGGACCGCCGCCGCATCATCGCCGGCGTCAGCGGCGGCGTGATGCTCGACGTCGGCAAGCTCGTCGACCGGGTAGCCCTGGCAACCAACGACAACATCGAGGCGACGATTACGCCACCCGAAAACACCGAGCAATGGTGGTGGGATTGAGGCCAACACGCGGCGGCCGATGTGTGCCGCATCGGCCTTCTCGTCACCATCCCAAATCAGAGAGTGCGACGTCCGCTACCCACGACAAAGTTCCCGGATGCTCTCAATCAGATAGTCCAACGCTTCGGCGGTGAGGCGCGGTCCCACGGGCAGCGTCACCAGTTGGCGGCCCACGCGCTCAGCGTTGGGGAATTGTCCTTCGCCATAGCCGCGGTTCTTAAACGCCGTCGACCAGTTGAGCGGGTTGTAGTGCGCGCCGACCTTGATGCCGCGCTCGTGCAACATGTCGTAGATGAAGTCCGTCTTGTCGCGGCCGTACTGCTCGGGATCGATCATGATCGGGTAGAGATGGTACGTGTGTTTGCAACCGGCCAGCGTCGTCGGGCACGTGATCCCCGGCACGTCGGCAAGCCCCGCGTCGAGCCGGGCGGCGTTGGCCGCGCGGCGGGCGTTGAGGCCGTCGAGCTTTTTCAACTGCACCCGGCCCACCGCCGCCTGGATGTCGGTCATGCGGAAGTTGTAGCCCACGTCGTCGAAGTCCTGCCACCAGAATTGCTTCCCCATGGGCCGCTGCTCGCGATCGAACTGGCAGTATTTCGTCTCTTTGCCGTAGGCCCGCGTGCAGTGGCTGCGGTAGAGCATGATCCGCTCGAACAGGGCGTCGTCGTCGGTCGTGATCATGCCCCCTTCGCCGAGGGTCGACATGTTCTTCTGTTCGTGGAAGCTGAAACAGCCGGTCACGCCGAACGACCCCGACTTGCGGCCCTGGTACTCGGCGCCGACGGCCTGGGCCGCGTCCTCGACGACGGCCACACCGTGCCGCCCCGCGATCTCCAGGATCGCGCCCATGTCGCAAACCTGCCCGTAGAGATGGACCGGAATGATCGCCTTGGTTTCGGGCGTGATGGCCGCTTCGAGCTGGCGGGGGTCGAGGTTGTACGTCGCCGGGTCGATGTCGACAAAGTCGATCGTCGCGCCGAGCGTCGCCGGCGCGGCCGCCGTGGCGATCCAGGTCATCGGCGTCGTGATCACCCGATCGCCCGGCTTGATCCCGAGCGCCACCATCGAGACGAACAGCGCGGCAGTCCCGTTCGAGACGGCCCGGGCGTGGCGCGTGCCACAGTAGGCGGCGAATTCCCGTTCGAACTCGATGCATTCCTGGCCGCTGGTGGGCGCGTTGTTGTGAAGCACTTCGAGCACCGCCGCCTCTTCCTCGGGGCCGTACTCGCTACCGAATTGAATCGCCAGGTCATGTTGCAGCGCGGGGGTTGCCATTAGGAAAACTTCTCCTTCGTCGCCAGGACAAGGTTGATCGCGTCATCCAGTTCAAGCATCGGCGTCTCGAGCACACGGCGGGCCAACGCGTTGTCGAGCGAGGCGTCGTCCGCCCGCGGCGCACGATCGGGCATCTTGTTCGAATGGGTCGCATCGACCAGCGCGACGTCGTAGCCAAGCCGCTCGGCAAGCCGTCGCCCCATCGTGTATCGGTCCAGTCGCGTCGAGCCGGCCAGGTGGATCACCCCCTCGAACTCCCCGCCGGCCAGTTCCAACAGCGCGCGGCCGAGCGTGACCACGTCGACCGGCGTGCGGATTTCGTTCTCGGGAAAGGCAACGCGCTTGCCGGCATCGAGACTCGCCATCATGCGGGCCAGAAACGAGTTGCCCGCCCCCACGAGCGGCAACCCCATCACCAACGCCAGCCGCGCGACCACCATGCCCCGGCCTGCCGACAACACGGCCTGCTCGGCGCGAATCTTCGTGTCTGCATAAAAATTGACGGCCCGCGGCTCGTCGGTTTCGCAGTAATCGCCACGCCTGCCGTCGAACACCGCGTCGGTCGAACAGAACAC
>JAGQPT010000452.1 GCA_020426575.1 Planctomycetales bacterium
CGAGACCGAGCAGTACTGCGAGAAAGCGAAAGAGATTCCGCCGCTGCACTGTCGCCGAATCGGTGGTCGGGGGGCCGGCCGACGGTCGCGCGTGCGGTTCCGTGGGTTGATGAGTTTGCATGGCCTCGACCAACGCGATTCTACGGCGACACTCGTCCGCCGATTTCCCTGACGTGGTGTTCATTGTAGCGCACCGAGCGCGTAGGCAGCGACCCTCCTGAGACGACTTTGACCATGACGGCCCGATCCAGGGCGATCCCGCGAGGGCGACAGGCGGCTTGGTCACGCTTCCGCGCGGCGTCTGCTTCGATTACGATGCGACTCGCTGTCGCGACGGACATGCCGCACGGCTACTGCTGGCGAGTGTCCCGTGAACGCTTGTTTCCGATTCGAACGCCTTGAGTGATCGATGCCGCCGTGTGAAACGCAGGATACGTTGCCTCGCTGCAACCTGGAGCTCAAGGCGCAGCTGACCCATGCGGCTGAGGCACCAGGCCGGGCGGCCCAGCTGGCCACGGACACGCTGCCCGGCGAAAAGCAGACGGACACGTATTTTCATGTTCGCAGCGGTCGACTCAAACTTCGGGAGATCGAGCGAGCGGAGGGGACGCCTAGGGCGCAATTGATCGCCTATAGTCGGCCGGATCGCCCCGACTGTCGCGAGAGCCGTTACCGGCTGGCGCCGGTCAGTGATCCTGCCGAGCTGAAGCAAGCGTTGGCGGAAACGCTCGGCGTGCTGGTTGTCGTCGAGAAACGCCGTCAGATCTTTTTGCACCACAACGTGCGGATCCACTTGGATGAGGTCGCGGGCCTGGGGGAATTCATCGAGTTCGAGGCCGTCATGGGCCCCCAGGATGAGCCGGCCGACTCGCGGCGCCTGCTCGACGAGCTGCAGCGCCATTTTCAGATCGCCGCAGCTGACCTCGTCGCGACCTCCTACAGCGATCTGCTGATTGGTCGGAGCAGCGCAGCTGCGGCCGCGAGGTCGGATTGATTTCGCTGCGTGCACTACCGGAGCCGGCCGGCGTATAATGGGAGTCCGCTCCGTCGGGCCCGTTGATATTCCGGCGATCGCCCCCCCTGCCCGCTTCTCCCACGCAAAGGACGGACTCGTGTACCCAGTTGGTTGTGACTTCGCGGAGCGGATCTTGGGCCAACGGGGCGATTCCCCGGTCACACGGAAATCGCTGGCGGCGATGTTGCTGATGGGCGCGGTAATAGCCGTGACGTCGTTGACCGCCGGTCGTGCACGGGCTGACGATGCCGCCGCGGAAAGTGCCACCGTCGACGATGCCTGGCAATTGGTACCGATTCCCGATTCGTGGAAGCGACAGCCCGACGGCGCGCTGGCGACCGGCGACGGCTTCGCCTGGTATCGCTGTCGGGTTCACCTGCCGGAAACGTGGGAAGGGCGACGGATTCAAATTAACGTCGAACCAGTCGACGACGCGCGGCAGACGTTCGTCAATGGGCGCCAGGTCGGTGCCACCGGCACGTTTCCACCCAGTTACCGCAGCGGCCTCGGCGAAGCATCACGATTCGATGTCCCCGACGGCGTGCTGCGCTTCGGCGCGGACAACACGATCGCCGTGCGGACGTTCATGCAGGACGCCCGCAGCAATTTTCTCGTCGCGGCGCCGATTCTGCTTGCCGGCAACGAGGCGATTCGCACCGAGGGGCAGTGGGAGTACCGCCCCGGCGACGACGCTACCTGGGCGAGCGGCGACGCCGACGATTCCACCGCCGCAGCTAGCGCAGGCGACGCGGACACGCCGGCGCTGTTTGCCAAGGTCGACGTCGTCGACGACATCGAACTTTATCTGCGTCACCGCGTGGGCGACACGGATCCCCTAACGCCCCGGGAAGCGCTGGCCAGCTTCACCGTGCCGGACGATCTGCAGCTCGACCAGGTGTTGGCCGAGCCGCACGTCGGCCAACCGTTGTTCATTGAGTGGGACGAGCGCGGCCGGCTCTGGGTGCTGAACTATCAGCAGTACCCCAATCCGGCTGGACTGAAAATGGTCAGCCGCGACAAGTTTCTCCGCACGATATATGACAAGGTGCCGGCCCCTCCGCCGCACGGCACGCCGGGCCGGGACAAGATCACGATCCACGAAGACACGGACGGCGACGGCGTGTTCGACCGTCACCAGACGTTCATTGACGGTCTCAACCTGGCAAGTTCATTTGCGCGCGGCCGCGGTGGCGTGTTTGTGTTGAACCCGCCATATCTGCTTTTCTATCCGGACGCGGACGAGGACGACGTTCCCGATTCCGACCCGGTAGTCCTGCTGCAGGGCCTGGGGATTGAAGACTCGCACTCGATTGCGAACAGTCTGCGCTGGGGGCCCGACGGTTGGCTCTATGCGTGTCAGGGCAGCACGGTGACGGGGCACATCACCCGGCCCGGCGTCGACGATGAGCCGGTCAATTCGCTGGGGCAGTTGATTTGGCGGTACCACCCCCTGACCCGGGCCTACGAAGTGTTCGCCGAAGGCGGTGGTAACACGTTTGGTTTGGAAATCGACGACAAAGGGCGGATGTTCTCGGGCCATAACGGCGGCGACACCCGCGGATTCCACTACGTGCAGGGTGCCTACGAACGCAAAGGCTTCGAGAAGCACGGTGCGCTGTCGAATCCCTACGCTTTCGGCTATTTTCCCGCGATGCAGCATCACAGCGTGCCTCGGTTCACG
>JAGQPT010000453.1 GCA_020426575.1 Planctomycetales bacterium
CCGCAAGATTCGCCGCTACGGCCTGAACCCGCCGGACGCGAAACAGCACGACTCGTAATTGCGCGGCGCCGATTCAGGGATCGCCGCGGCGGTTCTCGCTGCTGTGCGCCGGATACCAGCGGGCGAGCTTCTGTGGGCTGACGCCACAGCGCAGTCCCCACAACAGCGCACGATTGCGCAGCGTCTGGCGTATCACGCCGTACCGTTGCCAGCGCCGCGCCGACACGTGAATCGGGCCCGGCAATAGGGCGAGCCGACCTTCGCCGCGCAGCTTGCGCATCAACAGCACGTCTTCCATGATCGGCACGTCGTCGAAGCCCCCCAGCCGCTTGAAGACGTCGCGGCGGACAAAGATGCCCTGGTCGCCGTAAGCCATGCCCCGCCGTCGCACCCGACGAGCATTGGCTGACTCGATCCAGCGATAGACCCGTTGCGGGGCGTCAATGCACTGCTGAAATGCGCCAGCTACGGCAACACGACGGGACACACAGTCGCGAAGTTGCGCGACAGCACCTGGACCAAGACGGTTGTCGGCATGCAGGAAAAGCAGAACGTTGCCACGGGCGGCACGGGCACCGACGTTCAACTGAGTGCCACGCCCAGGGCTGCTCTGAAGCGCGCGGCAGTCGGTGCCTTTGAGGGCTTCCCAACTACCATCGGTGCTGCCGCCGTCAACGGCAATGACCTCGTCGGCGCCGCTCGACAACGCGTGCCCAACGGCGTCGGTCACCGTCTCGCTCTCGTTCAGCACGGGGATCACGATCGAGACGCGGATCGCAAGATCGGTCACGCGGGGAACTCGCTCATCCGCAGCGACGAACGTTCACAGGTCGACACGCAACATGCGGCATCCAACACGTCGGCCATGCACCGCCAGGGGTTCGATATTAACCTCGGCGGGTCATCGCCAGCCGCCTGACTGACAACCAACTGCGCCATCGGCAAGTTGATGACGCAGTGGGTTTCGCGCCAGACTGGGTGGTGCCAGGAGCGTGCCCCCCGAATTCGACCTACTCCGTATGCGCGGCCTGGCGGACTTTCGAGGCGCGTTCGACCCCGCGACGGACAAACGAACGAATCGCACCGAGCGACTGTGCACCGGTGAGTTGCTCGCGCTGGAAGCCTTCTTCCGTCTCGTGGTACATCACCAATTGAGGGATCGAGCCCCCTTGCATGATCTTCGATGCCAACGAATGTTGTCGATCCGTGTTGACGTAAACGAATTCGACGTCGTTGAGCAAACCATTCTGCTGGGCCTGCGGAATCGTCGAATCATGCATCTGTCGGCAACCCGGGCACCAGTCGGCGCCCACCAAAACGACCAGCGGACGGCCCGACTCCTGGTGTGCCTTGTAGGCGCTCGCGTAGTCCGATTCGGTACCGGCCAAGAGCGAAAGTTGTACGACAGCTGCCATCGCTACGGCATTCACTGCGGCTTCTCCTTAAAAGGGCATGATTGTCATCAACGAATCCGTTGTGACACCGTGCGCCAACACGATGTCGATAGCTAGGCGGTCGCCCGGATAGGGTAACCATCACAGGGGATCGGATCAGTGAAGGAAGGCCAACGCCTCGGCGCTTTGAGCGTTTTTAAAATTCCTGGCCGGGGCGGCGGGAAAGGAGGTCCCTTCCGTGCCCCATCCTTGGGGATGTCCAAAATCCGGTGGCCAGGCCACCGCGGACACGGGCCCAGTTTAACGGAACCATCCTCACCGACAAGTAGGGAAGCCTGCACAACATTTGCGGGCGACCCTGACACACTGGGCCGGGATCACGCTGGCCCCCGCCGGGTGCACAGAGGCAGGTCCGGAGCAACTTCTGGACCAATTCGGCGTTCGCAACACGCTTCGTGCTACAATGGCCCCGGATGTCGTTTCACGAGCCTCCGGGGCCGGCCGATGAATTGGACCGATTCACACGAAAAAAAGCGGCAAACGGCAACTCACTCCCCGACACGGCCCGGGAACCGCGTCGTGGGATCGATGCTGCGAATTGCCCGCGGTTTGCTCGTTGCTTACCTGTTCGTGATTCTGATCATGCTTTGGCAGGAGGACGCACTGCTATATTTTCCGGCACGATTTCCCGCCGGTAATTGGCAGCCCGTCGCTGCAACATTCGAAGACGCGCGGTTCCAATCGGCCGATGGCACGCAACTGCACGGTTGGTACTTCCCTCGAGCCCTGCCGCGCGCGACCGTGCTCTATCTACACGGCAATGCGGGCAACATCACCCAGCGGATCGATGTTGCCCGGCGGCTCAGTGAAGACCTCAACCTTGCCGTGTTGATGTTCGACTATCGCGGTTATGGTCGTAGCGAGGGCGAACCCAGCGAAGCCGGCATCGTGGCGGATGCCCGAGCCGCCCGTACCTGGCTGGCGCACCGCGCGGGCATTTCCGAGCACGATATCGTGCTGATGGGTCGCTCGCTCGGTGGTGGCGTGGCGGTCGATTTGGCCGCGCGTGACGGCGCGCGTGGGCTGATCCTGGAGAGTACGTTCACGTCGCTGCCGGACGTTGCCGCCGCGCATTTCTGGTGGCTGCCGGTTCGCTGGCTCATGCGCAACCGACTCGACTCGGCAACGATCATCGCCGGCTATGATGGCCCGCTGCTGCAAAGCCACGGTACGGCCGACCGCACGATACCCTACAAAGTGGGCCGGCAACTCTTTGCGGCGGCCAACGAACCGAAACAATTCGTCGACGTTCCTCGTGGCGACCACAACGACCCGCAACCCGACTCGTTCTACCGCCAGTTCGACGATTTCATCGACAAACTACAACACGTCGAATAACGATCGCCGATTGCCGAGGGGAGCATCCCGACGGGCGCTCTCGGAATTGATCGCTAAAGGCTCTTGCGCACACGTTCGAAGCCTGCTTTCAATTCCGCGGCCGCCAGTTTGAGCGCGACCCAAACGTTTTCGGCGGTCGATTCGGCGGCCTGCTTCGCCGGCTCGTACTCGCGCAGCACATCGTCAAGCCTTGCCGTGAGCCGATCCCACTCGTCGCGGGCTTCCTGCTTGCTGAGGTGCGCCTTGACAGCAATCTCGTCGCGCTGCTGCTTGAGACTACTGATCAGCTCATCAAGTTGTTTGCGCGTTTCCGACACTTTGAACTCCTCCCATATTGCCTCCACCGCCCACCGGCGACCCCGAACTCACCGGCCGTGTCACTGCGGCGACCACAATGCACGGCCTGCACATCCGGATCCTAAGTTCATCCGAATCAATGCTGCGGACGAGACTTCCGGCTCAAGCGTCGGACTCGAGCCAGGCCTTGGCCTCGTCGAGCTGCGAAACGTCGAAATACTTGATCTTGGCGCGCGTGAACGGTTTGCAGAACGTGGCCATTCCTTCTTCCCACTTCGACTCACCCACGATGGCCAACCGCTCGATGTCCTTCCAGTGCTTGTAGTCGAACTTCATGTCTTCCCAAAGCGCCCCGGCGGTCCAGCCGTGGAAGTCATGCATTTCGAACAATATCCGGATCGGGCCGTGCTCGGCGATCAACCCGTCAACGAGCGGCGCGAACGTCTCGTAGGCTTCTTTCGTCAACTTGCCCGTCGCCTTCACGTGACACAGCTTGCCAGAGGCAACAATCTCTAGCCCATCGGCCATGGCTCTACTCCCTCAGTTGGTGTGCGTTGTGAACGATTGCCCCGGATGTCGACGAGCGGTGTCACCGGGCAGGCGCAGCGCGTGCAATGCCGACACTACGTATCTGCCAATCATCCCTGCCTTCCAACAATTCTGATACGGCCGACGCGCTGTCACCGTTCGCTGCGGCCATTATCGTCGTTGCACTATCGGCTTGTCATCCCGTAGTTACAGGGGGGCCGCCGCGTCGCGCTGTCGACTGGCATTTAGTGCAGCCCTCGGACACAATGGGTGGTTTATGCCACATTCGCCGCGACACGCGCGATGACCTCGCAACCACGCCGCCTGCCACCGGGAGAATACACCATGCATTCGGCAAATCCAACTACCCGATTGGTCGTGGCCGTGGTACTCGCGGCAATGAGTCTAAATGCGGTGCGTTCGCGCGCCGTCGCAACCGAACAGGCGGCGGCCCGGCCCCGCATCATCGCCACGACGGACGGCGAGGTCGACGACCGCTGTTCGATGGTGCGATTCCTGCTCTACGCTAATGAGTGGGACATCGAGGGAATCATCTACTCGAGCTCCCAATACCACTGGGTCGGCCACCGTTGGGATGGCACCGATTGGATCCAACGCGATATCGACCTCTACGCGGCGTGCTTCGACAACCTCCGTCAACACGCAGATGGCTATCCCAGCCCGGAGTCGTTACGCGAGCGGGTGTTCGTCGGCAACATAGACAACGTCGGCGAAATGGAAAAGGTGACGCCCGGTTCGCAGCGCATTGTGGAAGTACTGCTCGACGACCAACCGGGACCGGTGTATCTGCAGGCCTGGGGTGGCACAAACACGATCGCCCGCGCCCTGAAAACGATCCAGCAAGAGCACCCCGACGAGATCTCTCGTGTCAGCGGCAAGGCCATTCTCTACCTGATTCAGGACCAGGACGCGACGTTTCGTGAGTACATCGCGCCGAACTGGCCCGAACTGCAGACGCTGATTAGCCACGCCTTCGGTGCCATCGCCTACGACTGGGACCGGCACATTCCCGACGTGGATCAGCCACTGTTTCGTGGACCCTGGATGCGTGAGCACATCCTCGCGGACCATGGGCCGCTGTGCGCGAGGTACGAGGCCCGTTCCAAGGAACGCGGACGATTCGCCAAAGACGATTTCGTCAGTGAGGGCGATTCGCCCGCATTCCTGCACCAGATCGACCGGGGCCTCGGCAGCCTCGACGACCCTAGCTACGGCGGTTGGGGCGGTCGTTTCAAGCGGGAGTCGAAAATGTCGAACGTTTGGAAGGACGCCCGCGACGATGGCGACCGGGGCAAGACCGTCTGGCGGTGGGCCGCTGACTTCCAGAACGATTGGGCCGCCCGCGCTGACTGGTGTGTGAAACCGCGTTCCGCGGCAAATCACACCCCCCTTGCGGTGGTCAACGGCCTCGCCGGCACATCGATCGTTCACATCGACGCCGAGGGTGGCAGCACCGTTGATTTGAACGCCGGCGATTCGACCGACCCGGACGGCGACGCTCTCACGTACCGCTGGTGGTATTACGCCGGCCCGAGCGACTACGACGGACCGGTACAGCTCGACGGCGCGGACTCGGCAACCGCGCATTTCACTGTGCCGTCAGACAACCTAGACCGGCAGCATCACGTGATACTGACGATCACCGACCAGGGGGAGCCACCCCTGGTCGCATATCGGCGCGTCATCGTCCACGCACCGGTCAGCACGACCGCCGCTCCGTCCGACGATTCGAGTGACGCGCCAATTGCCGCCGCGGCGCCGGGCGACCGTGATAAGGGTGACGTGGCCATCGCGGGAGCAAAGCGTGTTTGGCAGCCGATTTCGTTGGACTTTGCCGGTCCGCAAGCCAGCGAAAGCGATGACGCGCCGAACCCGTTTCTCGACTTTCGCCTTCAGGTGACGTTCACGGCCGACGACGGCGCGAAGTACGACGTGCCCGGCTATTTCGCCGGCGACGGGGAAGGGGGGACGAACGGAAACGTCTGGCGCGTCTGGTTCTCGCCCGACCGACCGGGCCGATGGACATATCGCGCGTCGTTTCGCAGCGGTGACGACGTGGCCGTTGATCTGACGCCTGAGACGGGCACCGCCGTGGCGCCGGACGGCGCCTCGGGCGAACTCGACGTCCTGCCTGCCGACGAGCAGGCGGCGGATTTCTACCGCTGGGGCCTGCTCGAATACGCCGGCGGTCACTATCTCAAGTTCCGCGACGGGCCGTACTGGCTGCGTGGCGGTACCGATTCACCGGAGAACTTCCTCGGCTACGCCGGCTTCGACAACACGCCGCCAAGCCACAAGTACGCCGCCCACGCAGATGATTGGCGCGACGGCGATCCGGACTGGGGCGACGGCCGCGGGCGTGCGATCATCGGCGCGCTGAACTACCTTGCCGGCGCGGGTGTCAACAGCGTCTACGCACTGACGATGAACATCGGCGGCGACGGCAAAGACGTCTGGCCGTGGGCGGGCCGGCCGCGTCGCAAGGGATCGTCGGACAACGACAACGTCCACTTCGACAACAGCAAGCTCGCGCAGTGGAACACGGTGTTCTCACACGCGCAGCAGCGCGGCATCTTCTTGCACCTCGTGCTCAACGAGGGCGAAAAACAGAACAAGCAGGAACTCGACGACGGCGAACTGGGCACCGAGCGAAAGCTCTACTACCGCGAGCTCGTCGCTCGATTCGGCCATCATCCCGCGCTGGAGTGGAACCTCTGCGAGGAATACAACCTCGGCTTCGACCTGGGCGCCGAGCGCGTGCGGGCCTATGCGGATTACTTACGCGCCGTCGATCCGTATGACCATCCGATCACGGTGCACTCGGCCGGCGACCCGGTGAAAAAGCTGGCGTTCACCTACGGCGACGACCGCTTCAGCATGACGTCGATCCAGCTCAACCAGCGGCGCATCGACCAGGTGACCGAGGCGATGCGCGAGGCAACCGCCGCCGCCGGCCGGCCGCTGCCC
>JAGQPT010000454.1 GCA_020426575.1 Planctomycetales bacterium
CGAGGCCGCGGGCCGACTGCCACCACAGGAAGGACGTGGCCACGCCGCGCCGCGCGGCCCTGGCTAACAAGGTGCGCGACGTTGCCGAGTTTCTCGACGAACTTGGGCTGCGACCGCCGACGGGCGAAATCCCGCTCACGGCCACGTATCACGACCCCTGCCACCTGGCCCATGCCCAGCGCGTTCGCGAAGCGCCGCGCCGGCTGTTGGCACAGGTGCCCGGGTTACGGCTCGTGCCGCTGGTCGAGTCCGACCTCTGTTGCGGCGCCGCCGGTACCTACAACCTCACGCAGCCGGAAATGTCGCGACGATTGGCCGAGCGCAAGCTCGACAACATCGTCGCCACCGGCGCCAAGGCCGTGTTCACCGGCAACGCTGGCTGCCTGCTGCAAGTCAGCAGCGAAGCTCGCCGTCGGGGCCGCCCGCTCTGGATCGCGCATCCGATCGAGGTGCTCGACCTCAGCTACCGCAATCAGTTGCCGACCGACGTCTAACGGTCTGTGCGCTGCTGTCGCATTGCGTGAATCGTCCCTCGCCGCCCCGCCGCCGCGTCATGCTGCAGCGCGATCGGCGAGCGTGGTGATTTCGATCCGCGTCAGCCGTTCGATCAACTCGCCCGGTGTGTGTGGACGCCGCAGTGGCTCTTTGGCCAGCATCTCCGCCACCAGCCGGCCGAGCGACTCCGGCGCATGGGGGCAGACGGCGCAAAGGTCATCGGGCCGGGCCGTCAGATGCGCGACGGCCAGTTGCGGCAAGCCGCGACCGACGAGCGGCCGCCGCCCCGTGATCATCTCGTACAGCGTCACCCCTAACGCGTAGATGTCGCTGCGGATGTCGGCCTGGCCGCGCGATGTGAACAACTCCGGCGCGATGTAACCCGGCGTGCCACACACGCGCCGGTCGACCAAGGTCTCGCCGCCGCGCAGCCGGCGAGCGAATCCCAGGTCCAGCAGCGTGGCGTGTCCCTCGCGCGACACGAAGATGTTCGCCGGCTTCACGTCCGCGTGCATCCAGCCGTGGCGGTACAGGGCTTCGAGTGCCTCGGCCGCCTGCCGCACGATCCAAACGGCCACACCCAGTGGCGGACGTGCCGTAGCGCCGAACAGCGCCTCGGCCGTGCTCCCCTGCAAACGCGGCTGCACCACGTAGTACGGTGGCCGATGCGTCTGCGCCGCGAGCACCGGCACCAAGTGCGGGTGCGACACGGTGGTGCCGACCTCGGCCTCGCGGGCGATCACTGCCGCGGGGCGTGGATCGCTTCCAGCGCCGCACACCGCCACTTTGACGACGTAGCTGGCCGGCGCGTCGCTCGGTGCGTCGACGTGCCGCGCTTCGTAGGTCGTCGCCAATTCGTTGCTGGCAAGGCAATCGAGTAACTGCCATTCGCCCAGCCGCTCGACGGTCGGTGCTGCAGGTGCTGCGTTACGCGATGTGGGGACGGTTGCGGGCCGGACGTTGGAAACCAGTGAAGGTGCCATGAGTTTACCGGTTGGGTGCCGCGGCGCTGGCCCGTGGGCCAGTTCGACGACGTAGGGTTGCGAAGTGTGGGGAAGAAGTGACGCGCCGGCAGGATGGCTCGTTGCGCAGCCGGCACAGGTGGTATCGGAACGCCGCCGCCGGAAGGTTCAGCGACAATCGGCATAGACGGTCCCACGAGCCGAACAACGCCGCCGCGACGGCCGCGAACTCCCTCGCGGGCACCTTGCGACATGCAGTCACCGCAACTAAAATCCAGGCTTTTCGCGACGTAGTGCGCCGCACGGACGTTGCCAGCAGTTGCCTGCGCGCTGATTCGTTGCCGGTGCGTCGGCAGAAATCAGAAGGAGAACAACGACATGAAGAAGCTTATCGCCGCACTCTTGCTTGGTTTGGTTTGCACCACGGGACTCACGGCCTGCGCGCCGCCCGCTAGCGATGCCCCTCCGGCGACGACGGATAAGTGATCGCGGACCGTTGATCGCTCGCCGCTGAGCGACGTCCTCCCCACACGCGCGTCGGCGCGACGGTTTCCGCCAATCGGACCGTACGGCACTCGTGGAGCCCAATGAGATGACAAGCCGACTTCTGCCCACCCGTTGTGTGACGGCGTTGTTACTGGCCGTGCTGCTCGTTGCGCCCACGGGTTGTGGTAACAGCCAGAATGCCGGCTCCCCCGGCGCGTCCGCTTCGCAGGCGGGCTCCGGTCGCATCGTCGTGTTGATGAACGGCAACTCGCCGTTCTGGGACACCATGCGCGCCGGTATCAACGCCGCCGCCGAGGAGTTCGGTGTCGAGGCGTCGCTGGAAACCAACGATGCCACGCCCAAGGGACAGATCGACAAGCTCCGCCAGTTTGCCAGCCAGGGTGACATCGCCGCCGTGGCAATCTCGGCCACTGACGCTGCCAACCCCGCGATCGCCGACGAGATGCGCAACCTCCGCGAGCGCGGCGTCAAGGTGATCACCGTCGACTCGGACATCGATCGGGAAAAGTTCCGCGATGCCCGCTTCGCCTTCGTCGGCACCGACAACTTCGCCGGCGGTCGTGAACTTGGCGTCTGTGCGAAGAACCTGCGACCCGACGGCGGCACGTTCGTCACTTTCGTCGGTCGCACTGGGGCCCAGAACGCCATCGACCGCATCGGTGGCTTTGTCGCCGGAGCCGGCGACAAGTTCAACGAAGTTGCCCCGATGGGCGATGAAAACGACCGCACCAAGGCCCGCGAGAACGTCCGCAACGCCATTGGCAACCACGAGGACCTCAACACGCTCGTTGGCATCTGGTCCTACAACGCGCCGGCGATCGTCGACGTGGTCCGAGAACTCGACGCGCGGGATCGGTTTACGATCGTCACCTTCGACGCCGAGCCGGTCGCGATCCAGTACATGGCCGAGGGCGACATCGACGCCATGGTCGTCCAGAATCCCTATGAAATGGGCTACCAGGGCGTGCGGCTGATGAAGGCCCTGATCGAGGACGACCAAGCCACGATCGCCGAATTGCTGCCCAACCACGATCAGCCCGACGGCGACGTCTACGACACCGGACTCAAGGTCGTCGTTCCCGACAGCGACACGCCGCTCAAGGCCGAGATGTTCGGCGACACGACCGAGTTCCTCAAACTCGGCGAGTTCAAACAGTGGCTCGACCAGAACGGTCTGGAAGGCTCATGAGTAAATCGGGCCGCTCGCTGCTGGACTGGCTCTCCCTGAATCGCACCGAACTGGGGCTGCTGCTGGCCATCGTGCTGGTCTTTGTGCTCGCGGGAACCATCGACCCGCAACACACCTATTTCGACTTTTCGGCGCGTCGCGGCGCCGAACTCAGCTTCAAGGACATCCTGCGGCAAACGTCCATGCTGGGCATCTTTGCCCTCGGCAGCGCCGTGGTCATCATCTCCGGCGGCATCGATCTTTCCTGTGGCTCGGTGATCGCCTTCAGCGGCAGCGTCTGTGCAACACTGATGTTACTCATGGCGCCCGAGGCAATGACCGGCGGTAGCGAACTCAGCCTCGGCGTGATCGCCGCCGCCATCGTCGGCACCGTGCTGGTCGGTTTTCTCATCGGCAGCCTGCACGCCTGGCTGATCACGGTGATCGGGCTGCCGCCGTTCGTCGCCACGTTGGCGACGCTCGTCGGCCTGCGCAGCCTGGGGCGCTCGATCATCGAACGCGTCACCAACCGCATGTTGGACGGCACGAGCACGCAGATACAGATTTTCGATGACAGGTTCCGGTATCTGGCCACCTCGATCTGGATTCCGGCGTTGATCTTTGCCGTGCTTGCCGTGTTGTTCTGGCTGCTGCTTAGCCGCACGGTGACCGGCCGCCACCTCTATGCCCTCGGCGGCAACGAGCAGGCGGCCCACCTCAGCGGCATCTCCACCACCCGGCTCAAGTGGCTGGCTTACACGCTCGGGGCCGTCACCTCCTCGATCGCCGGCATCCTTTACATCGGTGACCAGGCCGTGGCCGATCCGCAAACGCTCGGCCGGGGCTACGAACTCAACGCCATTGCCGCCGCGGTCGTCGGAGGCTGCAGCCTGCAGGGTGGCGTGGGCACGATCCCCGGCACCGTGCTCGGCGTCATCTTTCTTCGCACCGTGATCGACGGCATCGCCAAGATCATCAAGACCGGCGCCGACGTGTACGAGGGACTCATCGTCGGCATCCTCGTCGTCGTCGCCGTCGCCTTCAACCAGCTCCGCACGGCGGGCAGCGGACGCAAACGCTTCTTTGCCGACGCCCTCGGCATCGTGGCCGGCGTCACGTTGGTGATTCTTTCGGCGCTCGTCTGTTGGCTGATGGCCGGCGATACCCCCGGTGTGATCGGCGGCACGTTGGCACTGGCGGCAATCGTGGTGCTCAAACTGCTCGAAGCCCGCGCCGCGCGGCGAGGTCAGTCGGATGCCCGCCGCTGAACCGATCATCGCCATCCGCGGTGTCACGAAACGCTTCCCGGGAGTCACGGCCCTGGACGACGTGACGTTCGACGTGGCGGCCGGCGAGCTTCATGCGATCGTCGGCGAAAACGGCGCCGGCAAGAGCACGCTGATGAAGATCCTTGCCGGCGTGATCACGCAGTACGAAGGCGAGATACTGCTGCGGGGCCAGCCGTATCGTGTCGCCGGCACCCGCGACGCCGAAGCCGCCGGCGTGAGCATCATCCACCAGGAACTCAACCTCGTCGACGACCTCTCGGCCGCGGCCAATATCTTCCTGGGGCGCGAACGCCGTGGCGCGCTCGGCCTGATCGACGACCGCTCGATGAACCACGTCGCCGGCGAGTTACTCGGCGAACTCGAGTGCCACGTCGATCCCTCGGCGCCGGTGCGGCATCTTCGGGTCGGTGACCAACAACTGGTCGAAATCGCCAAGGCCCTGTCGCTCTCGGCCGACATCCTCATCATGGACGAACCGACCAGCGCGTTGACCGAGGCCGAGGTCGCCCGACTCGACCGCGTCATCGCCCGCCTGCGCCAGCGGGGCACGACGATCCTCTACATCTCGCACAAGATGGACGAGGTCTTTCGGCTCGCCGACCACGTCACCGTGCTCCGCGACGGCAAGCTGATCCGCACACTCGAGCGCAGTGAAACCACGCCCCGTGAAATCACCCACCTGATGGTCGGCCGCGAGATCGAACACACCCGTCTCGATACTTGCCGACCGATCGGCGACGAAGTACTCCGCGTCGAGCGGCTTTCCCTGCCAACGGCCTCAGGCGACCGCTATCGGCTTCGCGACGTGAGCTTCTCGCTGCGACGTGGCGAAATCGTCGGCATCGCCGGGCTGATGGGGGCGGGGCGCACGGAATTGCTGGAATGTCTTTTCGGCTGTAGCGAACGGGCGCCGCAGGGCACAATCACGGTCGCCGGCACACCGCAACGTTTTACCCATCCGCAGCAGGCGATCGCCGCCGGGTTGGCGATGGTCAGCGAAGACCGCAAACGGTTGGGGCTGTTCGCCGAGATGTCGGTCGGCGAAAACGTCACGCTGTGTGCCCTGGCCCAGGCAACCGTTGGCGGGTTGTTGAGTCGTCCGCGGGAAGCCGTGCTGGCCGACGGCGCGATCGAGCGGTTGGGGGTGAAAACCGCCGGCCGCGACGCCGCCATCACCAGCCTCAGCGGCGGCAACCAGCAGAAGGCAATCCTGGCCCGTTGGCTGCTCACCGAACCGCGCGTGCTGTTGCTCGACGACCCCACGCGCGGTGTCGACGTCGGCGCCAAGGCCGAGCTTTACCGTCTGATGGATCGTCTGTGTCACGAGGGGCTTGGCATCGTGGTCACGTCGAGCGAACTGCCCGAGCTGCTCACGCTCTGCGACCGCATCCTCGTGCTTTGCGAAGGCCGGCTCACTGGCGAGTTCACCCGCGCCGAAGCAACCGAAGCCGCTATCATGGAAGCCGCCACGGCAACGAACTGAACGAACCGGTAGCCGAACGAACCGATAGGGTGGGTGCTCGCACCCACCATTGCGACCGGGCGCAAATATCTCAATTGCCGACGTACCGCGCGTACACCGCCCGCGCTGTGGTGATGTCGTCGGTGCCGCCGATGATGGCGCGGCCATCGGGGAAGATCGTGAGTTGATACGCGTCGACCGCCACGCGGAGCAGGAACGGGTTCTGCTTCACCGTCCCCACCTCGCGCAATTTCTCGGCCAACAGATCGAGGGACACCGCGCTGCGGTCCGGCGGGTTCAGTTGCACGGCGTTGCGGCCGCACAGCACGACACTGCGCGTGGTCGCCTCGCCGTCGAGCCAGTCGTAATGCCCCTGTTTGCAGGCCCGGCAGTTGCTCGACGCGGCCAACTTCGTCAGATCGACGCGAGTGAAGCGATTCTCCCACAGGTCGATGACCGCCAGCGCGCGGCTGACGGCGTCCGTGTTGCCGCTGAGGATCTTGATCGCCTCGGTCGCCTCGATCGAAGCGGTCACCTGTATGATCGAAGCCAGGATGCCGGCCGTATCGCAGGTTGGCGTCGTGCCCGGCGGCGGCGGGTCGGGAATCAGGCAGCGCAGGCAGGCCGTCTCACCCGGCAGGATCGTCATCGACTGTCCCTCGGCGCCCAAACAGCCGCCAAACACCCAGGGAATGCCGTGCTTGAGCGCGACGTCGTTGAGCAGAAACCGCGTCTCGAAGTTGTCCGTGCCGTCGAGCAGCAGGTCCATGCCCGCGGCAAACTGTTCGACGTTGGTGTGATCGACGTCGGCGACGACGGGCTCGACCGTCACCTCCGAGTTGATCCGTTCGAGCTTTCTGGCGGCAGCGATCGCCTTGGGCAGCGCGTCGGCGACGTCCTGCTCGTCGAACAGTACCTGCCGCTGCAAGTTCGTCGTCTCGACAAAGTCGCGATCGACAATCCGCACCAGTCCCACGCCAGCCCGCACCAGCGTGTTGGCCAACACGGTGCCCAGCGCGCCACAGCCGCAGAGCAGCACCCGGCTCTCGACCAGGCGCCGCTGGCCCGCCTCGCCCAGCGGGGCATAACGCATTTGTCGGACGTAGCGTGACAGATCCACGGTCATGGGCTCTCGGTGTGAAACAAGTGACATCGCTTCATTAAACAATGCAGCCGACGACCTGGCCACCACACGCCCGCTCTGCAGCGTCGGGTTCGAACATGCCGGCGATTTCGGCTCGCCTCCCCAGCGGCGCTTCAGATGCGTTGCGAACCCGCACGATGACCGGTACGCCTACCGATGACGCGTCGATGTCACTTTCCTCGTCAAGGATTGCTAGATGTGCCCAACCACCGACAGGACTACCGCTCCTGGCCACGTCCGCCAACAGCATGTTGGGACAATACAAACGCAACGATTCAGCAAGCGGCTCGGACGCAGCTACGATCGCCACTACAACCGCCGGCCATCTCGACAGGCGCGCCAACTCGGCCACGACCTCGTCTGCCGTTCCACTCACCTTACTGATCAGTGGCAGACCACGTTGACTTGCCGCTGCCAATTCCTCGTCGCTGACTTTGTCGATCACGGCCGTCACTTGTTCGGCGACGCATTTCGTTTGCACCTCATCGCGGAGAGCATCGACGGCAACGGCTCGATATAGTCCCGGCCTTCCATTGACGTGCAAACCGTCGGTCGCAAGCAGTTGTGGCCGGACGCCGACCATCCGCTCACACCTATCGACGACGTTACCATTCTGAACGAGCGAAACGTCCGCTTCGTACCAGTGCGGTGCACCGGGTTCCCAGAAACACGTTTCACTCAACTCGGCAACCGCTAGTAGCGCACCGCTTGACGTGCTCCGAATTTGAAATGGGACTCGTAGCGACATCGTCGTCGCGTGGGCGGACAGCGGTCCGGTGACGTGACCGCTGAGTGAATATTCAGAAGTCTTTGCGTCGACGCCGCCCAGGTAGGCCACGATCTCGGTCCGCACGGCCGTCGCTTCCCGATAAAAGACTTGCACGTTGTCGAGCGAAAACAACTTGAACTCCGATCACGTTTGGGCCAGGGACGTCAACAACGGCCGCAGAAACCTTCCGGTAACCGACTCCTCGCAATGCGCGACCTCTTCGGGTGTTCC
>JAGQPT010000455.1 GCA_020426575.1 Planctomycetales bacterium
CAATGGACCCACCGAGCGACCGTGATGACCCGCGCCGGCGAAATCAACGTGCGCGAGCGTTCGGAACTTGTGTTCGCCTACCGGCAGAGCAGTCTCGACGAACTGGTGATCCTCGCCGCCGAGTTCGAGTTAGAACCGGACGACCCCACCGAGTTGGCGCGGCGGATGCAGAAACAGTGGATCGTGAAAAAGTCGATTCAACCTCTCGGACACCAGCACACCGGCTGCATTTTTAAGAGCCCGCGCGGCATCAACGCCGGTTCGCTGATCGAACAAGCGGGGCTCAAGGGCTACCGCGTCGGTGGTGCCGAGGTCTGCGACAGGCACGCCAACTATGTCATTGCCGACGGCGACGCCACGCCCCGGGACATCGAGCAGCTGATCGAAGATGTTCGCAGTCGGGTCGCCAGACGGATGGGCGTCGACCTCGAACTGCAGATCGACATCTGGTAGGCAACGTCCACTGACCTGCCGTTTGTGAAAACGAGACGTCTTCTCCGACTCGTCGGATCGCAGCGACTAGCGAACGCATTGCGATCGTCCGGTTTGTCTCGACTGGCACGATGGTTCTAAGCGCCGCTGCTGCGGCTCGATTCGACCGCGCCGTTTGGCCGATCCCCAATGAAGCGGTACGCACGACGTGCGCACCGATTGACATATTTGTCGGGGGAATCGAATTCGACACCAGGCGAGGCTGGCACGGTGAATGTGGTGGTGGAGTGGTTACGGCCCTACGCCAAGCGGCTCGCCGTGGTGGCAACGATCGCCGTCGTATTGGCGCTGCCGCCGTACTTGCTCTGGCAACAGATCGGTTCCCGGGTGTTGTCCGATCGCAGTTACCTTGTTTACGACGAAGACATCCACATCACACCGCCACCGCGCTGGATCCACAGCGACATCCGCGAGTTGGCGCTGCGTGACGCCAGTATTGACCCCCCCATGCCGCTGTTGGACGACCAATTGGTCGAAGACATTGCCGGCGCCTTTGCGGCCAGTCCCTGGGTCAAGGCTGTGCGGAGCGTGCAAAAGCACCATCCTGCGCGGATCGACGTCGAACTGGAGTATCGACGGCCCGTGTGCGTCGTGGCACAGTCGACTGGCAACAGCCGACAACTGGTGCCGCGACCG
The DNA here is from genome assembly GCA_020426575.1 of Planctomycetales bacterium. GTDB lineage: Bacteria > Planctomycetota > Planctomycetia > Pirellulales > JAEUIK01 > JAGQPT01. Next base: position 1,129 of record JAGQPT010000455.1, read on the forward strand.
GTCGACGTCGAAGGAACGTTGCTGCCGGCACAGGAGTTTTCGCTCGTCGACCTGCGGAGGTATCCGCGGGTCGACGGCATCGCCACCACTCCCGTGGGACCGCCGGGCACGCACTGGGGTGACCCGGCGGTCGCGGCGGCAGCCCGTATTGCCGATGCCCTGGCGGATCTCTGGGAACCACTGGGACTCAAGCGCATCGGCCCAATGAGCCGTCAGTCGGGGAATCCGTCGTTGGCCGGTTCGTTTGAAATCCATGCCGACGACGGCACGCGGATCATCTGGGGGCGGGCCCCCGGCGAAGCCGATTCGCGAGAACCCCCGACAGCCGACAAAGTTGCCCGACTGCGTCGCTGGGCCGAACAACAGCGCGCCGTCGGCGTGGGTCCGGTGCGGGGCACACTCGATCTGCGTGAGCACACGGCCATCGGCGAACTGTCGGCGGCCGCCAGTCGCGAGGGTACCGCAGCCAGGTGACACCGTGACGTGACGAAATTGCCCAAGGCGTCGGCGCGCTCACGGCGATTCACCCTCGCCCCACGGCGCTCAGGATTGCGGATGACCGACGCCGGCGGCAAACGCGACTCAACTTTTGACCGTGACTTACCGATGAATGGCTAGCACCGAAAACGACGACGCAGGTCGGACACGGAAAAATCGGCTGGTCCCCTTGGCTCGCTGCGGAGAACGTCGTACATTATGGGAGTTGCAGCCACACGCCTCGGCGAGTCGACACTGCAAACCAACACGCCGCGGGGTGGAGCAGCCCGGTAGCTCGCGAGGCTCATA
>JAGQPT010000456.1 GCA_020426575.1 Planctomycetales bacterium
GATGGCGGTGCAACCCGCCTGCTCGGTACGGTCGCCCTCGGACAGCGCGGGTCGCCGGGCCCTCACGCCCGTGCGACGGTGCACTGGCTGGCCGTCCGATCCGATGACCGCGGTCGGGGAGTTGCGCGCCTACTGATGGCCACCTTGGAACACGCTTGTTGGCAGCGTGGCCAGCGCCGCATCCACCTCGAGACACACACCGGCTGGGGCGCCGCGCTGAGGCTTTACGAATCGCTCGGCTACCAACGCGGGACGTAGCGAGCTGCCTGCGTACCACAACACGCAAAGATATTCACTCGGCCGTGATGCGGACGCGCCGGCCGTCGATCGTGAGACGGCCTTCGGCAAATAATCTTAGCGCCTCGGGATATGCCTCGCACTCTTCGGCAAACACGCGCTGGGCCAACAACTCGGGTGTGTCGTCGTTGAGCACGGGCACGGTGCGCTGCAGAATCACGGGCCCGTGGTCGTACTGATTGTCTACAAAGTGCACGGTACAGCCGCTCACCTTTGCGCCGTATGCGAGCACGGCTTCGTGCACGTGATGCCCGTAGTAGCCCGCCCCACAGAACGACGGGATCAGCGCCGGGTGGATGTTCATCACGCGGCCGAGAAAGTCGTCGGGCACCGGCGCGAACTTCAAGAAGCCGGCCATCGCGACGAGGTGCGGTTCGTCGCGGCGGCAGACGTCGAACACGGCCGCGCCGAACGAGGCGTCGTCGGCAAAATCGCTCCGCCGCACGACCGACGCGGGAATGCCGGCGTCGGCCGCATACTGCAGACCACGCGCCTTGCCGCTGCTGGAGACGACCCGCACGATGCTGGCGTCGAGCTGCCCGGCCTCGATCCGCTCGATGAAATTGCGCAGCGTCGTGCCTCCGCCGGAAATGAGCACGGCGAGACGTAGCGGCGAGAGTCGTTGGGGTTGTGCCATGAGAGTAGGGCGGGTGCTCGCACCCACCATTACCAACTCCGGATCAAAATGCGTTGCGTGCTCTCTCAAGCAAACACTGCGATCTCATTTCCGCCGCACATCGCGTCTTGCTTGCTGTATGCAACGATCGGACACCTCCACGCAGCCTACACCCTGTTGTTGCGGACGACGCAGCGGTGGGTGCGCGTCACCCACCCTACCGTTTTTCATTGCTTGACAGTCATTACTTGACGACGCGGACGTGAATCGTGGCCGCGTGTTCGCCGAGTTTCACATCGACCGGCTGCGTGCCTTTGAGCGGTTCGTGCGTCAGCCCCACGGCCAGCGTCTCGCCGCCAATGTAATCGGCAAACTGCGCGGCGCCGGCCAGCAACTCGGCCGATTCGGTCACCAGCCCCACCTCGATGCGGTCGGTGTACTCACAGCCGCTGTCCTTGCGGGCCGACTGGATGGCGTGGACCCACTCACGGGCCAGTCCTTCCAGCAAAAGCTCCTCGGTGATCTCGGTCGAGAGCACAACGACGGTCGAAGGCCCCTGCGCGGCGGCCCAGCCCGGCTTGGCCTGCAAACGCACAAGCAGGTCGTCCGAGTCCAATTCGACCGGCCCGTCGTCGAGTTCGATCGTCACGGCACCCTTGGTTTCCATCGCGGCGACCAAGGCGGCCGGATCGGCGGCACCGAGCGATTTGCGCAGCGGGCCGATGCGTTTGCCCAGCCGCGGGCCGAGTCGCTTGAGGTCGGGCAACACCGTGTAGTCAACGTACTGATCGGCCTTAGCTGCGAACTCGACCGCCTTGACGTTGAGTTCCTCGGCGATCAGGGCACCGTGCGCTTCGAGCCAGTCGTGGTGCTCCGTGTCGGCGAGGATCACCTCGACCTTGGCCAGCGGCTGACGCACCTTGAGGCTCGCGCCCATGCGGGCCGCCCGGCCTTGCGAGACGATTTCGCGGACCAGGTTCATCCGCGCCGACAGCGCCGTGTCGATCACCGCCGCGTCGCCGGTCGGGTAGTCACAAAGGTGCACGCTCTCGGCCGCGCGTGTGCCGAACACGCCGGTCACCAGGTTCTGCCAGATCGACTCGGCGAGGAAGGGCACAAACGGCGCCACGAGCTTGGCCGTCGTCACCAGGCACTCATAGAGCGTCCAGTGGGCGTCGCGTTTGTCGACCGTCGCCTCGCCGCTCCAGAAGCGGTCGCGACTGCGGCGCACGTAC
>JAGQPT010000457.1 GCA_020426575.1 Planctomycetales bacterium
GATCTCGCTGAAGCGCTCGACGAGGTCGCCGCGACCGATGACCGCGTCGTGTTGCTCGATATGGGCGACAACGTTGGCGGTGGCTCGCCTGCCGACGGTACCGCGCTATTGCGGGGACTCGACGCCCCACGTATCGCACCGTCGCTGGTGTGTGTCTGCGACCCGACGTCGGTCAAACGTGCCACGACCGCCGGCGTCGGCAACACCGCCACGCTGTCGATCGGCGCCTGCGTCGATCGCCACCAAGGGCCGCCACTGCACACCACCGCGACGGTCCAGCGACTCTGCGACGGCCGTTTTTGCGAATCAGCCGCGCGGCACGGCGGCTTCACCGAGTTCGACCAGGGGCCGTCAGCCGTCGTGCAAACTGCTGCCGGCGTGACCGTTCTCTTGACGTCGCGCCGCGTACCGCCGTTCAGCCTCGCGCAGTTGACGTCCTGCGGGCTCGATCCGCGTGCGTTTCGCGTCATTGTCGCCAAGGGCGTGATCGCCCCCCAGGCCGCCTACCGCGAGGTCGCGGATCGCATGATCCTGGTCGACACGCCGGGAGTGACGTCGGCCGACATGACGCGGTTGCCGTACGCGCACCGCCGTCGACCGATGTTTCCCTTTGAACCCGATACCGTGTGGCCGTAGGGTGGGTGCTTGCACCCACATGAACAACGGGACACATTACACGTCACACGTCCAATGTCGCAGTGGCGCGTGCGCGACAAAGGGACGATTGCACGACACCGGTGGGTGTGAGCACCCACACTACGACTTTTCCCCACGGTACGGACAAGACTACGCCACCGACAAGATGTCGCCGTGGACGACGAATAGACGAACAGCGTCATCACACAACAAAGAACCATCGCGAGATCGATGCCCAGCCCGCCGACGATTTCCTGTAACGTCTCCCCTGAGGAGATATTCGCCGAGTTGCCTCCGCAGCGGGTCAGCGCGCGCGACCGACAATTGCTCAACGAAGTGCTCGACGCCGGTTTCCGCAACACGGAAGATCCGGCGAACATTTTCGCGCGTTTTGAAGCCGCCTTTGCCGAGCGTTTTGGCGTCCGCTATGCCGTGCTGCACAACTCGGGCACCGGCACAATGCAGTCCTGCCTGTTGGCGGCCGGTGTCGGTCCGGGCGACGAAGTGATCGTGCCGCCGCTCACCGCCGCTTCGACGGCATTCGTCGTTGTGCAGTGCGGCGCGGTGCCGGTCTTCGCCGACATCGATCCCCGCACGTTCAACATCGACCCGGCCGACGTTGCACGGAAAATCACGCCCCACACCCGCGCCATCATTCCGGTGAGCCTGTACGGTTTGCCCCCCGACTTCTACGCCCTGATGACGCTTGCGGCCGCCCACGGCCTCACGGTCGTCGAGGACAACGCCGAGTGTTTTCTCGCCGAGTACCACGGTCGACTGGTGGGCACGATCGGACATGCCGCCAGTTTCAGCTTCCAGGCCTCGAAGCACATGACCTCGGGCGGCGACGGCGGCATCGTCATCACCGACGACGAAGCATTGGCGCGCAGCGTGCGCAAGCGCGCCACGCTCGGCTACCGTACCTTGGGCGCGAGGCCCGGCGACGTGCACGTTCCCCGTGACGTCCGGCAGGACATCGACTTCGACCGGCACGACGTGATGGGCTACAACTTTCGCATCTCGGCGCTCCAGGCCGCATTGGGGTTAGGGCAACTCGAACGGCTCGAAGCCCTCGTTGCGGCGCGCATCTACATCGCCCGGCAGTATGCTCAGGTGCTTGCCGAGGAAGCCTGCGACTGGCTCGCGCCGCCGTTTGTGCCGGACGGTTGCACGCACACCTATTGGTCGTACACCTGCATCCTCGACGAGCAGCGCGCCGGTTGTGACTGGCGCGCGTTCCGCCGAGCTTTTATCGAACGGGGCGGCGACGGTTTGTACTCCGCGTGGCGGCCCCTGCACCTCGAACCCGTGTTCCGCAACCTGGCCTTCTACGCCCGGGCCGATCAAGCGCCGAACTTCGATCCTCGCTACCGAGGCGACGTCAAGAGCTACCAGCCGGGCGACTGTCCCGTGTGCGAATGCCTGCAACCGCGGCTCTGCCAGTTCAAGACGAGCATGCAGTCGCTCGATCGCGTACGGGCCCAGGTCGACGCGCTGCGCAATACGATACGCCACGTCAACGCGAACAGGTGAGCGAATATGATCGGATTGTGGGCCTATTACCTGTTGGCCGTGTTGCTGTTCGTTGTGAACCTGGCGGCCTGGTGTCTCAATCTGCTGACACTGCCGGGCAACTGGACGATCGTCGCCGTCACCGCGCTGTTCGCCTGGCTGGCACCGACCAGTGAAGGTGGGCCGCACGTGAGTTGGACGGTGGTGGGCGTGCTGGTGGTGCTGGCGATCGTCGGCGAAATCTGCGAGTTCGCCGCCAGTGCCGCCGGGGCGGCCAAACAGGGGGCCAGCCGTCGGGC
>JAGQPT010000458.1 GCA_020426575.1 Planctomycetales bacterium
CTGCCGCGCGACGCCGTCGACGACGATCCCTCGCTGGGGGGAACGTGGCGGGCGATTCGCGTCACGCTGAACGGGCCGATCTCGGCGAACCTGGTCAGCCGCGCGATTCGCCTGATCGACAAGCAGATTCGTGGCCAGGACGTGAACTTTATCCTGGTCCAGCTCGACAGCGAGGGTGGCTCGCCGACGGACAGCATGCGTCTGGCCAACTACCTGGCGGATCTCGACCCTGCCAAGCGGCGCACCGTGGCGTACGTGGCATCCCGGGCCGAAGGCGATGCGGCGTTCATCGCCCTGGCGTGCGATCAAATCGTGACGGCCCCCGATGCAACGCTCGGTGGTAAGGGCGTGTTTGACATCGCCGAGCAAGATCGCGAGGTCGTCGTCGAATCCCTCAGCGACGTCCTGCGGCGGAAGAATCGTTCCACCTCGGTGCCGGCGGCCATGGTCGATCCTGACCTGGAGGTCTTCGAATATGAACGTGCCAACGACGGCTTCACCGAATTCTTCAGCGAGCGCGAAGTGGCCTCCCAGCCGGACGCCGACGCCTGGCAGCGACAAGGCGCGGCGATCACGACGCCCGGCAAACTGCTTTCGCTCGATGCCGAACAGGCGCAAACGTATGGCGTCGCCAGGCGCGTGGCCGCCGATTTTGGTGAATTGACTGCGGCCTACGGCCTGGGCGACGATCCCGCGCTCGTCGAGCCGGGCTGGGTCGACGTGTTGATCGACGCGTTGAACATGCGCCCCGTGATGATCGCGCTGCTGGTGCTCGGCATTTCGGCCCTGTACATCGAATTTCAACTCCCCGGGCTCGGGTTGGGCGGGCTGGTGGCGACGGTCTGCTTCCTGCTCTTCTTCTGGGGCAATTACCTGGGAGGGACGGCCGGCTGGCTCGAAGTCCTGCTGTTCGTTGCCGGCGTGACCTTTGTCGCCATCGAGTGGTTCGTGATTCCCGGCCTGGGGGCGTTTGGCGTGATTGGCACCTTGTGCGTGATCGCGTCGCTGATCCTGGCCTCGCAGACGTTTGTGATCCCGCACAACCAGTACGAGTTGGGACAATTCAGCCGTTCGCTGCTGATCGTTTCGACGGGCGGGATCGGCGCGATCGCGGTATGCGTTTGGGCGACGCACTATTTGACCAATCATCCGGCAATTGCGAAGATGCTGGCCCCGCTCGAAGGTGAGGAGGCCGCCGCGCAGGCCGAGCGAGAACAATTGACGGACTACGCCCACCTGGTTGGCCAGTCGGGCGTCGCCGTCACCAAGCTCGTTCCCAGCGGCAAAGGGCGCTTCGGTGACGAGGTCGTCGACGTCTCGACCGAGGGAACGGTCGTCCAAGCCGGTGAAGCGATCGAAGTCGTCGAGACAATCGGCAACCGTGTCGTCGTTCAAGCGGCAACACGCAAGCAATGACGGCAACAAGACAAACAGAGCTGCCTCCCTCTCCGCGTCACGTCGTCGGGAAAAAGGGATTGGGGAGGCGACGCGAAAACTCGGCAACCAATGAACCCCAATCGGACGGCGGCTCCGTGAAGTTGACGCGGACCGGTCCCCGAGCGTGCGATGGACTATCTGGTATGGGCTGCGGTGATGTTGGTCGTCGCCGTTGTGCTGGTGATCTGCGAGTTGTTCGTACCGTCGGCCGGCGTGCTCGCCTTTCTGGCGGCCGCCAGCCTGGTGGCCGCCGTCGTCTGCGCGTTTCTCGATTCACCATCCGCCGGCTTGCTGTTCGTGTTGCTCACGGTGATCGGTACGCCGGCGCTGCTGTTTGTGTTGTTTCGCTGGTGGCCCAATACACCGATCGGCCGCAAGATGATGCTCACGCTGCCCGACCCCGATGAAGTCAAGCCGGACAGCCGCCGGCTGCGCGAGTTGCAAGCGCTCATCGGACACACGGGCGTTGCCGCGACCAAGATGCTCCTCAGCGGGGCCGTCAACGTCGACGGCAAAGTTTATGGCGCCGTGAGTGACGGCATGGCCATCGACGAAGGAACACCGGTGCGCGTGATCAAGGTCAAGGGGAACGTCGTCGTCGTTCGCGCGATCGACGATTCGGAAATCAACAACTCCGCGGCGGCATCCTTCAACGAGTCCCGCGCGGCCACCAGTCCCCTTGATCAGCCGATCGATACACTCGGAATCGACCCCGACGAAGACCCGTTAGCTTGACACGCTCGGGTGGCTACGGTACAGGTGCGGATGTGCTGGACGCTA
>JAGQPT010000459.1 GCA_020426575.1 Planctomycetales bacterium
GCAAACAGCTCGCGATAACGATGCACGTCGTCGGGTTGAATGTCTTTGTTCGGCGCGGGCAACACACCGGCCAGCAGACCGTCGGCGTGCGTGGCCAGGTCGTCGAAGTCGAGATCGCACGCTCCCTTGGCGGCACGACGCCGGCCTCGTGTGATCAACTGACAAAGCTCGCCGTAGGCCGGCCGATCGGGAGCCCAAAGCACCACGGGCATCGCATCGCGGGGAGTGATCGTGGCGCCGACAATCAACCGCAGGCCGGCGTCTTTGGCGGCGGTGTGTGCCCGCACGACGCCGGCCACACTGGCCAGATCGGTGACGGCCAGCGCCGCGTAACCCAACGCCGCGGCCCGTTCGACCAACTCCTCCGGATGTGAAGCCGCCTGCAGAAAGGAGAAGTTCGTCGTGGTGTGCAACTCGGCGTAATGCATCGATCGGTACTCGAAGAGGAATTCACCACAGAGCCACAGAAGACACGGAGAGCACAGTGGGGACGGCGAAGACTTTTTGGGAGAAAGCAGTGACAACGTTGTGTTGAAGTAGGTGGTTAGTGGTTTAGGCGGTTAGCGGTTTAGGTGATTGTCATTTGAGCGCTAGTCGTTCAGATGTGTTGCCGATCGAGCCAATTATGTCTCTCCTTTCGCGTATTTGGCGATTTCGCGATTTCGCGATCCCTGCTTTCATCTCCGCGCCTTGGCGTCCCGACGGTTCATCTCTCTCAAGCAAACTCGCCGTGCAGGAACCAGCGGCCGTCGCCCAGGCGGCGGAACAGCCAGAACCGGCTGCCGGTCCGCGCCTCGACGCGGTAATAGTCGCGCTCGACGCTGCGGCCGCGCCACCAGCCGGTCTGGATGCGTTCGGGACCCCAGTAGCGGCCGACGTCGTACGTCTGTTGCAGGTAATGCAGCCGCGCCGGCGGACCGTCCGGTGCCGCGGCGATCACCTCGATCGCCACCGGTGGTTGGAACAGGCGCAGCGGACGCTCGAACGGCAGTGCCGTCGTCAGCATCGCGACACGCTCTCGGCGCTGCTCGTTGCTGATCAACGGCACGTCACGAAAGGCACGCTCCGGCTGAGCCTCGCCATGCAGTAGCGGACGCACGACCTGTTCACGCCCCAGCCGGCTGCTGAGCCGATTGACGAGCCTGGTCAGTTGCAGCGGGTGTCGCTCGGCGCCGGCGGCGAAAAACTCGGTCTGCCGCCATTCGAGCGGGGCCGACTCCGTGACCGTCACGACCAACTGGCTGACCGCTGCCGGGAAACGCCGACCGTCGAGTTCGAGCAGCACCAGTTCGTGTACGTCCCGCGCCGTCGTGGTGGGCTGGAAGAAACGTGGTTCGACATCGAGCCGTTGTCCCCCTTCGCAGAAAAAGCGACACGCCAGCCCCACCGCACCACGATTCTGCCGGGTAAGCAACTCCAGCAACGGTTCGATCAGCCCGGCCAGCACGCGCCCGATCGCCTCGGTGTGCGTGGTGGGAGGCTCGAACGACCAAGAACGGTAGAAGCGCGGCTCGGCGTCGTGGGCAACGATCGGCTCGTCGCGCTGGCCGCTGAACTGGTCCAGACGGCGGTTCACCTCTTCGCCCAATCGCTCGAACACCCCGGTGCGCGGCAAGGCGCCAAGCTGTTCGATCCGTTCGATGCCCAGCCGCACCAGCGGTTCGATCACTACTGGGGAAAGCCGCAGTGCGGCCAACGGCAGCGAGCCCAACAGTTGCTCATCGTCGGCCGTGAGCACCAGGTAGCGCGCCGTCACGGCGTCCGGGCGTTCGCCACGCGCGCGGCCTTCCCGCTGGGCAAGACCGATGTGCTCAAAACCATCGATGTGCTCAAAACCATAGTGTGCCACGGCCCAGGCGGCGCCCACCGTGTGGGCCACGGCCACGCGAACCTCGAAGTGCCGTTGGGCAAAGGCCCGCACCACCTTGGCGGCCAGGCCCGCCTCGCCGTCAAACAGGTGGGCCAGCCCCGTGACGTTCAGCAACAGGCTGTCGGCAAGTTCGGCCTGTTCGATCCCCACTAGGGGGCTGAACCGCTGGCACCAATCGGCCAGTCGCCCCAGCGCCTCGCGGTCGGCCAGCGGGTCGTGCGACTCGATGCACACGGGCGACCGTCCACGACCGCTCGCCTGCCGAGGAAACAACACGGCGGCGTCGGCCAGGGTCATGCCGGTCGCAACACCGCGGGCGGCCGCCTCGTCGCAACAACAGAGCACCCGCCGACCGCGTCCGCCGCGAGTGGTCGAAACGATGAGCGGTCGGCCGTCAAACTCGGGACGTTCGCTGCGGAGGCGTTGCACGGGCCAGTTCGGTAACCGAACGACGGCCACTCGTCTGTTGCTGCTTGCCGGCATCGCGCCACACACCATCGGCCAGGTTCAATTCCAAATCGACGCACTCGCTGTCGCCGCTGACACCACCTGCGTCCTTGCCGCGGCACCGCACCAGTTCGACGCGAAAGCCCAAGCCGCGCTCGTCGAACCGTTGTTGCTCACGGGCCTCGCGTTGTTCCCGCTCTCGGTGGGCCGGCTGCGCTTGCGCGGGTCGTGGCTGTACCGAGAGTTGAGTGTGGGACCAGGTCGGTTGCCCCCGCACACTGCCCGGGCGCACCAGCATGGCCACGCCGCCGCTTTGCTCAGCGGCCAGTTGCAGGCGGCGCATCGCGCGATCGTCGAGTCGTTCGATCCGTCCCCACACGGCGCGCACGGCCCGACAGCCCAGCGCCTGTCGAAAGGCCCAATGCTCGTCGCGCTGGTTGTCGACACGCACCACGATGGTCCGGGCCAGGGGGACTCCCAGGGCCGCTGC
>JAGQPT010000042.1 GCA_020426575.1 Planctomycetales bacterium
CAAGATCACGCCGCAGACCGAATCTTTGCTTGCCTCGGCTGTTCGCCTGGCCGAAGCCGTCCAGGCCGACGCGTTGGTGCTGCTGCTGGATGACTCGATCGACCTGAAACGCGTTGTCGAACTGACGAAGGGAGCCCGGCTGTTGGTGGCCCATGGCTCGGACGTCAAGATCAACGTCGACGACCTCGACCTGCAGTCGATCCCGTTGCCGCCGGTTGAAATGCCGGTGTACGACAAGCTTTCGCAGACCTTGTTGGAGGCCGCGGCGGACGATCTGCTGCGGCCTGGATCGCGGGCCGTGATGATCTATAGCGGGTTTTCGCCCGACACGATCGACTCGCTCAGCGTGATGGACATGGGCGAGCACCTGGGGCGACTGACGGTCCGCGACCTGCGGAGCCTGGAAACGCGGGTACCGCTCGAGACGCTCAAGACGGTGGTCGACCTGGCCGTGGAGATTGGCCGCGAGGGCCGCGAAGGCAAGCCGGTCGGCACGCTGTTCGTCGTGGGGGACGCTCGCAAGGTGATGGTCCGCAGCTCGCCGACGGGATTTGACCCGGTGCGCGGTTACGCCCGCAAAGAACGCAACTTGTCGGACCCCCGGGTTCGTGAAGGCATCAAAGAAGCGGCACAGATGGACGGGGCCTTTATCATCGGCGCCGACGGCACGGTCGAAGCGGCGGCCCGCTATATCGACTGTCCGGCGACTGGGCTCACGCTCTCTAAGGGGCTGGGAGCCCGACACTGGGCGGCCGCTGCCGTGACCCGAGAGACCCGCGCCGTTGCCGTGGCGGTTAGCGAATCGAACGGCACGGTACGCATCTTTCACAACGGTGAAGTCGTGTTGCGCGTCGAACCCCTGCGCCGGCCGATCAAGTGGAAAGAGTTCGAGTTCGAGCCGCCCGTGTCTGAGTGATGGTCCCAGGCGGCGCGAAGGCGCTACTCGGCGTGCGGCGTCAGCTCTTCACGGGTTGCACCGGCGCGTACGGTGCGACGCTTCCCGCCTGGCGGGCTGCCGGCGCCGATTCGTCGATCCGGATGTCGAGTTCGATGCTATACCGCGATCTCGGCGTGTCGGACCGCACGATGCCCATCGGCCTGATCTCCAGCGTGCTAGGGATGTTCGACGCCAGGTTCGCTTCATAGGTGAACGTCGCGGCGTCGGGTGTGATCTTCTGCTGAAATTGGAAACGGCTGTTCATGAGCCAGACGAGCCGGCGTGGGTCGCCCGTCGTGCCGTTGAACGTGATGCGTTTAAGCTGCCGCTGCGGTGTGAAGTAGTACGTCAGCGCACCGGCCAGGTCGTCAGCGCGGCTGCCGGTGACCAGCGGCACGCGGTAGCCCTGTCCGTCGAGCCCGGCAAGTTGCGTGGACACACGCGTCCAGCGGTTGATCACCCAAACCGGCGAGACGTCGAGGCGAAAGACTTCGGCCATGTCGGCAACGTCGGTCAGCTGCGGCGGTGCCGCCGTTGCCGACGATTTCTCAGCCGCGTCGGCTGATGAGGGCGTCAGGGCGGCGGTGCCGGTCGGCTTTGTTTCGTTGCTGTGTGCCGACAGGGCCGGCACAACCTTGGCCGCCGATTCGCGCAGCTGATCCGAATTGCTAACGGCGTAGGGGACCGCCACGGTGCCGGCCAACAGCGCCAGGAATTTCCAACTGCGTCCAAACATTTGCGTCTCCTCTCGGTCAACCCGGTCGTGGCGCGGCGGTGATCCGAGCGGGCACCGTCCGGCGAGAGATTTCCCTACTGTCGATTATCGGCCGCGACGCGGCGGATGGGCCGGTTGATCACGGCGCGCCGGCATGCCGTGATCGGCCGCTGCATTCGGCAGGACAGGAAAGGCTTCGTGGACCGACGGTTCCGCTACGAACGTACGGAATCAGTCACGCGTCGGACAGGGACTCGCCCGTGCAGAGATTTGCCGACTGTCAGAATCGGCAAATCGGCTCAATCCATCCGGCTGCAGAATCGGTAGAGTACGGCGAGGCCGGCGAGAGCTCCCACGGTTTAGGCCGCGGCGCGCGGCGAGGTCGCCTGGCTGTCGGTCGCCAGGTTGTGCTCGAGGCCGTTGGCGGCGAGCATCAATCGCATCTCTGAACGGCCGGACGCATAACGGGCGGGCAGCTCGGCGTACGTCGCCGGATCGAGCCAGCGGTCGACTGCTTCGACGATGGCACGGGGTTGCAGACGCTGGTGGTCTTCGGCGGCCACGGCTGGCAAGCCGAACGAGTCGCAGAATGAGGACGATCGCGAACAATTAGCGAAAAAGCCGGCCGGGCGACCGTGAGCAAGGTGAAGCATGTCGCCGTGCAGCCGCCATCCGATCGCGCCGCGGCCCTCTTCAACCAGATCGAGATACGGTTCGACGTCGTATTCGTACAGCGTGGGGATGCTCGGCCGAAACAGTGAAAAACTCCGCTGCATGAAGAGGTCTTTTTCTTGTTGGGCGGCGACGGTCGGCTCGAACCCGCGGCGGAGCAACTCGTCGATCAGCAGTTGCGCGTTGCGTTTGTGTCCATGACGCACCGTGACGGCCACACGACGTGACTTGTCGTTGGTGCGCAGCTGCCAGCGGGGTTGCAGACTGCGATACAGCGTCGGGCAGCCGGTCATCGCCACGTTGCGGATACCCGCCTCGTCGAGCGCCTCGGCCGTCCGGACGTCGCGGGCACTGGCCAGCGCGCAGCTGGCGTGAATCATTCGTAGTTGGGCGAGCGTTTCTGCATCGAAGCCGTTGTCGTCGCCGGCGTGTCGTGTCGTGCCCACGCCAAGCGGTATGATCGGCACGCGAATCTGCCGCAGCTGGCTGGTCGTGAAGCACCAGCGGTTCGCACCCGGCAACGAACGGTACCAAAGGTTCGTACCGACGATCACCGCAGCGTCGGTTTCGTTGATGCGGCGGATGTCGTCGGACGTGATCGGGCGGCGTGGATCGACGTCGATGCTGCGCCGTCGATCGTAAACCAATATCCGCTTGACGCTGTCCTCGATGAACAGGTCTCCCACGTTGCGCGTGGTGAGGCGGGGATTGATGAAGGCGATGGCCTTAGGCATAGCAGCGATCCTTCGTGCAGACGAAGACGACTTGGGGAGCTGCCCAGTTGACCCAGGGGGGGTGCGCGAACCGTTGCCGCCGCCGCGTCGACCCGAGCGGTCGTGTGGAGGGGCGAATGCGACCGTTGGTGGCGATTTGACGGACGGGGGCAAAGCCGGCAGCGCGGAGATTTTCAACAAACGCGCTGAGTCCGCGAATCGGCTGCCAGGTGGCGTCGCCATTCGCAGAGCGGCCGCGGAGACGACGCCAGCGCCGCGATACGTGGTCCTGGTTAATGTAGGACACGATGAAGTGGCCGCCGTCGGCGAGCCGCTCTGCCACTCTAGCGAAGAACGTCGGCAGGTCCGCGATGTATTCGCAAATGCCCGAGGCAACGACGACGTTGAATGACGTGTCGGGGAAGGGGAGACGTCCGTCGTTGAGGTCCCAGACGACGACGCCTGTGCGACCAATCGCGGAGACGGCGGCCTGGGAGATGTCGCAACCGTAGTAGGCGGTCCCGGGCAGCGCCGCATCGAGTGCCTTGGCCAGCGCGGCGGTGCTGCAGCCGACGTCGAGCAGACGTGGTGGATTCAAGTCACGCAGTTCGGCAAGTACGACTGCCAGGCGGTCATGCAGACAATTGTAGCGCAGCGCCTTGCCCTCCCAGTATGCCTGGATCCAGGATGGTGTGGTCGGTCGCGCGACACTCGTCGCGGGGCTGTCGTGCTGAAGCAGTTGCGTCATCGGCGTGGATCCTCACGACACTTGACCAAAATGGGGAACTGGGCTGGCCGGGAACGATACCACAACCCTGCTGGCTGACAAACCGCAGAATGGCGGCGCACAACGTAGCGTGACGGCGCGGATCCTCTGCGGTTGAATGCACGGTGGTTCCTCGATGTGAACCTCGGCATTACCGCTAGCTGATCCACCGCCTTGCGACGGTGGCGCTGGGCGGCTGGCGGGCGATGCGCCGAGCCGCTAGCATGTCGCACTGTCGCCGCGAACCTTGACGCTTGCGGCATGCGTACCAGAACCACCGAGAACTGCCCGCGATGTTCGTCTTCGATGCCCATCTCGACCTCAGCATGAGTGCCATGGAATGGAATCGCGACCTCCGCGAGCCCGTCGCTGCGATTCGCCAGCGCGAACACGGGCGCACCGACAAACTCGATCGGGGGAAGAACACGGTGGCGTTTCCGGAAATGCGGCGTGGCGACGTGGGGTTGTGCGTGGCCACGCAAATTGCCCGCTACGTGAGGCCCGGCAATCCACTTCCCGGCTGGCACAGCCCCGAGATCGCCTGGGCGCAAACACAGGGGCAACTCGCCTGGTATCGCGCGATGGAGGCCCAGGGGCACCTGCGACAGATCACCAACCGCGAACAACTCGACGCCCACGTCGAACTGTGGATGGGCTCGTCCAGCGGTGAATCGCTCAGCGACGGTACGCCGAAGGCCGACGCACCGATCGGCTACATCCTCAGCCTAGAAGGAGCGGATTCGATCCTCACGCCGGGGCACCTCGAACGCTCGTATCGCGACGGCCTCCGCGCCCTGGGACCGGCGCACTATGGCCCAGGGACTTACGCCCAGGGTACGGCGGCCAGTGGCGGGCTCGGACCCGACGGTCGCGAACTTCTCGCCGAAATGGAGCGGCTCGGCATCATCCTCGACGCCACGCACCTTTGCGATGAATCATTCTGGGAGGCGTTGGAACATTTTGGCGGGCGTGTGTGGGCCAGCCACTCGAACTGCCGCGCGCTTGTGCCGGACGGACGGCAGTTCAGCGACGAGCAGATGCTTGCACTCATCGAGCGCGGCGCGGTCGTCGGCGCGGCACTCGATGCCTGGATGCTGGTGCCCGGGTGGCGACGCGGGGCCACGACTCCCGAAGAAACCGGCGTGGCGCTGCGGCACGTGGTTGACCAGATCGATCACGTCTGCCAATTGGCCGGTAACGCGCGGCACTCGGGAATCGGCACCGACCTGGACGGCGGTTTCGGACGCGAACAGGCGCCGCTGGACCTGGACACGATCGTTGACCTGCAGAAGATCGCCGAGCAACTCGTCGACCGCGGTTACCCAACCGCCGACGTTGAAGCGATCATGCACGGCAACTGGATCCGCTTCCTCCGCGACGCCTGGGGATGATACGCCCCGGGGGTCGGTGCGGTGTTTACGCCGACGCTCGCAAGGCAGCGCCGGGGCCGGCGGTCTCGCGTCGGCCCGTGCTGGCCTCGCTCTGGAGTGACGGCCGAGGCGTCTTCGTCGGAGCCTCGCTGCGGTGCGGACCGCCGACAAACAGCGCCAGGCGGTCGCGGGCACTCCGTAGGGGGCGGCAACGGCGAAACGCAACTGAATCGCCCGGCAGGCGGCGCCCCGAGGTTGCCCACGCTTCGGCTTCTGCGGTGAGACGCGTCATCACTCGTTCGACGTGCCGGCGGTAATGTTCGATACCGGCACGATCGAGTCCGGCCGGTATCCGCAGCGGTGGGCCCACGATGGTGCGCTGCCGCGAAAAGAGGCGGGGCACGGCGAACCGGTCCCAACTCCGGGCGCGAAATGGCCGATCGTAGCCAAACGTGCAGCAGACGATCGGGATGCCGAGTCGTGATGAGAGGTAGACCGGCCCCTGGGCGAGTTGGCGGCGGGGGCCACGAGGGCCGTCGGGCGTGATCACAAGGTTGCAGCCGCGTCCGGCGTCGATCAGTTCGCGCAGCGCCGACGAGCCGCCACGGCTCGACGAGCCGCGCACGGCATCGAAGCCGAGCAACCGAATCGCGTAGCTGAGGACATCCGCGTCCGCATGCCGCCCGATCAACAGCGCCATGTCACAATTCGTCCGCACGTCCAGCGGTGCCAGCAGATACTCGTGCCAAATGATGTAGATCATCGGCTCATGCTTTTCGGGATTGGCCGGATCGACCGATGGATCGTGGAAGTAGATGCGGTGATCGAGCGTGCTCATCCAGTGACGGATGAACATGGCACCGCAGAAGCCAGCGGCGCGGAGCAGGGCGGGGTGGCGCAGTTTCACGGGCGGCGTCCTTGCCTGACGGGGGGACTATGTGATTACTTTCCGGGCGGCTCTGAAGCGTTTTGAGTTGGCGGGCTTTTTGAGTGAAGGGCTTTTTTGCGAGTCGGCCTGATCAGTCGGTGTCCGCAGTCGCCGGTTGCCATTCACCGCTGAAGACTTCGACGGCCGGGCCGGTTTTGTAGACGTGCCCGTCGTCGGCCCATTCCAGTTCGAGATCACCACCGCGCAGGTGGACGGTGATGCGGCGTTCACTGCGCCCCGACAATACGCCGGCCACGCAAACCGCCGCCGCCCCGGTGCCGCAGGCCAGCGTCTCGCCGCTGCCGCGTTCCCAAACCCTCATACGGACTTCCGTCGGCGAGATCACTTCGACAAACTCGGCGTTGACGCGCTGCGGGAAGTGGGGATCGCGCTCCACGAGCGGGCCGACGCCGAGCACCCAATGGTCGTCGAGCACGTCGACATACGTGACGCAATGCGGGTTCCCCATCGAAACACAGGTCACGCGCAACTCGTGCTGGCCAACGGTCAGCGGCACGTCGACGATTTGTTCGCCGGTAAACGTCGTGGGGATGTCAGCGCCAGCAAGCACCGGCGGACCCATGTCGACGCGCGCGCGTCGCGCGGTACCGCCCGCGACCTCCAGCCAGATCGGCAACACGCCGATGGCGGTTTCGATCGCCAGCTGGTCCTTCGCCGCGATGCCGTGATCGTAGACGTACTTCGCCACGCAGCGGATGGCGTTGCCGCACATCTCGGCTTCGGATCCGTCGGCGTTGAACATCCGCATCCGGGCGTCGGCAACCTCGGACGGGCATATCAATACGAGTCCGTCGCCACCGACGCCGAAATGGCGGTCGGCAATCTGCCGGGCCACCTCGTCGGGCCGCTCAGGCAGCGCGTCGGCGAAGCCGTCGATGTAGACGTAGTCGTTGCCGGCCCCGTGCATCTTGGTGAAACGCATCGTTGTCGTCGCCTGGGCGGAACTTGCCTGTTGTGAATTGGTTGCGTGTCGGGAAATGGTTACCTGTTGGGACGATGCCGGACGTAGCGCGGCAGCGTGCGCGAACGAGTGAGCCCCGCGCCATCGACAATTGTATTCAGAAGTCGCGCGACGCAAACAGCGGTTGCGACGACTCCACGCTTGGCCAGCCACACCGGTGGGACTCGCCGCGATGCCAGCGGGTTCGCGTTCGCCGGCCTACGCCGCTCATCCTGACACGTCGAGCTCGCCACCCCGATCACCCGAGGCGTCACGCGACAAAGGCGGTTCATGCGCAAGCGCCTCGGAATCGCTGGCGCCCACGTTGTCGGTCGGTTCGTCGACCTCGAAGATCCGGCGGCCGTCGGCGTCGCGGTCGTTGGCTCGATCGTCGTCCGTGTCGGTCTCGCCGATGCCGGCGGCATTCTCGGCTGCCTCGGACGCCTTGAGCTGACGGGCCTTGGCGGCGGCTGTCTGCTGGGAGCGCTCGACGTCGTTGCCCTTGGCCTGTGCCAGCGGCGATCCCGCTGCACTGGCCGCCGGGCCACTGCTCGGTCCCACACTCATGGCCAATGCTCCTGGTCGATCGTTGCATCTGTGCGACTGATATCATCGGCTGAACCGGACGGTCTCGCCAGCTAGATGATTCCCGATCCGACGCCGGGCCTCAAGACGACTTTCGCACGAGGAGCTAGTTCGAGCGTGGTCACAGCGCCGCTGCTGGTGCCAAAACGCAATCACAGCAACTAGCTGCTAGCGGTTTGGCTTCGTGCGGACTTTTCACGATCGACCATCGCACGGTATTGTGTCGACGCGCCGCAGACTTGTCGCGTCGCTGCACCGCCGGATGCCGCCACTCGCGAAGCCGCATCGCTGGATACGAATGGACGAACCAGCACCGGATTCGTTCACCCATGGAGAAGGGAATCTCATGCATCGCTGGATCGCAACTTTGGTGGTCGTCGTCGCGCTCAATGCCACGTCGGCCGTGGGTGGAACGTTGTTGGGGCCGTTCGTACCACTGAGCGGTAGTTGGACCACAGTCCCCAACGGCGG
>JAGQPT010000460.1 GCA_020426575.1 Planctomycetales bacterium
TGCGACGTCAATTGCGCGAAGCGCCTCAACTCCGTGTTCGTGTGGGACAGCATGTCGAGGGCACGGCGAAGCTGAATCACGGTCTGGGAAAAATAGGCGCTCAACGACAACTCGACGTCGAGAAAAATCGCCTTCATGAATGAGCCGAGCCGAGCCAACATCTCTTCCGGCGCCGCGCCGTCCTCGTGAACGTAGCGGATGAAGTGCTGCGTGTATTGGTTGTAGGCACCGAGAAACCACTCGGGCTGGATGCCCACGTCAGCGTGGGCCTGGCCAACGCGGACACGATCCTCGACGAAGCGATCGTCCCAGCGGGCCTCGAAGACACTCTCGAAATGGCGGCGCTGCAATGCCTTGAGCCGGGTAACGACTTTGGGGTCGTCCAGGAATCCTGCCGTCAAGGGAAATGAGAACAAGTGCGCATAGAACGATTCGACCAGCGCGTCGGCATGCCGGCGGTAAAGCGGCCCCATCGATCGCAGTCGCTCGGCGTCGGCATCGGTCAGACCGAGGTAGGCCAACCGCCTGGGTAAATCGGGCGGCCCTTCGTGCATGGGCCAATGGGGATGGGCAGCGGCAGAGGAAGGTTCAATCGGCGTAGTCATCGATTCGACAGTTCAATTGAATTGTTTCAATGAAATTGGCAAGTCTACGCGGGAATGATGCGGAGCGGTTCGCACGCGGCCATTGGGGAGTATTCGGCTTCGAAGTCGGCGTCCTCTTCAC
The DNA here is from genome assembly GCA_020426575.1 of Planctomycetales bacterium. Taxonomy (GTDB): domain Bacteria; phylum Planctomycetota; class Planctomycetia; order Pirellulales; family JAEUIK01; genus JAGQPT01. The sequence goes on from JAGQPT010000460.1 coordinate 727, forward strand.
GCCCACCACATGGCCGCTGCCGCACGAGCGCTGGCCGGGCCTGGCTCATCGCAACGCGACGGGCGCCATTGAATCGACACGGATTACGCTTAACGCCGTTGCTGAAGGTAGGCTAGCAGATTGGCCATTTCGTCGGGAGTCATCAGGTCAACCAATCCGTCGGGCATGATCGAACGGCTGCTCGGCTCGCGGTGCTCGATCTCGTCGTGGCGCAGTCGAAACTCCTCGCCGTCGGCGTCGACGTACGTTGACGTGCCGTCCGCGTCTTCGCTCAGCAACATCCCCACTCGCTGGCGACCGTCGCTGAGCACGATGTTCCACGGCACATATCGCGGGGCGACCTCGGCGCTAGGCTCGAGGATCGAGGCGATCAGCCGCTGCCGGCTGAGTTGTCGAGCAGTGGTGGAAAGGTCGGGGCCCACTTGGTTGCCACGTCCGTCCACGGCGTGGCAGCGAAAACACCCCGGCCCCTGCGGATGAAAGAAGAGCCGCTCACCGGCCTCAGCGTTGCCGCTCTTATTCAACCGTGCGAGCAGTTCATCCCGTGTTGCGTCGCCGGCCGCAATGTCGGCGGTCGTCGTCGCGGTGGTAGCAGTGGCGGCACTTGCCACTTTGCCGGACGCCGAGTCGAGAACGCGATCGACCAGGCGCGACACGTCGCGGCCCTCGGCACGGAGCCGCTCGAGGCCGCCGCGTTCTTGATCGTCGAGCGTCGCACCGCGCAGGGACCGCAGGGCCTCGTCGCGCAGCACGTCGTCGTCACCGAGCGCGAGCGACAACAAAAGCCGACGCTCGTCTTCCTTCGTGGGGGAGAGTCCCACCACGGCCTCGGCGCGATTGAGCGCTGCCGCACGTGTGTTGGCGGCCAACTCGAGCAGCGCGCTTCTGGCCGCCGGCTCGGTGCGTTCGCGGAGTGTTCGCACGGCTTCGAGCGCGAGCTGTGGGTTGTCGCTCGCCAACCAGGCGGTCAACTGGGGCAACGTGAGTCCGGGATACGTAGGTGGCAGCAACCGCAAGGCCCGGGCGCGCAGCGTGTCGGGCGTGTCGCCGGCCGTCAGCACCGCGGCGACGTATTCGGTCGGCGATACCTCTTCGCTGGCGGGCGTGACGATTCCGTGATCGAGCATCCGCAGGGCAGCGAGCAGTGCGCCGAACAACTGCGGCGTTGTTCCCGGTGCCGCCAACGACTGTCGCAACGGTTCGCGAAACGCCTCGAGCTGGCTTTCACCGATCCACTGGATCGCGCAGAAACGCACCCGAGAATCCGCGTCGACAAGCAGCCGAGGGATGGTCTCTCGTGCGTCTTGCTCGTCGCGGCGGCGCAAAAGCAAGACGGCCGCCAAACGCGTGTCGGCCTGCTCATCGGCAGACAACCGCAACAGCTCATCCGAGGTGGCCACACGGTCGAGCGCTTCGCGAGCCGCCTGGCGAAGAAACGGATCGGCGTCGGCGAGAAAGTCGATCAACAGGGTTCTTTCTCGCGCATCGACGACATCCGTGCGTCGCAGCACGGCGGCCTGAACCAACGGGCTGAATTCGTCGCGACACACCGCGGCGAGCGATACCAAATCCACGGGCGCACTCGCAACCATGGCCGACCGTACGTCGGCCGACTGCTCGACGGCATAGCCAGGCCGCGGATCAAATCGGTCCGCGTCGAGCACGCCGTCAGCGGACGCGCCAACGAGAGCCCGCCAGCAGGTGAGCCGAACCGCTGGATCGCGCGACGACGCCAGAGTGTGCTCGAGCATTTCGCGGCCCGAGCGATCCTGGGCCAAGTTTCGCGCGAACGCTTCGCGGCGGGGTCGATCGACGGTCGTCAGTTCGGATTGCCCCGCCGCGGTGCCAGACTCCGGCGGACGGACCGGGCGCGGGTTGCCGGCGGCACGAATCCGCCAGATCCGCCCTTTGCCGTGCAGTTCGTACGACTTGTCGACCCAGTCGCTCACGTACAACGAACCGTCGGGCGCCTGGACCATGCCGACCGGGCGAAAGTCTTCGTCGCCCTGGATCAGCGGACGCGCCACACTGCGGAACGTCGCCCCGTGGCGTGTCAGATCGAATCGTTCGATCCGGTGGTCACCCCAACTCGTCACCAGGATCGATCCGCGAAAGTCGTTTGGCAGGCCGTCCGATTCATAACAGACGACGGCCGAGGGGGCTTCCCCCGTGCCGGCGACCATCGGCAGCGTTCCTGGAAGTTCTCCGTTCCAGGCGGTGAAGGGATGTAGTCCGCGACGTCCATTGCGAAAGCGGTAGCCGTAGTCTCCGGCCGCCACGACGTGCACCAGCCGGCACGGTGGCCGGGCGTCGGGATCGTTGTCGACGGCGAACAAGCGACCATAGGCGTCAATCGCCAGATGGAACGGGTTCCAGAAGCCAGTGGCCAACCGCGTGAGTCGATTCCCCTGGGCATCGCAGCGGTAGACATTGCCCCCTTCGCCACCGCCGCCGAGGGTCGTGCCGTCGGCGCCGACTAATTCGTACGCTTCGCCGAGATTCTCCCCCTGGCCGAAATAGACGTCACCAGCAAAGTCGAAGGCGAAGCCAGAGAGTCCGTTGTGCGGGTAGTCCCCCTTGGTGACGTGTCGCACGAGGGTCTCTCGTTGGTCGGCGCGACCATCGCCGTCGCTGTCGCGAACACGGAGGATCTCACCGCGCGTGGCGACGTAGGTCCAGCCGTTAGGATGGACGGCCAGGTTCATCGTCGACTGTGTTCCGGAGAAGAATACGGTGGGCGCACCGCCGGAGCCAGCCGCATCCGCGGGGGCAAAGGCGAGAATGCGGTCCGTGGTCGGCCCCTCGTACGTTGCGGGGCGGAAGTGCGTGTTATTCTCGATTACCAACACGCGCCCGGCAGGATCGACGGCGATACCTGTCGGGGTGACGATGGCGGGGTGCTCGGCGAACAATTCGATCACGATGCGATCGTCGAGGCAGACTGGCTGCGCGGTCACGTCGTTGGACGTGACGCCGATGACGGCGAGGACGACCCCCAGCCCGCAAAGCGCGGCGTAGACGGTCGTCACCGGTCGATGAGGCGAACGGGCGGGCGGGGCGCACATGATGGGGTCGCTCACGATTACAGGATCTAGTGCCGATGGCCCACTGCGTCGGCGGGCCATACGTTGTCCAGGATATGTCGTTTCGCGAGGTGTTGGCTACCAGTTCGTCCCAAAAACGCCACGTTCGATCGTCGCCCGCAGAAAACCCTCCAGCGTCACACCAAGTGCCGGATCGACTGAGTCCGTTGACACTGACTCAGCAGATCGTTGATGAGATCCTGCATTCGGGTGGCTTCTCCGATGACATACGGGACAAAGTCATCTTCGAGGTTGGCAAGATACCGCGAAAGTTCGGTGCCGCGCGACGCCAGTGCGTGTGCCAGATTGCTCATCGTGTCGGTGAACGCCTGGCAGTGCTCGACACCGTAGTCGGCGTCTGTCTGGCCGTGTGCCAACATCCAGTTGTGAATCCAGCGGACGAGGCTGCTGCGGTCGATGATTCCGGTCGGCTGGCCGTCCTTGAGGACGACGACGCGGCGGATCGAAACGCGGCAGAGAAAGTCGAGGATCTCCTTGGCCGTCGTGGTTTCGTCGTAACAGACGACGTTCGTCTTCATCACGTTGGCAACCGGCTGCGACCAGGTCCGCTCGGAAAACGAGAGCCCCAGCAGGTCCTTTTCGGAGATGATGCCGACAAGTCGGCCGTCGGCGTTGACGACCGGCGCCGAACCAAGCCGCAGCTGCAGGAGGAATTCGGCGGCGGTGCGGACGGATTCGTGTTGGCCCACCGTGAGCACGACGGCCGACATAACGTCGCGGGCGAGCACGTCGTCCATGGGCCTGCGTTCGTCGATGATGTCGTCAAGCGACTCGTGCATCGACGCGGACGTAACGACACGGTTGCGTCCGGCGCCCTTGGCGTAAAGCAGACACTGGTCGGCCGCATCGATGGCGGCTTCGACCGTCGGCATGTCGTTGAGCCGCTGGGCCACGCCGAGGCTGGCGCTGGTGTGGATCACCTTTTCACCGTGAGGGACCCGCAGCGCCGCGATGGCGGCGCGGGCGCGCTCGGCCCAAATTGCCGCGGCCGCTTCGTCCGTTTCGGGCAGCAGCACACAGAACTCTTCCCCTCCGTACCGGCACACCAGGTCGCTGGCGCGACACTGTGCCGTTAGCGTGCGGGCAACCTGCTGCAACACGACGTCGCCGGTTGAATGTCCGTAGGTGTCGTTGAGTTTCTTGAAAAAGTCGACGTCGAGCAGCACGACCGAAAGTGGTGAACCGTGACGCTGCGAGCGGGCCCATTCGCGGGCGAAATGGCCAAAAAACGTCCGGCGGTTGAGCACGCCGGTGAGCGAGTCGCGTTCGGACATCTCACGAAGCTGTCGCTCGCGCCGGCTGGTGCGCTGGCCGGCATGAAGTCGCGCCAGCAGAGCGTCGCGGTCGATCGGCTTCGATACGAAGTCGTCGGCGCCGGCCTGCAGCGCGTCGATCATGTCTTGTGAGTCGGTGCGGCCGGTCAGCAGAATCACGTAGACGTAGTGCGGCAACTCGGCTTGTTGCAGGCGGCGGCACAGTTCCACGCCGTTGAGCCCCGGCATCTCCCAATCGGTGATCAGGAGGTCGGGACATTCGCGTTCGACCAATTCAAGCGCCTGAAGTCCGTCTTCTGCCTCTCGGACCGTGTAGCCATTATTCTCGAGTAGTTTTGCCAGCGCGCGACGAATCATCGCGTCGTCGTCAACCACCATCACCGTTTGTGTTTGATCGTATTGCACGTTGCTCTCATCCTAGCTGAAATTCATTGCGTCGTGACGTTTCGCCCCGTCCCGTTGCGGTGGAGTAGCGATGTGCGCTTTTCCCTGCGCCTAAGCGGGCGCTTCGCAGGCAATTGCGCGAACGGCGCAATAAATGCCCAGCACACCCCGATCGCATCGCCCCGGTCGAGCGTCGTGAAATACTACGTCGAAAAATGGCTACCGACCGACCGTTTGACGTTGCCGTGCGGGCATGACGTCGCGGTTGGCATCGCCAGGCACCCTCCGCCCGAGTACACCGAGGCGAATGCATTGTGCCGACGGTTCCGGTCAGCGGCGTTGTGCTCGTGGCGCCGTATGGAGGGATCGCGCAGGTGAACGGCCGGCAGCGTCGGTAGCGATCAACGGGCCAGCAGTTTTTCGATCGCCGGCGTGCTGCCGAGGGCGATCAAGCGGTCGTTCGGCTCGACGCGGGCCTGGCTCGAGGGTGGCAGATCGAGCTTGCCGCTGGCGCGGCGGATGCCAACGATGAGCACGCCCATGTCGCGGAACTCGAGTTCGGCAAGGGTGAGACCGGCGTAGGGCCCGTCGGCCGCCACGAGGATCTCGGCGAGGTCAAGTTCGTTGCCCTCGGAGGAGAAGATCTCGACGAAACTTTCCAGGTCCGTGTTGGCAAGGAATTGGGCCGCCTTGTTGGCGCTTGCGCCGTACACGCTGATCACCCGATTGGCGCCAGCTTTTTCGATCTTGCGCAGACTTGCGTCGTCCGACGCGCGGGCGACGATCTGCAGATCCTTCGAGAGCAGACGGGCCGAGAGCACGAGGTAGAGGTTGTCCGCGTCGTCGGACATCACGGCGGCCAGTCCGCGGGCACGTTCGATGCCAGCGGCTTGCAGTGTGCGGTCGTCGGTCGCGTCGCCGACGACGTAGAGCCAACCCTGATCGGCCGCTTGTTGCAACACGACCTCGTCGCGGTCGATGATGACAAACGGGTGACGCCGCGCGGTCAACTGGGCGCAGAGTTCCTGCCCCATGCGGCCGTATCCGCAAATAATATGGTGGTCTTTCATCGCGTTGATGGCTCGATCCATGCGTTTTCTCCCGACGCGGTCGCGCATCACCGCGCGAACAATGATTTCACCTTCTTCGACGACGCAGACGAAGAACACGCCAAGGCCGAAGATCAGGTAGCAAATCTGGAAAATCTTGCCGGCGCGCGAGAGCGGGTGCACAACCTCCGAACCGACCGTCGTGATCGTGATCACCGACATGTAGAGCGAGTCGACGAAGTTCCAGTTCTCGATCATCATGTAGCCAGCCGCCCCCAGCAGCGGAACGGCGCATAACGTCAAGACAATCAAAACTTCGACGCGCAACATGGCTTCGTGCCCAAAACGTCAGCGTGGCGGGCTACACCCCGGGAAAAATCGTGGCGGCACGGCTGCCGGGCAAACCGCCGCGGGCCGACGGTACCGGGCTGCCGCGTACCCACAAACGTACGTGCGCCGACGTCGCCCCCCGCCCCGCTCGCGGCACCGCAGCGGCGCGACGGATCAGTGCGGCCCTCGCCCAATCCCACACGACCGTTTGATTCCATACAACCGTTTAACCGTCGACAAGCGTTTTGTACGACGCGTCGGTGAGCCCCGCGGCCAATGGCTTTTGCCAGCGACTCGCCGCCCACACCAACTGGCCGCCGTCACCAGAACATCGTTATAACAAAACACCCCCGGGGTCTGACCAGCACGACCGACCGGCATCCGCGTGCGTTGGCGCCGCCGCCAAGGGGTCGGAGCGACTAGAAGATTTCCAGGCAGTAGACCCGTTGTTCGGTCAACAGCGCCGTTGCGGCCGCCGTGGCCGACTCGCTGTGAGAGCGGACATACCCCCGCGCGACCAGCGTGGCCAACGACGGCTCGCCCAGCACGGCTTGCGTGAGCGTCTGCACCGAGAAGTGCAGATCGGCCTCGTCGCAGGGTGTCACGTTGACGCCGGCCGGTGAAAACGCCACTCGCCAGGGCCCATCGTTTTCCGGCAGTTGCTCGTCGCTGAGCTGGAAGCGGAATTCGCCACTGGCGTTTGTCCTGAGCGCCCCGATCGCACCGGGTACGTCGACGATGCGGAACTGTGGCGGTGGAATCAAATGTTGTTCGACCGTCTTGTCGTGGTGCGTGTAGCGGAAGGGACCGTCGCTCGGCTCCTGCCAAACGAGCGAGCGCTGGTTGATGCCAAGGTTGGCCAGGAACCCCAGCGCCGACCGGTAGCTTTCGACGGACGTCCAGACGAACTCGACAATCGTTTGGTCGTTCCAACCGGCGCGGTTCGCATTGAGCACGACGTAGGACTCGACGGGGTCGCCGAGGGCGTAGATCACCGGGTCGTTGGGGTCCTTAGGCCGCAAGACGCGATCCCAGCGGACCTGGCTCCGGCGACTCATGCCGCAGTAGCGTCGGGCAAAGCGGTCATAGGCCGCTTCAAGCAGCGGCCACTGGTCGGCGGTGAGTTGACGGACCGGGAGATTCACCTTGAGGCGCGGCATGCGTTTGTTCGGGCAGAAAATCTGCACGCGTGTGCCGGTCGACTCCCAGCCGAGCCGCCGATAATACGCTTCGCTGAAGGCATAGAGCGAGGAGAAGTGGGTACCGCGGCCGCGCATTTCCGCGAGTCCCCAGCGCAGCAACTTGCCACCGACGCCGGTTTGGCGCACTTCGGGGCGCACGCCCACAAGGCCGACGCCGTCGTTGGTCAGGTAGACGCCGTCGCGGTCGTCGTCGGCGCCATCGACATACGAGGAGCCCCTCCAGGCCGTGAGGTGGTGCAGCTTGTAGGCGGCCAGAATTCGGCCCGGCTCGGCCACGTCTTCGGCCACAAAGACACTTTGCCCGTCGGCACAGAACGGCACGAAGTCGGGAAGCGGGCTACCGCCGAAGAAACTCAGGCTCCAAATCTCTTCGACCTGCGGCTGATCATCCGATTCGTAGCGACGAAAGGCAAGTTGCATTGGGTCGGGCGTCCTCTGCGCTGGGGGCACGGTCTGGGAAAGTTCTTTCGTTGAGGGCGCGTCGATCGAGGCGAAACGCCTGTCGGCGAACGGTCCGGATGAGTGCCAACGCGCGACTCGGAATTCGGCAAGCGTCCGCACCTCGTCACCAACGACGCCTGACGGTGTAGGACGTCTGACAGTGTAGCGATCCGCCCGCGGCCGTCCAAGCTGGCGAAAGCGCTGGGTTGGAGGCGGAATCGGAGGTTTTGCGAGTAAACACAACCCCGCCGGCTGCGGAGAAATCAGCGCGACCCGGCAGACAAGTTTTTTCTTGCCTGCCGCTGCAGTGTCCACTAGTTTGACGGGCACATCGATGGGTGTAAGGCCGGCAGAGCTGAACATCACTTCAGACGGGCCGACGTGCAGGCGTCGGCCGGGAGGCATCGGTGGACGAACGACAAGGCAACCTCGCGTTGCCCAGTGGGATTCCGATTGTCTGGCCCACGATCATCGTGGCCATCGCGGGGTTCTATAGCTATTTGACGTACGAGCCGGCGCTCGAATCGGCGCGTCCGCAGGGCGACGCCTACGAACGACGCCCGCCGCGAGCGAACGTGGTACCCTCGGCGTACGCCCGCCTTTGGCAGGACCCGCTCGGCAGGGAATACGAAGCGGTGCGCACCGAGGCGTTCAGGCTGCCGCGTCCGCCGATCGCCTCGGCCGACGAGATTGTCGTGGACAAGTTGGCACACGAAAAGGATCACAAGTGCGTGCCACCGCCGAAGGACGCCCAGTCACCGTGCGGACGCGACGACCAACCCCATGATTCGCCCAACGACCGAGGCGATGACCCCGCGATCGCGGCAAACTCAAAGACCGCGGAAACGAACGGCGATCGCGCTCAGGCGACGGGCGACGGCGTGACTTCTCGGCGCGGCACGTCGAACGAAGTGGCCAACCTGCTGGTGATGGCAGTGATGCTGCCCGGTGGACCGAGCGCGGACGAAGCGGAACTGCGGCGGCGGATCCGCTACGCCGTCGAATCGGGCCTGACGACACTTTACTATCGGCCAGTGCATTCCGATCGTCTCGAATACTTCTCACTACGCTGGCGGCGGCCCGCGTTCGACGCGTCGAAATGCACGCACCGCACGAACGTTTATGACAACTTCCGCCGCGAGACGATCGTGCCGTTCGAGTGGTTCGAGCGCGACGTGGTCGATTCGGTGTACGACCCCCAGCCGTGCAAAGAGGCAATCTACGACCGCGGTGTACTCGTTTGTTGGCTGGACGAGGACAGCATGATGGACGAGCCGGTCGCCGTGCTCCACACGCTCTATAAAGACCTGGCCCACAACGATCAAAACATCGAAATGGCGGTGATCGGCCCGTCGAATTCCGACATGCTGATCAATCTCGCCGAATGCGATGACCAGTTTGCCAACTGTCCCAACGACGCGTACACCGAAAAGATCAAACAACGCAGTCGCCGCATCACGCTCTATTCGCCACGGTCGACCGTCTTTCCGGACGTGCTGCGGAACACGAACCGCGGCGTCGACGACCCGGACGACGAGGAGTGCTGCGACGACGGCAGCGAGCCCAAGAAGCCGAAGGAATCGACGGAAAGCAAGGACCCGCTGACTCGCTTCCTGAAGCGTCCGGTAGCATTTGGGCAAGTCGTCCGCACGATCGGCACGGACTGTGCGCTGGTGAACGCCCTGCAGCGCGAACTCGAGCTGCGGGGGGCGTGGCCCGCCGCCGGCACCGAGAACGACTGTGTCGTCCTCGTGACCGAACGCGACACGCTTTACGGGCGGGCATTCCCCAAGATGTTGGCCAACGGCCGGGTGCGACTCGATTACCATCATCAACTGCTCGTCTTCAAGTACCTGCGGGGCATCGACGGCAAGTTGCCGCACCGGGGCGACGATGCGTCGGCCGGCGGCCCGACCGGGGGCGACAGCGAATCGGCGGGGCGTTTCGCCGCTCCCGCGGGACGCGGACAGTTCGACTACCTGCAACGGCTCGAAGACGAACTGGTGCGGGCCGATCGTATTCGCCGCTATCGAAACGGTCGGGGGATCACGGCGATCGGTGTCGTCGGCACCGACGTTTACGACAAACTGCTGATCCTCCGGGCGCTGCGGAAGAAGTTCCCGCGGACGCCCTTCTTCACGACTGACCTGGACGAGAACTTCGATCGCCAAAGCGAGTACGACACGACTCGCAACCTGATCGTCGCGTCGCACTTCGGGCTCTCGCTCCACTCGGACTTGCAGCGCGACGCACCGCCGTTTCGCGACAGCTACCAGACTGCGTGCTTCTTCGCCGTGTTGATGGCACTGCGCGACGGGCGAGTCAACGAAGCACTGGGTAGGGCCGACGTTCGCAGTCGCGTCACGCCACAGCTGCCCTACCGGCGCCCGGTGCCCATGTGGGAGATTCCCGAAGACGGCAAGATCCCCACCGACCAACTCGGTCCCCTGGTGTTCGAGGTCGGACGCGCCGGTTCGTACCAGTTGACGACGACGACGCGAATGGACCTGTACGCGCCGAGTAGGGCACTCGAGTTGCGAGGCGGTGATGACCCGCTGATGGCGCGGCTGCATCCGTCGAGTCCGCGCGAAACGCTCAGCTTCAGCAACGGCGGCTGGCGATACTGGCTCATGACCGGGGCGGCCGCGCTCGCGCTGACGGTGGTGGTCTCCACGCGAGTGGGGCACTTGCCGCGACCGCTATCGACGTTTTGCACCTGCTGCCGAGGCATCGCCGACGGTAAAGATGTGCGCAACAATTGGGCGGCCGTCTTGGGCGTCGCCGTTGGGCTGTTGGTGGTGTCGGTCCTGGGTATTGTCCTCGCCGTGTTGATCGCTCGCGACAGCAGCAGCCCCGACGGCGAACCCTTTGCCTGGGCTGACGGCATCAGCGTCTGGCCGACTACGCTGATCCTGCTGCTCGCGATCGTGACCGGGCTGGCCATGCTGGCCACCGCCGCCGCCGACATGAAGACCAATCGCGTGCGAATTCACGACAGCGTGATTTGTGATCCAATCAACGTCGCCCAAGGCCAACGACACGCACCTGCGGCCCCTCGACCCGCGACGCCTTCACCGTGGTGGCATCGACCTCACCACTTGCTGTATATACCGGCGTTGAGCGCCGAGAGAGCGGCGGACGAAGATGATTCGAAAGGTGGGTCATCCGCCGAAGCGGCGTCCGCCGAGGATATCCTGGAGGAGTATTTCCTCCTCGACCGCGGTGTCGCTCGACTCGTGCGTTCGTTGATACTGACCGGCGTGTTCACGCTGTTCGTCGTGATGTTCTTACGAGCGACCGATACGGAACTTATCGGGCCCTACCGAGGTCGTTTGTCGTCCTTCCTGGTTTACGTGGTTCGCAATGCGGCAGCGTTGGTCCTGTTCGGGCTGATCTTTTTCGTCCGCGACGCGATCATATTGTGCCGACGTTTCGTCACAGCGCTATCGAAAACGACCTCGGACTGGCCTTCGCAGGACCTCGAGCGCGGTCGGCGTGAGTGGCGCGTCCGCGACGTCCGCGACCTGCGGGAACTGCTGATGGTGCGCGTGATTGCCAGTCGTACCAAGGTCGTCGGCAAGTTACTTTACTATCCATTCATCGTGCTGTTGATCATCATCGTGGCCCAAATCAGCGTCTTCGACAACTGGACGTGGCCGATCCCACTGGTGCTGGTGACCGTGCTGTTATTGTTGGGGCTGATTGTGGAAGGCTTCATGCTGCGGAAAGATGCCCGCCGCGCTCGCCAACGTGTCCTCGACCGACTGCAGCAAAACCTCAGCGACGCAATGAACGGGAACGACGCCCGCCTTCGCCAAGTCCGCCACCTGATCGATCAGATCAACGCCGAGCAGCGGGGGGCGTTTGGCCCCATCGCCGCCGACCCAGTGTTCCAGGCTCTGGCGATTCCTTTTGGCGGCACCGGTGGACTGATCCTGCTGGAACGGCTGCTGCAGTGACCCCGCTACAAAGTAAAAAGAGTGTCGCAGCTACGGCGGCCCCAGGGGGACGACTCGGAAAACGGCAGACGACGGTGGCGCATTTGGTCGGCGGAATTGCTTCTCCCACGGTTTGACGGCGGGGCGGCCAGTTGCTAAAGTATCGGGTCCGTCGTTTCTGGCCGACGCAACACAAGGCGGGCCCTTCGCTTAGGGCTGCTTTGCACCGGGGAATTGCTTCCGAGCGGATGGCTTGAGACGGCGGTCGTGTTTTTTGTCAGGGTGCGCGGATCACGCCGGTGCCCTTGACCCGAGTATTTACAACCACGCAGCAGAACGCCGGACGCCGTCGCGACCCAAACAATCGGGGGACCGTCGCGCGGGACCGTGGACCGACGTCATGCCGAACGATCAACGTTAGGTTCGGATGGCGCGGGCCTGTGCCGGTGTGCCCCAATCAGGAGAACATTGAGTGTCAGCAATCTCCATTCAGCAACTCATCGAAGGCGGCGTTCACTTCGGCCACAAAACCAGCCGCTGGAACCCCAAGATGCGGCCGTACATCTACACGCGCCGCAACATGATCCACATCATCGACGTCCGCGAAACGCTTCGCGGACTGTTGCGGGCGAAGAAGTACCTCAACCAGGTGGCCGCCGGCGGGAGCTTGGTGCTCTACGTGGGCACGAAGCGACAGGCCGCCGAACCGGTCGAGCGGGAAGCACGCCGCGCCGGAATGCCATACGTCGCCGAACGCTGGTTGGGTGGAACGTTGACCAACTTCCGCACGATCCGCAGCCGGCTGTCGCGCCTCGAGGAACTCGAAGCAATCATCCAGGGCGACCAGTACCGCACCTATTCGAAGAAAGCACAATCGTCGCTGCGGCGCGAGTATCGCAAGATGTTCCGCAACCTCAACGGCATCCGCACGTTGAACCGGCCGCCGGAGTGCATGGTGGTGATCGACCCGCGCAAGGAAGGCAATGCAATTCGCGAAGCCCGGGCATTGGGTGTGACCACGGTGGCGGTGATCGACACGGACTGTGACCCGGACCTGGTCGACTTGCCGATTCCGGCCAACGACGACAGCATCCGCTCGATCGACCTGCTTTTGGAGTTTCTGACCGATGCGGTGGTGGCGGGCAAACAGAGCGCCGGTCTGGACATGTCGCCGCTGACGGCACCGCTGACGCCGCAAATTCCCGCCGAAGAAACCAAGCCGGCCGAGGTCGCCGCGGCCAACGGCAACGCGTCTGCCAACGAGACCGTCTCAGCCGGTGAAACCGAGTCGAGCGAGCCGGCAGCCGCCACGGCCGAGTGAGGCACCGCTGTGAATATCCGATGCCGGCAAACACTGGGATCGGCCGGCAACGGGGGTACTGTGGCGCGGCATTGGACGGCAGGGCGCTATGGGACGGCAGGGCGTAACCGTGCCGCGACTCGCAAATCGGCATTCCCCGCCGAGACTGCATAAACCATGCACGGCACGAACCAAGCGACGCGGACACCGGTCATTCACTTTTTACTTGAACGACTGAATTACAAACACAACTGAAAACGGATTCATACTGGGAGACGATAGTCATGGCGGAGATAACCGCGGCGCAAGTCAAGGCGTTGCGTGACAAGACGCAGCTTCCGATGATGGAGTGCAAGCGGGCCCTTCAAGAGACCGGTGGCGATCAGGACGCCGCGTTCGAGTTGCTGCGCAAGCAAGGCAAAAAGACGATGGCAGCCCGATCGAGCCGCGAAACGGCGTTCGGCCGCATGGCCGTGCACGCTGACGTCGAGGCGGGTGTCGGCGCGATGATCGAGTTGCAGTGCGAAAGTGCGTCGGTCGTCGGCCAGGACGCCTTCGTCCAACTTGCCAACGACCTCGCGACCCAGTTGGCGACGGGCCCCGGCGCAGCGACCGCCGGTGAATTGCTCGCCCAACCTTCGCCGAGCCAGCCCGGCATGACCCTGGCCGAGCAAAAGGACGACCTCTCGAACAAAATTCGCGAGGTCTTCAACGTCTCCCGCATCACGCGAGTCGACAAGCCGTGCGGCGGCTACGCCCACCACACCGGCACTCTCGGCGTACTGGTCGAAGTCTCCGGCGGTCCGCAGGCGCTTGCCAACGAGATCGCCATGCACGTCGCCGCAATGCAGCCAGCGGTCGTCAGCATCGAGCAGTTGCCCGCCGACGACGTGGACAAAGAGCGTGGCATCCTCCGTGCCGCGGCGTTGGAAGAGGGGAAACCCGAGAACATCGTCGACAAGATGGTCGAAGGCCGAATGCGGACCTATTATGAACAGCGCGTGCTGTTGGAGCAGCCGTTCGTGAAGGAAGAAAAGAAGAAGGTGGGCGCGATCGCCAAAGAGGCGGGCATGACGGTCGAAGGCTTCGAGTCCTGGAAGCTCGGCGGCGAGTAGTCGTCGAGCAACGCCGCGCCGTTGCGATTGCGACTGGCAGGCCGTGAGCCCGAGTGTCGAATCTGGCTGTCCGCCAATGCAATCGCAGCCGACCGGTGGCGCAGGCGCACCGCGTGGGCACATCGTACCAGGGAGTTTGAATGATGGCTGATGACGCGGAGGCCGGTTCGACGGGCCGGTCAAAATACCGGCGGGTGGTGCTGAAGATTTCCGGCGAGAGTTTCACGCACCCCGGCGAACGAGGCATCGCCATGGACGAAGTCGTCCAGATCGCCGAGCAGACGCAGCGCGCAGCCCAGCATGGCACTGAAATCGCCATCGTCGTCGGCGGCGGCAACATCCTGCGTGGCGCCCATTTCACCTCGGGGTCATCGAGCATCCAGGAAGCGACGGCCCACTACATGGGCATGTTGGCTACGGTGATGAATGGCCTGGCTCTGCAGGACGCCCTCGAATCGCTAGGCTGTGCCACGCGGCTCTCGACCGCCATCCGCATGGACGGCATCGCCGAGCCCTACATCCGTCGACGAGCCCGCCGGCACCTGGAAAAGGGCCGCATCGTCATCCTCGCCGCCGGCACGGGCAGTCCGTTCGTGACGACCGACACGGCCGCCACGCAGCGCGCCCTGGAACTCGAAGCCGACATCCTGCTCAAGGCGACGCGGGTCGACGGTGTCTATAGCGACGACCCGGAGAAGAACCCCCACGCCGTGCTGTACAGCGAGCTCAACTACCAGGAAGTGCAACAGCAAAACCTGCGGGTGATGGACTCGACGGCGATCGCCCAGAGCATGGAACACGACCTGCCGATTTTGGTGTTCAACTACCGCAAGCCAGGCAACATCGACAAAGCGGTTCGCGGCGAAAAGGTGGGCACGTTGGTCTGCAGTAACAAGAAGGTGGCGAAGGTGTGACGCGCCGTGCCGACCGCCAGCGCACCATGAGCAAAGCGCCGCGTCACGATCGGCGCGGCAAAAGCATCGAGTCGTTATTGGGAGAGCCCCGCGATGAGCGCCGATGAAATCCTTCTAGACGTCGAAGAACGGATGGAGAAGGCCGTCAGCGTGTTAAAAAACACGCTGGCTGGCATTCGCACCGGCCGGGCAAATCCCGGACTGGTCGATTCGCTCAAGGTCGAGGCCTACGGCTCGCCGACGCCAATAAAACAGTTGGCGAGCGTGATGGTTCCCGAACCGACGCAAATTCTCATCCGGCCCTACGACGTGGGCACGATCAAAGACATCGAAAAGGCGATCCAGGCGAGCGACCTCGGCTTCAATCCGTCGAGCGACGGCAAGGTCGTGCGGCTCGTCGTGCCGCCGCTCTCGACCGAGGTCCGCCGCAAGATGGTGAGCCGCATCAAGGATGTCAGCGAAGAAGCCAAAGTGGCGATCCGCAACGTCCGTCGCGACGGCAACAAGTCGGCCGATCAGGCGCAAAAGGACAAGGACCTCAGCGAGGACGAGCGCGACGACGTGAAGAACGAAATTCAGGAACTCACGAAGAAGTACGAAGCGATGGTGAGCGAAGCTGCCACCGCCCGCGAGAAGGACGTCATGGACGACTAGGGGCGTGACGCCCAGCCGGCGGGCGCCGACGACGCTGCGGCACCGGCCGAGGGAAGTGCGCCACCGGCTGTGGGAAAGCTGACGAAGCCGGGCGATGGAACGGTTGGCCATGCGAATTTGCCATTCCCGGTGAGCCTCTCTACTCTCCGCTCCGAACGTTCGCCGGCGCACTGCCAAGGTCGCCCTGGTACAATCATCGCGAGCCCCACGGTGCAGTCTGAATGCCGCGCGGCCGTCCCTCACGGACAAGTCTGCCCGCGGTGGCTCACACGGATTTCACAATCGTGCGGTATGCTTAAAGAGTGAGTTGCAGCATGTTGAGATACGGCGTGACGGTGTGTGGTCTGGTTCTGGTCTTTGCCAGTGGTATGACCGTGCGGAACGAGTCGAGAGCTGTTGAACGCACTGCGGCGGGCGCAACCAAGGCGGCCGATCTGGTGGCGTCGCCCCGTGTGTTGGTGATTGCGCACCGGGGTAACAGCAGCGTGGCCCCCGAGAACACGCTGCCCGCGTTTCGCGCGGCGGTCGAGGTGGGGGCGGACCTGGTCGAACTCGACTATTACCACTCGGCCGACGGTATTCCCGTCACGTTCCACGACAAGACGCTCGACCGCACCACCGACGCGGTTGCCCGCTGGGGCACGGTGGAAGTAGCGGTGACGTCCAAGTCGCTGGCCGAATTGCGGATGCTCGATGCCGGTGCCTGGTTCGATCGCCGCTTCACCGGTACGCAAATCCCCACGCTCGACGAGTCGCTCGACGTGATCCAGAACGGTTCGATGACGCTCATCGAACGCAAGCACGGCGACGCCAAGACGTGCATCGAACTGCTTCGACAAAAGCAACTGCTCGATCGGGTCGTCGTGCAGGCCTTCGACTGGGACTTTCTCAAGGATTGCCGCCAGCTCGAACCGTCGCTGGCATTGGGAGCCTTGGGCGGTGACCCGCTCACCGATGAACAACTCGCCGAGATCCAAACGTTTTCCCCCCAGGTCGTGGGCTGGCAGGCCAAGTCGCTCGACGCCGATACGATCCGACGGATCCATGAGCGCGGCATGAAGGCCTGGGCCTGGACGGTCGACGACGTCGACCATGCCGACGCCCTCGTTGCCGCCGGCATCGACGGCATCATCACCAACGTGCCGGAGCGCGTGCGGGCCCACTTGGCCAAGCCGGCGCCCATCGATGTGGGTCTACTGCCAAAGTCACAGGCTTTCCCCGACGTCAAGTAGGGTATAGGACGTACGATCATTCGATGGTACCTGGCGGAATGTGACTCAGGTGTCCTAGCACCTTCTGCTTTTCTACCGGTTGCCAGTGCCGTCAGCAGTGACGTTCCTGGGCGGCTTCGCGATTTTTTTCCACGCCACACCAAGAACTGCCGACTTCAGCCGAAGCACGGTCTGTTTGACAGTCTTTGCTGGCCGGAGATTCTGCACGGTTGCCACTTGGCGGGTCGCCAGTTCGACTTTCCATCTTCAGTTTGCGTGGTCCGTGTCAAGAATTCACGAAATCTTTAACAGGAGCCATCACCGCAATGTGGGAACTCTTCGATACCAATCCCTGGACACTACCCGCGACAGCAGCCGTGGTTTTTGGCTGCTTGATTCCCATCGTAGCGATTGTCACAGAGCACGTGCGAAAAACTCGCCAGGCCGAGTTGGACAACCAACTGAAACGTGACCTACTCTCCCAAGGGAAAACTCCCGATGAGATTGAGATCATTCTGAAAGCGTCTACGGATCGCGGGCCCTGGTGGGCGCACCAGACGAATTAGAACGATGAGCCCGTACCGAAGGTGTCGCCTCCTCTGACGCGTTGCCGCCGGCATCGACGGCATCATCACCAACGTGCCTGAAAAGGTCCACGCGCTGCTCGACCATCCCGTTCCGGCCGACACGGGCCTGACTCCCGATCCGTCTGCAGCGCCCCCGCCAACTGAGCGACTCGAAGAAGTCGTCACCGTTGACAAACTCGAAGTTGTCGGTTCAAAGGCCGGACGGGTCATTTCAGTGCCCATGCCAGCAGGGCACCGCCCGCGGCAGTTATCAGGGGCAGGGCGATCTGGAGCACTATCGACCGGCAGGGGGCCCTCGACTTGCCCTCGCGAAAACGAGTCGCCGTTTCCTGCAATCGCCGTCCGTCATCAGGATGTCCACACACGGGGCACGGCGAATACCGAGCCACCAAGCTGGCGCCGCACCTCCAGCACCGTCCGCAGCAATGGCACGCGGGTGATCGACACTCGATGCAGCTCAATTCGGCTAGGTCGACTCTCGATAGTCGTCGAGTTCCGCATGCCGGACACCGTCCGCAGCAGGGGGAGACCGGCGTTTCTGCTGGAAAAACGCCAACGGCGCAACCGGGACAACGGATCAGAGTTTTTCCAACAGCGGTAGATTCGCAAAGAGCTTTGTTCACGCCAGCCCTCGAGTGCAAGCATGTCGTGGCGATGATCGAGCGTTCGCTTCGATGATACCCGGCGGCGACCCTCGGCTACACGGCGGTTGGGCTAGCGCCCAGGTTTTGGCGACGCGCAACCGATCTTGACCCTGTTTGTCGGGCCCTCCTATACTCCCCGCCGCTTCGCGACCGGGCACGGAAGTTCCGGGCATTGCGAAGTTCCCGCATGGGGGGAAACCGCACGGCGTATCGCCAGCGGGTGTGGCGTCGACGGCGCAAACAGCCCAGCCATACCGCGCGGAATTCATCAGGCACGGTTAATGGAGTAACCGACATGGCGACCGAAGCACACGACGCAAGAGACACGAACGACACGAAACAAGGCTCGACGGGCAGCTTAGCGCTGGACCGACTGCGGCGGCTGGGCTTTGTCGTCGGCGGCGTGGCAGTCCTGATCGGTGCCGTCACGGTGCGTTACTACTGGTCGGCCCCGCAGGCCAACGCCCAGGTCCCCGGGCTGGGGCGCAAGGCAGCGCCGACGAAGTCGGCCCAGCAATCGCAACCGCAGCAGCAGGCCGCCGCTCCGCAATCTTCGATTCCGGCGATCGTGGCCCTGGTGAACGCCGAGGAAATCACTCGCGAAGAGCTGGCCCAAGAGGCGCTGCGGCACTACGGTCAAGAAGTGCTCGAGTCGATGATCAACAAGCACCTGATATCTCAGGCGTGTCGGGACCGGGGCGTTGAAATCAGTCACGCCGAAATCGACGAAGAGATCGGACGGTTGGCGCAAAACTTCGGCGCCAACCGGCAGCAGTGGCTGCAACTGCTCCAGCGAGAACGCGGCATCACACCCGAACAATACGCGCGTGACATCATCTGGCCGACACTGGCGCTGCAAAAGTTGGCCGACTCGCGGTTGGAAGTCAGCCAACAGGAACTGGACGAGGCCTACGATTCGGAGTTCGGTGAGGCCGTCAAAGTACGGCTGATCGCCTGCAACTCGATGGAAAAAGCCCAGAACGTGCTGGCCACGGCCCAGGCCGATCCGGCACAGTTCGGTGAGTTGGCCAAGACCGAGTCGGACGACTACGTCAGCGCGAGCTGTAAGGGGCTGATTCAACCGATCCGTCGTCATCGGGGGGACCCCGGACTGGAGGAGGTGGCTTTCCAACTGCAGCCGGGCCAGATTTCGGAAATCGTGCCGGTCAACCACCAGTTCGTGATCCTCAAGTGCGAAGAGCGACTGCCGGCCCGCAACCTGGCTCGCGCCGACGTTGACGAGCGGCTCCGCGATGCGATCCGCGACCGCAAACTGCACAAGGTGGGCAGCGACGTGTTCGCCGAATTGCAGGCCCAGGCGAAAGTCGAGAACGTTTTGAACAATCCGGAGCGCAGCCGGCAGCTGCCCGGCGTGGCTGCTCTCGTCAACGGCAATCCGATCTCGATCGAAGCGCTGGCCCACGAGTGCGTGGAACGGCACGGCGAAAAGTTGGTCGACGGCATGATCACGCGACGTCAGATCGAACAAGCGCTGCGGCAAGGGAAGATCGAGGTCTCGCAGCAGGACATCGACGACGAAATCTTCCGCGCCGCCGCGACGATGGGAAAAACCAACGAGCAAGGCGAACCCGACGTCCAGGCCTGGGTCACGTTCATTTCGGAGGAACAGGGCATCCCGTTCGAGTTGTACGTGCACGATACGGTCTGGCCGACGGTGGCGCTGAAGAAGTTGGTGGGTGATCACGTGGAAGTCACGGACGAAGACCTGCGTCGCGGCTACGAGGCCAACTACGGCGAGCGGGTGCGTTGCCGGGCCATCTTCCTGGAAAACCACCGCCGGGCACAGGAAGTCTGGGCCGAGGCCCGCGACAATCCCACGGTCGAGTCCTTCGGCGACCTGGCCGAGAAGAACTCGGTCGAGCCGATGAGTCGGGCGCTGCGGGGCGAGGTGCCGCCGGTTCAACAACACGGCGGCCAGCCGGTGTTGGAAAAAGAAGCCTTCTCGCTCAAGCCGGGCGAGCTTTCCAGCATCATCCAGGTGGGCGACAAGTACGTCATTCTCTACTGCGAGGGACGCACCGAGCCGAAGAACATCGCAATGGACGAGGTCCGCGATTACATCGTCGCCGACGTCCGCGAGAAGAAGACGCGGCTGCTGATGGCGCGATACCTCGGCCAGATGTCCGAGACGGCCAAGGTCCACAACTTCCTGGCCAAGGCCCCCAAGGTGGCCCCCGGAACCGAGGGGACCACCGAGCGAATCGCCACCCGACCGCAAAAAGGTGAACTTCCGCAGCGTCGCTAGGCTCCAGAGTGTCGGCCCCCCGGACGCGTCGTGGCGTTTCCCACCCGTCGGTCCCTGACCGACCCGACCGGTGTGGTTCCTTCGCGCGATCCGCCGGGGTATGTTTGAGGGTGGGAACCTCAACCCTTGGCACGCCAATCGTCTGCGCCCCGATCTGTTAGCTGGGGCGACTGTGCGGCGAGCAGGGTGCCCTCGCGGACAACCGATTGACACGAACGATGAGCCAAACAGATACAACACGCGACCACGATCAGCCCGGTGACGAACGCGGCGCGGACCCTCCCTTTCAGGTGCGAGTGGCCGACCGCGTGCTGCGGTTGCCGCAGCAGTACCTGTTCGGGCGCATCAATCGATTGATGTACGAGAAGCGCGTGTCGGGTGCCGACGTGATCGACCTGGGGATGGGCAATCCCCACGATCCACCCCATCCGACAGTGATCGAAAAACTCGCCGAGGCGGCGCACGATCCGGCCAACCACGGCTACACCGAGTCGGCCGGCATCATCAATCTCCGTCGCGAAGTGGCGGCCAAGTATCTGAAACGCCACGGCGCGCGTCTCGATCCCGAGAGCGAGATCATCACCTGCCTGGGCTCGAAAGAGGGCTTCAGCCACATGTGTCTGGCGTTGATGGGCCCGGGCGACACGGCGATCGTGCCGGCTCCGTCGTACCCGGCGCACCTGTACGCAGTGGCACTGGCGGCGGCCAACGTGATCCTGCTCGAAGTCGCCGACTCGGAAAAATACCTTTCGAACATCGCCTATACCTGCCAGCACATGCACCCCAAGCCGAAGGTGGTGTTGCTGAATTATCCCCACAATCCGTCGGCCGTATGCGTCGAGCGCGACTTTTACGTCGACGTGGTCAAGCTGGCCCGTCGCTACGGCTTCATGGTGATCTCGGACCTGGCGTACGGTGACGTGGCCTTTGACGGCTTTGTGCCGCCGAGTTTCCTGTCCGTGAACGGGGCACGAGACGTCGGCGTCGAGTTCACCACCATGAGCAAGGGCTACAACATGGCGGGCTGGCGCATCGGCTTCTGCGCCGGGAACGCCGAAATGATCCGCGCGCTGGCGACCGTCAAGGCGTACTACGACTACGGCATGTTTCGACCGATCCAGATCGCGGCGATCATGGCGCTGCGCCACACCGACGCGGCCGTCGAAGCACAGTCGGCCGAGTACCAGCGACGACGCGACGTGCTCTGCGACGGTTTGAACCGACTGGGCTGGAACGTCACGCCGCCGCGGGCCAGTATGTTCGTCTGGCCAAAGATCCCCCAGCCTTGGGCCGAA
>JAGQPT010000043.1 GCA_020426575.1 Planctomycetales bacterium
CAGCCGCGCTTCGATCAAACGCCTCCGTCAACGGCCGCACCAGTCACGTTTGCCGACGTGATGCGCACCCGCTCGACCGAATTACTCAACGACCCCGCCGCGATCGGAGTGGTCTACGACACGTTGCTCCAGGAAGTCGAGGAGCCGTTGCTGCGCGGCGCGATGGAGCAGTTCAACAACGAGTGCGCACCGGCGGCCCGGGTGCTCGGCCTGCACCGCACCACCCTGAAAAAGAAACTGCTGCAGCACGAGATCCATGTGCCGCGCGACGACGATTAGCTGGGCGAACCCGGCCAGCCGCCGCGTTCGGCCACACGACCACGGCGGTTGCGTCCTGCTGCAGATGTGTCCCGTTGCGTCGTCAGGCGCTGGCCTTGAACGAGGCGACGCGGACCGCCTGTTCGAGTTGTTCGAGGTGCACCGCGCCGAGGCGGGTCGCTTCCTCCGTATCACGCCGCAGCATCGCCGCCACGATCGCCCGATGTTCGGCCAACGCACGTGCAAGGTCGATGTCGCGGACGTGTGACGTCCAGGCCGTGAACACCGGCGAGAGCAACGACTCCATCAATCGGCCCAGCACTTTGTTCTGTGCCAGCCGCGCCACGCGGACGTGGAACTGCAGATCGTGCTGGAACCAGGCGTCGGCGTCGTCGAGTTGGGTGGCAACCTGTTCGACGTCGCTGGCAAGAGCTTCGAGGTCGGCGTCGCTGGCGCGTTTGATCGCGAGCCGAATCAGCGTCGGTTCGAGCCAGCGCCGCGCTTCGATCACCTCGTCGATGCGGTCATCGCCGCCGCTCGTGTCGTCGCCGCACTGCGCGAGCACCGAAAGCAGGTTGGCGCGAACGAACGTGCCGCCCCCCTGTACCCGGCGCAACACGCCACGTTGATCCAGCCAGTCGAGCGCCGCGCGCAGCGTCGGTCGGCTCACCTTGAGCTGGGCCGCCAGTTCGCGCTCCGGTGGCAGTCGGTCACCTTCGCCCAAACCGTGGGTGATCACGTATTGACGCAACTGGTCCAGAATCAGCGTGACCAGGCGGGTTCGCCGAACCGGCGAAGGAACGGGCATGCGTTGGCGCGTGTTCATCCTCAAGGGAAAGTTCTCCCGAACGGAAACCACCAGCGCAAACTCATGCGCCGAAACGGCGCAGTGGCTTGGGCTCTGGGGGTGATCTTCCGTTCTTGGCTGGCCTGAGGTGCCGCCGGCGGGGCGGCCTAGCCGACAGTCTTGCGACTGCCTCACGATCCTACCGTCAGGTGTTGGTCATTCTCGTCAGTAGATGTCAATTCTCACGGTTCCCGGGCCGACGCTTTCCGCGTTGCCCCCAGGCCGTTTGGTTCACCGACCTTGACGTCCGGCGGTGATTCGCAGGCCTGGTTGTTCGCGGTCCGGCGCGGGAGACGCGCCGCTGGGCTGGTTGCCGCGACGCAGTGGGTCGATAGTGCTTTTGTCGCTTCGTGCCGTTGCGGGTCAGGTCGACCCGCCGGGCCAAATTCCCGTTGGCCCGAGGACGAATTCGCGAGCTTCGTCACCCATTTCCCTGGGTGCCGCCCATCGAGGCCCGCCGTCTGACGGCCCGAACTCGCGAGTATAAATTCATTGTAATTCGCGCATGCGGAGCGTCCACCAAAAGTTTACCTGCCAAGGCGATGACACCCGTGGCAATGCCGCGATTTCTCGCCGGCGTCGCCCGATGCGCTGGCCCGCTTACATCGGCGTGGTCCTGCGCGTAAACTATCGTCACCGAATGTGTTAATTGCCCTCAACGCCCGGCGGCGGCAAATGGGCGGCAGCGCCCGCCGCACACCCCCCGCTAGCTCGTCGGCACACCGGCAAAGGAAGGCTCGCGATGTCCCGCTACGAAGCTCGCTGTAAACGCCTCAGATCCGCACTCCGCCGCAGCGGTGCCGACGCGTTGCTGGTGACCAGCTTCACCAACGTCACCTATCTGACCGGCTTCACCGGCGATGACAGCTACCTCCTGGTCGGGCCGCGCGAGGAGGTCCTCGTCAGCGACCCGCGCTACACGACTCAGCTCGGCGACGAGTGTCCCGGGCTGCGGGTGCATATCCGCCCCCCCGGCGAGTCGATGTTTGACGCGGTCACCAGGGTTGCCCGCAGCGCCGCCGTCAAGCGCCTGGGCGTCGAGGGCGACTCGATGAGCGTGGGGTTGCACCAGCGTCTGGCCGCGGCCATGCCCCAGGCCGAATTGTCCGTGACCGATGGACTCGTCGAACAACTTCGCCTGATCAAGGATGCCGATGAGATCAGCGAGATTCGCCGCGCGGTCGCTCAGGCCGAGAAGGCGTTTGCCGTTGTGCGGGCCGGCCTGCATCGCGAACAATCCGAGAAGCAGGTCGTCGACTCGCTGGAGATGCAGCTTCGCACGTTCGGCGCCAAGTGCTCGAGCTTCCCGCCGATCGTGGCGACTGGTCCGCGCGCCGCGCTGCCTCACGCGCAGCCGACCGAACACACGATAGCCGAGAGCCCCTTCGTGTTGATCGACTGGGGCGCCGACAGCGGGCTCTACAAGAGCGACTTGACGCGTGTTTTGCTCACCGGTAGAATCCCCGCGAAATTTGAGAAAATATACAAAGTGGTGCTGAAAGCCCAGTTGCGGGCGATCGAAGCCATCAAACCCGGCGCCAGTTGCCACGAAGTCGATGCAGTGGCACGCACGGTCATTTCTCAGGCTGGGTTCGGTAAGTATTTCGGCCATGGCCTTGGTCACGGTATTGGACTGGACATCCACGAAGGACCTCGCCTCGCCCGAGGCCAGGATCTCCAGCTCAAGCCCGGCATGGTCGTGACGGTCGAGCCCGGCATCTACCTTCCCGGCTTCGGCGGCGTGCGCATCGAAGACGACGTGCTGGTGACACGCTCCGGCTGCGAGGTGTTGACGAGCGTGGAAAAAGAACTGGCCGACGTTGTGGCCATTGTGTGACGTCGCCTCATTGAGCGGGGGGCCGTTATGCGGGAAGGTTTGACGTACCACAGTGGTTTGGCGTAGCATCGCCCATCGACGTGTCGCTACCATGGCGAGCGTCCAGAAAACACGAGCACGGCGTTTTGACGTCTTGTACCGGTCGGGGCGAACCAAGTGCCGACGCCCCGGCACTCTCCGCGACTTTGTCACCAGTGGTGACCGGGTCCGTAGAGCGTCGCCATCGGCAGCGCCCTTCGAGGGAGACAATTCATGAGCAACCCGAGCGCCGGTGCCGGCGACGTGTTCGACGTGCGCAAGATTCGCCGTCTCGTCGAGTTGATGAACGAACACGAACTCAATGAGATCGACCTTCGGCAAGCGGACATGCGGATTCGTTTGCGGCGTGGCGACGCCGACTTCACGGGCCCCGTCGAGTACGTGCCGGCTCGTGCCGCGGCTCCGGCTGCGCCGGCCGCCCCAGCGGCTGCCGCGCCCGCCGGTGACAGCGCGGCCAGCGACAACTTCACGTATATCAATAGCCCGATGGTGGGCACGTTTTACCTCGCCAGCAGCCCCGACTCGGCCCCCTTCGTCAAGGTTTCCGACCACGTGGGACCCGACACGATCGTTTGCATCGTCGAGGCGATGAAGGTGTTCAACGAAATCCCCGCCGAGATCTCCGGCCGAGTGGTCAGCGTGTTGGCGGAGAATGGCGAGCCGGTCGAGTTCGGCCAACCCTTGTTCAAGATTGATCCCAAGGGGTGAAGGCGCTGCGCGGCGCGCTAACCGTCGCGGCACTGCCACCGCGAGTCCACCTCGCCGACTAGTTCGACCGCTGCCGTGTCGGCCGGCGGTCGTCGGCCCTGACCACCACGCCCAGGAGCACGACGCGGCTCATGTTCAAACGGATATTGATTGCCAACCGTGGCGAGATCGCCCTGCGGATCATCCGCGCTTGCCGCGAAATGAACATCGAGACCGTCGTTGTCTACAGCGAGGCCGATCGCGGCGCCGCCTATCTCGACATGGCCGACGAAGCCTACTGCATCGGACCACCGGCCTCGGGGGACAGCTATCTGAAGATCGACCGCGTCATCAGCGCGGCCGAAGTCGGGAACGTGCAGGCGATCCACCCGGGTTACGGATTCCTCGCCGAGAACTCGCACTTCGCCGAGGTCTGTCGAAGTTGCCAGATCGAGTTCATTGGGCCTTCGCACACGGCGATGGACCTCTTGGGTAACAAGAACGCCGCCCGCGACCTCGCCCGCGCCGCGGAAGTGCCCGTAGTGCCCGGCAGTGGCGGTTTGATCAGCGACGCGGCCGAGGCCGAGTCCGTGTCCCACGAGATCGGCTTTCCCGTGTTGATCAAGGCTTCGGCGGGCGGAGGTGGACGTGGCATGCGGGTGGCAGAGAACGCCGCGGCGTTGAAGCCGGCGATCGAGCAAGCGCAGGCCGAGGCCGGCGCTGCCTTCGGCGATCCCAGCATCTACCTGGAAAAGTACATCGACCGTCCCCGCCACATCGAAGTCCAGATCATTGCCGACAGTCACGGCAACGTCGTCCACCTTTGGGAACGCGACTGCACGATGCAGCGACGCCACCAGAAGATCATCGAAGAAAGTCCCGCGCCGTTCCTCGACGATTCGATCCGCCTGGCTATCTGCGAATCGGCCGTGCGCCTGGTTCGTCAGGCCGACTACACCAACGCCGGCACGGTCGAGTTCATCGTCGACAGCCAGGGCAACTTCTTCTTCATCGAGATGAACGCCCGCATTCAGGTCGAGCACCCGGTCACCGAAATGGTCACGGGCATCGACTTGATCAAGACGCAGATTCGCGTGGCGGCTGGCGAGCCGTTACCGTTCACCCAGGATGAGATCCACGTCAACGGCGTTTCGATCGAGTGCCGCATTAACGCCGAGGACACGCGTCACAACTTCCGGCCCTCGCCGGGCAAAATCGAGCAGTTGATCGTGCCGGGTGGTTTCGGCGTGCGCTTCGATTCGCACACGTACAGCGGCTACGGCGTATCGCGCTATTACGATTCGATGATCGGCAAGCTCATCGTGCACCAGCCGACACGCGACGAGGCGATCGCCTGCATGCGTCGGGCACTCTCTGAACTGCGCGTCGACGGTCTGCACACCACCGCGCCGCTGCAACTCGAAATCCTCGATCACACGGCCTTCCGTGAAGGCCGCGTCGACACCCGCTTTATCGAACGCACCTGGATGGCACCGTCGCTACCGACCAACGAGTGAACATCACCCGGCGATCGTCGGCCGCCGTGACGGTTGCTGAGAGTCGTGCCTGAGTCGTGGTGCCTGATGCGTCGGGCATCGTCGTCGGCACGGCCGTTGGTTGTTGATTGTTCAGAAGTCGTGAACGCCGCTCCGCTCGCTGGCTTGCTATTCTTTCGGCCGCGTCGTACCGGAGCGAAGGATCCTCACGCGTGGCCGCCCCCGATTGGCGAACCTCGTTCGGGTCACTAGAATGGGCCGCCTTGGCACTCGTCGGCCGACTCGTTCGCCGATGGCTCCCGCCGTGCCCATCGCCGGACCGACGTCCCGCTGGTCGACTCGGCACGTCAGTAGCATCAGGCAATGTAGAACACAGCAGGCAAAACCATGACCAACGCGCTATCGTCCCCGCCCCACGCCGATACCCACATCCGCCGCGTCGCCATTCTCTTTTCGGGTGGACCGGCGCCGGCGGCCAACGCCGTGATTTCCACCGCCGCTGTGTCGTTCCTGCGCAACGACATCGAAGTCGTCGGAGTGCTGCAGGGATACTCGTCGCTGATCAACTACACGGCCGAGAAGCCGCTCGTCCAGGAGCAGGACTACGTGATGATCACGCATCGCCTGCTCAAGCGCACGCGCAACTCGCAAGGGATCATGATCGGCACGGCCCGGGCGAACCCCGGCAAATTGATCGGCGGTCCTGAGGACCTCGACGATCCGGAGAAGTCGGCGCCGCTCAAGCGCGTCTACGAAGGACTCCGCTCGATCGGTGTCGACGCGCTGATCTCGATCGGCGGCGACGACACGTTGAAGACGGCCAACAAGTTTCAGCGCTTTCAGGCGCACCTGCCCGAGGGCAGCCCCCGCATCCCGGTCGTGCATCTGCCCAAGACGATCGACAACGACTACATGGGCATTGACTTCACGTTCGGCTATTTCACGGCCGTTGACACGTTGGCGACTGAGGTCCGCAACCTTCTGGCCGACGCGGAAGCGAACAACAGTTATTTCCTGGCCGAAACGATGGGACGCTCGGCCGGCTGGCTTGCCTACGGTGCTGCGATCGCCGGCGAAGCGAGCTTGGTGATCAGCGTCGAGGACATCACCGGTGGGCTACGGGAAATGCAAACGGTCACGCACGAAGACGGTACGACGAGCGAAACGCCCAAGATGAAGGTGAGCGAAGTCGTCAAGCGCATTGTCGCCACGATTCGCGTGCGCGAGCAGCGCGAAGGCAAGCGCTACGGCGTGATCGTGCTGGCCGAGGGTCTCGCCGAGTTTCTCCCGCAGAAGTACATCGCCGGCATCGAGCGCGACGACTTCGGTCACATCGCCATCTCGAAGGTCAACCTCAGCGGCATCTTCGCCCGGCTTGTTTCCGAAGAATACAAAGCGCAGTTCGGTCGTGAGAAAAAGGTCACACCGTTGCAGCTCGGCTACGAAGCGCGCTGTGCGCGGCCGAACGCCTTCGACGTCATGCTCGGCAGCCAGTTGGGCGTCGGCGCCTACCGCGCCTTGGTCGAAGAAGGGCTCGACGGCGTAATGGTTTCGGTCTCGGGGCAACTCGATCTGAACTACGTGCCGTTCGACAAGCTCGTCGACCCGGCGACGCTGGTGACCGTGGTGCGCTACGTCAAACCCGACTGCGACTTTCACCGTCTGGTGCGTTTCCTGGAATCGCATGTCAACGACTAAAACCAGGCCACGGCGAGGCAAGGCCGTTGCTTGGGCCGCGGCCTCATCGGACCGTCCGCGTTTCACGTGAAACATTTGGACCGATTGTTTCACGTGAAACGTCGCAGCACCGTGAATTAGCGCCGAGCGCCGATTGTTTCACGTGAAACGTTTCAGCACGGTGACCGGTTGCCGCGATAGCGGGTGGCCAAGAAATTGGCTTGACGGCCCGGGTGGCCAGAAGATCGGCTTGACACGGCGATGGCAACGTCGGGCGCGACCAAAAAAACGCAGCCGACGAAGTTTCGCTTCTTTTCGATTCGCATCGTTGCGACTCGCTGCTTTTGCGATTCACTTCGTCGGCCTGACTCTCGCCCCCGAGCCTCGTGTCCATCGCACAAGTCGTGGTTACCCGTGACAGGGCATCGACAGTGTGATGACGAGCCGCCGCCCGCTGCTGCCTCGGGCTCAGTCTGCCGCCCATTCACACCGTCACCGCGCAGTCCGAAGCCTGTGTGCAACACGAGGCTCACTCTC
>JAGQPT010000461.1 GCA_020426575.1 Planctomycetales bacterium
CCGGTTACGTGCTGGAAACGTCCGAGATCGTGCAAGCGACGATCGACGCCCGACACAACAGTGAAGACGTCGCCATGGTCGTGCCGCTGGAACTGCTCGAACAGGCGCGCACCACCCGGCTGATGTTCATCATCTTCATGGGGATGATTGCGGCGATTTCCCTCGTCGTCGGCGGCATCGGCATCATGAACATCATGCTCGCCACGGTCACCGAGCGCACCCGCGAAATCGGTATCCGCCGCGCACTCGGCGCCAAGCAGGGTGACATCACCCGACAGTTCCTCGTCGAGACGGTGATGCTCTCGATGCTCGGCGGCTTGATCGGTATCGCCACCGGGTTCACCTGTGGGCCGGTCGTGCGACTGGCCCGCAGCGGGCTCGATGCCCTGGCCCCCCACCTGATGGCCAATCTGCCTGAAGTCATCAAGTCGGTCTCACCCGAAGTTGTGCCCTGGTCCGTACCGCTGGCCTTCGGCATCTCGGTGGGTGTCGGCGTGATCTTCGGCCTGTATCCTGCGATGCGAGCCGCCACAATGGACCCGATCGAAGCATTGCGGCATTCCTGACGCCCCGCAGCGTTTTCCCCTATCGCCGTGGCGGTCTGTCGTGGCGAAGTCGCAACCCCCTGTGTGCCACGTCGCGTCACCGCTTGCACGAATTCTTCACGAAGCGACGTCAGGTGCGTTTTTGGCCATTCGCCGATGGGGTTGCCTTCCAGCGCCGTACCTTTAGATTTTGTGTATCCGCCCGAGGCAGCGCCCGCCCCGACCTGGCCGATCGTTTCGCCACAACAACCCGCAGGATGCCACGTGGAGAAGAAGCCGCTGAATCTGCCGGTGATCGGATGGCGGGAATGGGTCGCGCTGCCCGAACTGGGGATCGATTCGATCAAAGTCAAGGTCGACACCGGTGCCCGCTCTTCGTCGCTGCACGCCTACGACCTGCGCGAGATACGGCGGGGTGGCGCGACGCTGGTGCGTTTCAAGGTGCACCCCACCCAGCGGAACACCAGGACGATCGTCGTGGCCGAGGCAGACGTCCTCGAATATCGCAGCGTGCGCAGTTCCAGCGGTAAAGCGTCGCGTCGGCCGGTGATCGTCACCCACGTGACGTTGCTCGGGCGTACCTGGCCCGTGGAACTCACCCTGGCCAACCGCGACGAGATGGGGTTTCGCATGTTGCTCGGCCGCGAGGCGATCCGGCGTCGATTCCTGGTCGACGCGGGCCGATCGTACCTGGGCGGTGCGCCACGTCAAAGCAAGACACGTCAGCGTTGACGGACCAACCGGTAATTGACAGCAAGAGGTTTCACCGATGAAGCTTGGCATCCTATCGCGCAGCCCCCGCTGTTACAGCACTCGGCGGCTGCGTGAAGCCGCCCGACAGCGTGGTCACCAGACCAAGGTGCTCGACACGCAACAGTTCTGTATCGACCTGGAGCGGGGACAGCCGGACCTGTTTTTCCGTCGCCGGCCTCTGCCCGACTTTGACGCCGTGCTGCCGCGCATCGGTGCGTCGATCACCTACTTCGGCACAGCCGTCGTCCGACAGTTCGAACAGATGGACGTCTTCTGCGCCAACTCGTCGGCTGGCATCAGCAACTCGCGGGACAAGCTGCGCTGCCTGCAGATCCTCAGCCGCCACCACGTTGGCATTCCGCAGTCGGCCTTCGTGCGCGAGAAGGACGACGTGTTGCCGGCGATCCATCGCGTCGGCGGGGCCCCCGTGGTGATCAAGCTGCTCGAAGGCACGCAGGGGATCGGCGTACTGCTGGCCGAGTCAGTACGTTCGGCCGAGGCGATCATCGAACTGTTGCAAAGCCAGAAGCAGAACGTGCTGATTCAAAAGTTTGTTGCCGAGAGTCGTGGCCGCGACATTCGCGCGTTCGTCGTCGGCGACCAGGTCGTGGCGGCGATGCGGCGCGTGGCCCAGGGACAGGAGTTTCGCAGCAACGTCCATCGCGGCGGCCTGACCGAGCCGTTGGTGCTCGACGAAACGTATTGCGAAACGGCCGTCCGCGCTGCTCAAATCCTGGGATTGCGGATCGCCGGCGTCGACATGCTCGAAGCCAGCGACGGCCCGCAGATCATGGAGATCAACTCGTCGCCAGGACTCGAAGGAATCGAGAAGTGCACGCAACTCGACATTGCCGGGGCGATCGTCGACTACATTTCCGCCCAGGTCGACTTTCCCGAGATCGATCTGCGACAACGGCTCACCGTGAGCCGCGGCTATGGCGTGACGGAGATCCACGTGCCGGACGGCTCGCACTACGTCGGTCAGACCATCGCCGAGTCGGGGCTCCGCGAGCGCGACATCAACGTGCTGACACTGTATCGCGGCACGACTGTGATCCCCAACCCCCGCTCCGAGCGGCGACTCGAACCGGGCGATCGGCTGCTCTGCTTTGGCAAACTCGAATTGATGCGTGACCTGATTCCGGCAAAAACCCGTCGCCGCCGCCGACCCAAAGTTCTCCAACTACCGCGCGAGTCGGGCTCCGCCTAAACTTCCGACGCGGGGGGCCAACCATTCGGACTCGACAACACGATGACTGAAACCCGGCGGCGCAAACCGATCGACAATTGGCACGGCCTATATATCGGGCCGGGGGAGTCGTGCGACGTGCAGCTCCCTGTCAGCGAAAGTTACAGCGGACTGACGCTCAACATCCCCATCCACATCCGTCGCGCGCCGGTGGACGGCCCGGTCGTCTTCATCACGGCCGCGCTGCACGGCGATGAGATCAACGGCACCGGCGCCATTCGCCAGATCATTCAGGACGACGCGCTGCCGTTGGAGCGCGGCTCGCTGATGCTTGTGCCCGTGCTCAACCTGCTGGGCTTCGATCGGCACTCGCGATACCTGCCCGACCGGCGCGATCTGAACCGCAGTTTTCCCGGCGGTGCCAACGGCACGCTGGCCAGCCGGATGGCGCACACGATCGTCGACGAGATCGTTTCCCGCTGTGACTTCGGCATCGACCTGCACACGGCCGCTGTGCGACGGACGAATTTTCCCAGCGTGCGCGCCGACCTTTCGGATCCGCAGATCAGCCGCATGGCCGAGGCGTTCGGCAGCGAGGTGATCATCAACGGCCGCGGACCGAACAAATCGCTGCGCCGCGAGGCCTGTGCGGCCGGGTGCCCGACCGTTGTGATGGAGGGGGGCGAGGTCTGGAAGGTCGAGCCCGGCATCGTCGAGACGGCCGTCCGTGGCATCGGCAACGTGCTCCGCGAGCTGGGGATGATCGGCGGCAAATCAGATCGCCCGGCCTACCAGCTCAAGATCGAAAGCACCAAGTGGGTTCGCGCCGAAATGGGGGGCTTTTTGCGGTTCCACTTCAGCCCGGGCGACATCATCGAGAAGGGGCAGCCGCTGGCGACGAACACCACGTTGTTGGGGCGTCACCGCAGTGTGCTCACCGCGCCGTTCGATTCGGTCGTGATCGGCATGACGACGCTGCCAGCGATCAGCCCCGGCGAGCCGGTCTGCCACCTGGGACGCCTACCCAAGGGGACCAAGCCGGCCGACTTGCTGCGGATCCGTGCCCGCAAAGCGGGCCTCGACGAACGCGTCGTCGACGAACTCTCGACCAACGTGCTCGTTGTCGAGCACACTCCCGAGGACGAGGGTTAGTGCCGCCGCAGCGACCGCCTGTGGCAGTCGTCCCCCCCCAAAAAAAATACGTCCGCGACTTCCACGCTGCGCGGCGCGATGAGATGCGCCGTCATCGCGCCGCTGTACGTAGTCGGTCCATCGTGTCGATACATCGGTTGATCATCTCGTCACTGTGGCCACTGCTGATGCCGATGCGCAAGCGTGCCGTATGGGGAGGGACCGACGGCGGGCGAATCGCTGGAATCCAGAGCCCCGCTTCGCGGAGGCGGGCCGACAGCGCCAGCGCCGCGTGCGACGGACCGACGATGACTGGGATAATCTGACTTTCGCTGGGGCCGACATCCCAACCCTGTGCGGTCAGCGCGTCGCGCACCTTGGCGGCGGATTGCAGGGCGCGGCGGCGACGTTCGGGTTCGTTGCGGACAATCTCCACGGCCCGTGCCGCCGCGGCCGCCAACGGCGCGGGCATCGACGTCGAAAAGACGTAGGTCCGCGCCCGGTTGGTCAGCCAGTCGACCAGCGCCTGCGATCCGCAAACGAAGCCACCCATCGAACCCAGCGCTTTGCTGAGCGTGCCGACGCGCACGTCGACGCATTCGTCGAGTCCAAAGTGCTCGCACGCGCCGCGGCCGTTGCGTCCCAGCACACCGGTGGCATGGGCTTCATCGACCATCAGCATGGCGTCGTACCGATCGGCCAGGGCGACCAGTTGCGGCAGCGGCGCGAGGTTGCCGTCCATGCTGAAAAGACCGTCGGTCACGATTAGCCGCCGACGTACACCAGTGCGGCGCTCCAGCATCGCGGCCAAAGCGTCGACGTCGGCATGGGGATAGATGTGTGTCTCGGCGCGCGAAACGCGGCAGCCGTCGATGATGCTGGCGTGGTTCTGGGCGTCACTGAAGACTGCGTCGCCCGGCCCCACCAGCGCCGCGATCGTGCCCTGATTGGCGGCGAAGCCCGTGGGGAAGAGCAGGGCGGCCTCGCTGCCCTCGAAGGCGGCGAGCTGTGATTCGAGCCGTGTGTGCGCTTCGCCCCGGCCGGTGACCAACGGGCTGGCGCCGGCTCCCCAGCCCTCATTCGTCGCCGCCTCTGCCGCGGCCAGCACCAAGCGTCGGTCGGCAGCCAGGCCGAGGTAGTCGTTCGAGGCGAAGCTCACCACGTCGTCGCCCGCCAGGATCACCTCGGCCTGTTGAGGGCCGGTACGGGTAAGCAACCGCCGGCGGAGGTGGGCCTCGTCGAGCCGGGCAAGTTCGGCGTCGATCCAGGCCATGCGAGGGTGGGGCGAGCTCGTCATCGGGCAAATGTTCTGCTGGCAGTGATTGCGGTGCATCCGCTCAGACGATCTTCGGCCCACCCGCCCCGTTTGTCCAGCCGCCCGGCGGTTGCCGTGCACCGGTTGGCGAAGCGGGCCGTGCGGCCGCCGCTCGGGGCCGCGTTTGGCCAGTGTGCGATCGTCGCAGCCCAATAAGGCGGCGGGGGTTACGAACCCACCCATGTGGTCGCATTCGTAGTTGCATGGCAGCGAAGCGACAGCCAGCGACGGCGGCAGTGGTGGTTGGGGAAAAATCTTTCCGGTCTCGTCGCAAGATTTTTGGGCCAGCGGCAACGTATCCTACGGAAAACCATGACCACAGCGAGCCAGCCACACCGCGCCGCAGCGGACACGACACAGATCGATTGGTCGGCCGCCCTGACCGAGCACTCCCGTTGGCTGCGCACCGTCGTGCTTGCGCGCTTGGGTGGAGCGGACGGAGTCGACGAGGTGATGCAGGAAGTGGCATTAGCGGCAGTTGCCGAGGCGACCCTGCCGCCCGACCGCGAAAAGTTGGCGCCCTGGTTGTACGGCGTCGCCGTGCGTCAGGCGCTGATGTATCGCCGTCGTCAGGGTCGCCGGCGTAAGTTGATGGGCCGCTATGCCGACAGGCTCCAGCTCGGCGAGGCGGCGCCCCGCGAAGCCGACCCGCTCGAGTGGCTGCTCGATAGCGAGCGCCGCGCGAGCGTGCGCCAGGCATTGGAGCGACTGGCACCGCGCGACGCCGAGGTCCTGCTGCTCAAGTACACCGAGGGCTGGAGTTATCGCCAGCTCGCCGAGCGGCTTGGCATCAGCACGTCGGCCATCGAAGCGAGGTTGCATCGCGCCCGTGCCCGTCTGCGGGCACAACTGGCTGGCACTCCCGTTGCCGAGGCGGCCCACTAGCGGTGGATTGCCGAGTGTATCACCCACACATATCTACGCAGGAAATGACGCAGGAAACGATGAACGACATCACCCAGATCGATCGATTGGTCGACGGCGAACTCTCCGAGCAAGAACGCGAGGAAACACTCCGGCGACTCGACGTCCAGCCCGACGGCTGGCGGCGCTGCGCGTTGGCGTTTCTCGAAGCGCAGGTGTGGCGTGAGTCGGCCCACGCTCTTGGCGAAACAGCGCACAGTCGCGCTGTACCACGCGTGGCCGCAGCGCCCCAGAGCGTGGGCACGGCGTCGGTAGATGGCGGCGTCACCGACCGTTCCCGGCGTCGGAGCTGGTCGGCGGCAGTGCTGGCGGCCTCGATCGCGCTGGCGTTTGCCCTCGGTTTTGCCGGCGGTGACCGTTGGCGCTATGCGCGAGACTCGAGCGCAACGCGTGACAACGTGAACGTCGTCAACAATGCCCTTCCGGTGCCGTCGGAGATTGACACCTCTGCATCCGACACGAACGGCGACGGCGGGCTCGCGGCAACGGCCCGCACGGTCGGTTACGACGGCCCGCGTGTGCGGGTCGGTTTTCTCGAAGTCCCAGACGCCGGCGACGGCACGCTCAGCCATCTGCCGGTGAAGGTGGTCGAAGGTCCCGGCGTCGACGAATCG
The DNA here is from genome assembly GCA_020426575.1 of Planctomycetales bacterium. Lineage (GTDB taxonomy): Bacteria > Planctomycetota > Planctomycetia > Pirellulales > JAEUIK01 > JAGQPT01. The sequence goes on from JAGQPT010000461.1 coordinate 6,472, forward strand.
TGGCTCGAACACGTTCCGCCGGCGCTGCCCGAGGAATACGTCGAACTGCTGCGGCAGCAGGGGTACGAGGTCCAGCAGCAGCGAGAAATCGTCCCGTTCGACGTAGCCGGGAATCAGCAGGTCGTGCTGCCGGTCGATCGCGTGAAGATCGTGCCGGTGAGCGACACGGTGTATTGAACGGTCCACGATTCGCCGGCTATGGCGGCGTGCAGAACGTGAATCGAATCCTCCCTCAACATTCCAAGACGAACAAGGAATTCCCAACATGCAAGTGCCACGAATCAACGGTTCGGTTGCGGTGGCTGCGGTAGTCACCGCCGGGTTTTATCTCACCGGCACGGTGGCCTGGGCCGAGGACGTGATCGTCCGCCGCCTCGACGACGGCAAAACCCTCCTCGTCGCGGTCGACGGCGAGAGCACCGTCGACGGCGAAGATGTCGTCGTCGGCGAAGACACCGAGGTGCCGAATGACGTTCAGGAGGAGATCGTGATTGGGTCCGAAGCGGACAAGGCGCCATCGCGATGGATCGGAGTCCAACTCGGAACGCTCTCCGAGGTGGTGCGCGCCCAACTCGACCTGAGCGACAACGTGGGCGTCGTCGTCGCCAAGGTATTTCCGGACTCGCCGGCTGACGAGGCGGGCATCAAGCCGTTCGATATCATCGTCAGCGTGGGTGACCGACTCGTTCGCAAGCCGCAGGACCTGGCCGCGATCGTGGCTGGCGCCGGCGACGGTGAATTGACGCTCAAGCTGTTGCGCAAAGGTGGCGTCGTTGACGTCACCGTCACGCCTAGCGAAACGCAAGACGTAGTTGTCTTTGCCCCCGATCCAGCGCGCGAGGCGGAATCGAAGGTGCGCAAGATGCTCAGGGTGCTGACGACGCCCAATGGCGACGTGGAATACCGCGTCGTACGGCCGGGAATTGTGTTGGAGCATCCGAGCGACGCTGACTCGCAATTGCCCGAGGGTTGGCGGATTCGCATCGACCGCGAGGGTGGCAAGCCGGCCCAAATCACTATCGATCGGGGTGAAGAACACTGGGAAGTTTCAGAACAAAGACTCGACCGTCTGCCCGACGACGTGCGCAAACAGGTGCAGCGGCTGCTCAGTGGCCCGATCGGGGTTCAGCATTTCCGTTTCGACGCGCCGGTGGCAAACAGGTTGCGCTGGCAGCAGGCGCACCCCGATCACAATAGCAACGGCAATAACGACGAAGGCAGCGACGTCGACGGCAACGTCGTCGAAGAGCGCGAAGAGATTTGGCGTGAACTCGACGATACCTCGCCGCTGCCGGAAGAATTCAACCTCGACCGCACCATGAAGCAGATCGAGTCGTTGCGCAAGCAGTTCGAGCAGCTCGCCGACGAGCAAGCCGAAAAGACTGAGCAGCTCGTCGAAGAGAGAAGTGACGAACTCGAAGAGATGCTCACCGAGCGGGTTGATCGTCTCGAAGAGCTGCTGACAAAGAAGGCGGACCAACTGCGCACGCTGATCGAGACGTTCTTCTCCGACGTCGAGAGTCCCCAGGCGAAGCAACCGGCCGACGCCGAAACGGAAGACGGCGCTCCGTCCGACGGCGACTCCCAGGCAACGCCGCAGACCGAGGGTGACGACGTCGATGACGGCGACGTCGACAGCGATAGTGAGGGCAACGACGACGCAGGCGCCGACGTGGAGATCGAACTCGATCTCGAACCGGCAGGCGGCGAGGCCGTTTGAGTCACCGACCTGGCATTCGCGAGAAAGGTCACTCGCCAAAGAGCAAAATCGCCTGAAAACGCCCACGGGCCGAGACGCCTTCCCCCAGCGCATCGGCCCGTGGGTATGTCATTTGCCGCGGTTCTCGACGCACGGCTAGTCAGCCACGCGTTCCAGGTAGAACACGCCTTTTTTGTTCGACGTGATCACGTCGTCGTGGCCGTCGCCGTTGATGTCGGCGACCTCGAACTGCGTGCCCACGCCGCTGTCGTGGTCGATCACGTGCGGGATCCACTTGGCCGTGCCGTCTTCGCGGACCAGTTCAAACCAGTAGACGACCGCTGGCTGGTCGCCGCCGGGGTCGTGGCCACCGTGTGCCCACCAGCGCTTGCCGGTGACGAAGTCGGGCAGCCCGTCCTCGTTGAAGTCGGTCATTACGACACTGTGCGTCTGCGAAAAGTCGCGGGAGATTTCGTGCTGCACAAACCCATCGTCGGTCTGCTCGTGCCACCACATGCCGTAGTTGTGGGCGCTGGTCGTGAGCACGTCGTTGTCGCCGTCGCCGTCGAAATCGTAGACGTGCATCTGCGAACACGCGTCGCCGAAGCTGGCCGGATGGAACGTCCACGGCGTGGTGGCCGGGTCGGCCGGTGCCTCCCACCAGCCTTGGATCACCAGCACGTCGTTGCGGCCGTCGCCGTTGACGTCGCCGGCACCGATGCCGTGCGAGAAGCGGTCCGTGCCGGGAGCCATCGGCTTCGACACGTTGAGCACGTCCCACAGCGCGTCGGCGTCGTCGCTCGGCCGCGCCAAGGCGATCGTCGTCTCGCCCGTGCCGTAAAGCAGCTCGCGCTGGCCGTCGCCGTCGACGTCGAGGTAGCTGGGACTCTCGTTGTTGGTGACCGGCACGACGACGTGACGTTGCCACTCGCCTCCCGATTCGCCCGGATTCTCGAACCACCAGGTCTCTTTGCCGGGGAAGTCGACGACGATCAGGTCGTCCCAGCCGTCGCCGTTCAGATCGTCCGAGAAGTTGCAGAACGTGTTGCTGTAGCCGGCCGGATCGAACTCGCGCGGCTCGCTGTCGATGGTGTGCATCGTCCAGTCGGGCGCGGCGTAGTAGACGCTGCCGGCGGCGATGTCCATCTGGCCGTCGTGGTTGAAGTCGCCCGCCGCCACGCCTTCGCTACGGAACGCCGTGTCGAGCTGATGTTTCTTGAACGTGGGTTCGCCGGCTGGCACGGACGCCGCCGTCAGCACCGCGAAGAGACCCAGTAACAACGGACCCCGTGTGAAAACGATTTGAGACATCGTCGCGCCCTTCGGCCAGTAGGATGTGAGAACGGAAAGCAGCCGCGGCGACGGCGGCATCAGGCCGAAGTCGCGGCAAACCCTCATCCTACACCAGTGCCCGCGGCGTTGCATCCGAATCGCCGCGGCGGGCCAGCGATCTCCGCCGGCGGCCTAAAAGAGCGGTGCGGCGGTGGCCATTGTCTCGGCGCTCAAGCGGCCGGGCGCTGACGGTGTGTTGCGGCCGAATTGTCCCGGCCCGACCATGCGTGATTGGCTGGTCGCCGCCGAGGCGCCCTGTGCCGAAGTGGCCGACGTCGCCGCGTTGCTCGCAGTGGTCGTCGTGTAGTTCGCCTGCGTCACCGCCGACGTCGACCCGCCCGGTTCAACGTAGGGGACCCAGCGGACGCCGTCCTTTGCCATGGCGACTTTATCCAACTCGGCCTCGGGGTCGGCTTCGACACGGGCAAAGTTGTCGAGCATCTCGCGGGCCGGCTCGAACGTCGGGTCCGCCACCAGCGCGAGCCGGAAACACGCTTTCGCCTCCTCCATCTCGTTCTGCGAAGCACGGACAAACGCCATGTTGTATTGCGCGTCGGCTTCGCTGCCCGCCTTGCGGAACGCTTCGAGCGCGTCGTCATAGCGACCTTGATGCCCCAGCACGAGCCCCAGGTTGTTGCGATAGCGCGGCGTCGAAGGCGACATCGCCACTGCCTTGAGCATCGCGCTCTCGGCCTTCATCAATTTGCCCTGCAGGTAGTAGCAATAGCCGAGGTCGTTGAACAGGTCGGCCTTGGTGGGCTGTCGCTCAATCGCCTGGGTGTACAACGCTTCGGCTTCGCGATGGCGCTTCTGTCGGTCCGCCACCACGCCGAGGCGGTGATACGGTTCGTAGCGATCCGGTGACTCGACGATCAGCTTCTGATAAATGTCACGAGCTTCGTCGAGCTTGTCGGCGTTTTCCAGCGCGCGGGCTTCGGCCATGCGCTCGGCCATGCTCGCCGTCCGCTGCCCGCCGGGCGTGAGTTTTGCCAGCGAGTCGGCGCCGGGCATTGTCGTACAGCCGCTGCCGCAGAGCGACGTGATCGCCAGCAGCGCGCCCACCACCGTTCGGTGCCAGTAACCCAGCCGCGTCATGGTTGGCCTCATCGCAATCGGAGTGAGTGAGTTGCCAGTTGGTTTTTTGTTTCGGTTAGCGGTAGAAGCCGCCGTAGCCGCCGAATCTTCGGCCGCTGTATCCGCCGCCGTATCCGCCGTAGCCGGTGTAGAGGGTCGAGTAGTAGGCCCGTTCG
>JAGQPT010000462.1 GCA_020426575.1 Planctomycetales bacterium
AGCGTGGCTCGATCCTGGCCGCTAGTAATTTTATCACGTTTGCGGCCATGCTCTCGGTTTCAGGCATCTACGCCTTGTTGTGCAACGTGCTGGGACTCACGGCCCGCGAGATCTTCGTGCTCGCCGGGTTGATCACGGTGCCGGTCGTGATGATCGCGCTGCGCATGCTCGCCTACGAAACTTGCCGCTTGCTGCTGTCGCTGCCGGTACGGCTGGTTTACCGCGTCCACCTCGACGGCCTGGAGAATCTCCCCGAGGAAGGGGGTGCCCTGCTCGCCCCCAACCACGTTTCCTGGGCCGACGGGCTGTTGCTGTTGGTGAGTTGCCCGCGTCGGGTCCACATGGTGGCGTACGCCGACTACGTGCGTGTGCCAGGGCTCATGTGGTTGGCCCGCACCCTGGGAGTCATCCCTATCCGCCCCGAGTCGGGCCCCAAGTCGGTCTCACGCAGCTTGGCTGAGGCCCGCCACGCACTGATGCGCGGCGATCTCGTCTGCATGTTCCCCGAGGGGGCCATCACCCGCGATGGCGAGCTACAACCGTTTCGCCCGGGTGTGGTGCGATTGGTCGAGGGAGCGAACGTGCCGGTCGTGCCCGTTCGGCTGCTGGGACTCTGGGGTAGCATATTTAGTTATGATGAAGGTAAGTTCTTCTGGAAATGGCCCCGCCGCTGGCCGTTTCCGGTGACGATTCGCTTCGGAACGCCGATCGCTTCACCGTGTAACGTCGACGACGTCCGCCAGGCAGTCGTCGGACTTGGCCAGGGGACTTAATGAGTCCAGGAAACCGACCGATGACGCCTGACGCCCGCCACCGCAATCTCCTCGTTTCGTTCGTGCGCAACTGCAAGAGTCAGCTACGTCAGTCGAAGGTTGCCGACACGACGGGCGTCGAACTCAGCGCCGGCAAGTTGCTCACGGCCGTGCTCATCTTCCGCCGCCTGCTGCTGCGAGAAGTCTTGGGCCCCGAGGAAAAGTTCGTCGGCCTGTTGCTGCCACCCTCGGCCGGCGCGGCAATCGGCAACGCCGCACTCTCCATTGCTGGCCGGGTCCCGGTGAACCTCAACTACACCTGTTCGTCCAGCATCATCAATTCCTGCATTGAGCAGTGCCAGATCCGCCACGTGCTCACCAGCCGGCGGGTGATGGATAAACTCGATCTGCAGCTCGACGCCGAACTGGTCTTCCTCGAAGATCTCCGCAAAACGGTCAAGCTCGCCGACAAGCTCGCCAGCCTGCTTGATGCCTACGTCGTGCCAGCCGCCGCGTTGGAACGTCGCCTCGGGCTCGATCGCATCAAGGGCGACGACCTGCTCACCGTATTGTTCACCTCGGGGTCGACGGGCGATCCCAAGGGGGTGATGCTGACGCACGACAACGTGGCGTCGAACATCGAGGCGATGAACTCACTCGTGCACTTGGGCCGCGACGACGTGCTTTGCGGCGTGCTGCCCTTTTTCCATTCGTACGGCCTGACCGGTACGCTTTGGACCATGTTGGCGCTCTACCCCAAGGCCGTCTACCACTTCAGCCCGTTGGACGCAAAGATCATCGGCGACCTATGCCGCAAGCACAAGGCAACGCTGCTGATGGGCACTCCGACGTTCCTGCGCAACTACATCCGCCGTTGCCAGCCGGAAGACTTTGCCACGATGGACGTAGTGTTTGCCAGTGCCGAACGGCTGCCGCCGGACGTCGCCGAAGCGTTCGAAAAGAAGTTTGGCGTGCGGCCGTTCGAGGCCTACGGAGCGACCGAGATGTCACCTCTCGTGTCGGTCAACGTACCGCCGCATCGCAACGTCATGCCGGACCGTTACGGTGCCCGCGAAGGCTCGGTCGGACAACCTGTCCCCGGCACCACCGCCAAAGTCGTTCATCCCGACACCGGAGCACCGCTCCCCAACGGCGAGGCTGGGTTGCTGCTGCTCACCGGGCCCAACGTGATGAAGGGATACTTCAACCGCCCCGAAATGACCGACGAGGTAATGCGCGACGGCTGGTATGTCACCGGCGACATCGCCTACCTCGACGACGAGGGCTATATCCACATCACGGGCCGGCAAACCCGTTTTTCCAAAATCGCCGGCGAGATGGTGCCGCACATCAAGATCGAGGAATCGATCAACGAGCTGCTCGGCGCCGGCGAGGAAGAAATCCTTGCCGTGGTCACGGCCGTCCCCGACGAGGGTCGCGGCGAACGCCTCATCGTGTTGCACCGGGCCCTGACCACGCCGCCAAAAGAAATCTGCGAACGCCTACTGGGTAGCGGCCTGCCCAACCTTTGGATCCCCGACGCCGACAGCTTTATCGAAGTCGAAGAAATTCCCGTGCTGGGCACCGGCAAGCTCGACCTCCGGGCCATGCGCGAGGTGGCGCTGCAACGCACTGGTCTAGCCCCGCTCGAAGTGGAGCAACAGAGACTTGGAGCAACAAGAGCGTCTGGCCTGGACTCGCCGTGACGCTCTGCTTTGAGCGCCGTTGAAGACTCTCGCGGCGGACGGACGTCACCGAGTTGCGCGCAGATCGGCGGCGGTCGGCCGTAGCGGTTGTGCCGTCACCGCCTCGGGAACACGGGCCGACATGCGACGTTGTTCCGCCCGCGTCGCCGCTTTGAGTGCCAGTCGGGAAAACTCGTTGCAGACGTCCGGGTCGACGTGGTCAAGCCTCGGCGTGAGCCGACCGATGCCCGCGGGGTTCAGTTCACACACGTCCGAGAGCATCTGCACGAACGCCAGGGATTGGACAAAGCTCGCGTCGGCCACCTTGCCCACGATGGGTGAAAACGTGCGGGCCAGCAGTTCCGTGCCGGAACGTTCCAGGGCGATGAACGTGTCGAGCTGGCAAGTGATGTAATAGGCGCCGTTGGGATCGCGGGAGTAGACGGTGGTCAGATACAACAATCCGGCACCCTCGACCGGCTTGAGAAACAACGGCCCGTCGTAACTCCCCGACGCATAGAGCAAATGCTTATCGTGGCTGCGGTAGAGGATCTCGACGTTGCCTTCGGTTCCCAGGCCGTCGTGGGCCGTGAGCGTGTCAGGGCCGGTCCGCGTCAGGGCGATTTCCTGGATACCGGTTGGTCCCTGTTGTTCGGCGGCGAGTCCCCAGATGTTGGCCAACACCTCGGGATGTTCAACGAGGAAGAGATACATTTCTGGATCGCATCGTACGACCTGTGCCGGCATTCGCCGAAACACGGTAGTTCGCGCCGTGACCGACTCGACCTTGGCACGTTGTTGCGGCGTGAGCCGATCGAGCGGCAGCGCCGCGATGGCCTCGCGCTCCGTGTGTTTGCTGCTGCTTGCCCTGGGGGTGACGTCCACGCCGGCATGTCCTCCGGGCGACGACGGATGATACTGGTTGCGTGTCCCCGACGACGTCGTCGACGAATGGTATCCGTTGCTGGGTTTGAGCGGGTCGCGTGCGGCACTTGTCGTCGCCTGGGCCAGCAGCGCAAGGGCCCCCATTGCCACCGCGCTCAAGAGACGCACCGTCCGACGCGACGAATTGCTGGCCCCTGCGCCGCTTCGGTCGACAACCAGCCTTTGCAGAGCGCATGAGCGAACGATCAAACCAACGTGCATACATCCCCCCCGGGCTGTCGATCTGGAGGCCCGCACTGTCAGACGACTCGTGCGGACCTGCTATGCCGCGGCGTTTGGTGCCGACATTAAGGATCATTCGGCTTGTAGCGGCGCGGGGCGTCAGCCAAATCTTGTCGGTTCCCGCTTGAAGTCGGCGACAGCTACGTCTGCTAGCACCACATCTTCCGCCGACGACTGACCTTGTGATCGAGCGGCGCCGCAGAGAATAATGCCGGGCCCCAGGCTGCCGAACGGACCATCTCCCGCTTGGCCTTGCGATGCGACGGGCACCTGCAACGGGTTCGATGACTCATCTTCAACACGACAAAAAGGACGCGTGCGTGCAGCCGCAACCAAAGTCAACCCGCCGCCGACCGGCCGTGTTTGCAATGGCGGCCTTCACCACCCTGCTCACTGCCGCGGGTCTGGCGCTCGTACTAGCACCACATGGGGTCGATCGCCTGCTCCAACATTCCTGGGCCCAGCGGTTTGCCGCATTGAACGACGAGCAGGCGGTGGCGGAACTCGACCAGATCGCCGCCCTCGGTGATGCGTCGCTTCGCCCGTTGGCCGCGGCGATGGGCTCTCCCAGAGAGAGTGTCGCCCGCCGGGCCCACGCACTCTTGGCTGAGAAGCTCGACGGATATCGCCGTCTGCCCGTCAGTACGGCTGAGGCGAGCCTCGCGGCGATGACAGACGCGCTCGTGGACGCGTCGGACGGCTACGGACCGACTGCCGATGAAATGGCGGCCCAACTGGCCGGCCGAATCGCTAGTTGGCACTTCGACAAACCGGACGCACGAACCGAGCGAATCGTCGTCGCGACAGAGCGACTTCTGCGTACCGCTCGGAACACATTTGCGCCCACGCGGCCCCTTCACAGCGACGGGCCGCCCGCCCTGCGCCAGCCAGAGTCGCCCTTGGCCGGTTCGGTTGGATTCGTCGAGCCGGACGACGAGAACCGGGCTCTAGATTTGATCGCCCCGCTGCCTGGTGGCGGATTACGTCCCGTGTTGCCCAACACCGATGACGCAGACGCCGACGAAGTCGCCGCGCCGACACCACCTGTGCCCGAACTTCCCGCGATCGCCGCAACGGCTTCGACCGAGTCGCCCCGAACGCGGTCGGCAGTCGTCGCTGGAGGCGATCCATCGGCGTCGTTCGACAACCGCGCTGCATCGTTGGCGGGTCAGCGCGACGATGACGGTGCGCCAGACGCCGACCGCTTTGTGCAAACACGTGGAACGCACACGTCGGACGCTACGCCCGACGTTGACGAAGAACCGCCGCTCTATGCCGTGTTGCGGCAACTGGCATCGAGCGACACGGGAGTGCGCGAGTTGGCCGAGGCGCAACTGCTCCGACTCGGTTTCAATGCGACGGAGCGATGGGTGGCCCGCCGCAGCATCGACGCCGATCCCCGTCGGCGGCTTGAACTCGTTGAGACGCTACCGCGGCTGACCGGCGTGAATGCCCAGCAGTGGCTGCTCTGGCTGACCCGTGACGACGACGCCGACGTGCGGCGCGCGGCCCTGTCCGTGCTGGCAACCACGGGCGATCCCGAATTGCTCGAGCGCGTGGAGCATCTTGCCGGACGGGACTCCAACCGCGAAATCCGTCAGAACCTTGGTCGTCGCACAGATGCTACGGGGCAGCGCGACCGTGGTAGTATTCGCCGCTGACGCACTTCAGCTGCGCTGCTCGGGGAAGGTAAACGTCGAACCGGGGCAATTAGCGCCGCAGTGGTTTGTCCACGACGTCGACACGACGGGCCGTGACGTGATCGGCCCGAAGTTCCGGCACGTAGCCGACAATCCCACTGACACCGACGCGTCGCCCGACGTAGCTCCGCAGGTCGACCCCAGGAGACTCGGATACGAACGAACGCACCTGCCCGTTATCGTCCATCAAGGCATAGGCCGGGGCGTCGGGTCGTTTCGAGACGACAGGCCGCAACAGCCCCGTGATTTCGTCCCGATGGGACGAAGCCAGACTGCCGCCCGATGACGCGCTGCCATACGAACGCTCCAGATCGTCAAACGTGGAAGACCGTTCCGCGTCGACAAGGCTGTCGGCCGACGAACGGCTGTTGCCTTGCACAACCCTCACGTAGCGTGAGCGGAGATCGTCGAGGCGATCGATCTTGCGGGTGAGACTTTGCGCGCGGCCGCGCTCTACGGCGGTTTCCGCCCGTGCGGCGATGTTGGCAAGCTGCGCCCGAGCCGGCGCAAACGACCAAAACGCAGGGTCCTTGGCGACGGTCGTGGCGATCTCCAACTCGATCTCGTTGAGTTGCTCGGTGTACGAGACGAAACGACCCGACTCCTGCGGGGCGTAGGTCGCGACGACGCGCGGATCGGCCGAACCAGCCGCCGACACGCCTGCGCGATCAGCCGCTGGCGCAGTCGCCTGGGAGTGATCGTCAATCAACGATTCGCGGTAGTCGCGCCACCGTGAACCGGGTTGTCGGCTCGAAGTGTGCGGCTCCGGAGTTGCCGCTTGCGGTGTCGCCGGTTCCGGGGAGCTCGACGCCGCGAGCGGCGGTCGCACCAGTGGAACACCGCTCGAATGCGGCGGAATCGGAGTGTACGACGGGCTCGAATACGTTGACGCATATTCAGAAGTCGTCACCGCTGAGCCATCCTCGCGACCGGCGACCGGAATGGCGTCGCGGCCGACGTTGGGGCTCGCCGTCATCGTCTCGTCGATCAAGCGGTCCGGTGTCGGCAGCCGTCTAGGCACGTCGATCTCGTCAGCCTCCCGCGATTCCCCTGTGGTTTCACTCACGACGTCGCTGAGCCGCACCCAGCGGAATTCGCCCGCCGGCGGTGAGACCATGTACCACTGCCGCTCACCGTCGGCGTCGGGAAACGGCTCGGGATCCAGCAAGTCGACTTCCTCGCCATAGTCGAGGAACACCTGAATCACGTCACGTGTTTCTTCAAACTGACTGCCGACGCGGGAAACGACCTGCTTGCCCGTGATCACGCCGGTTGCCGCGTCGACCGGTTCGAGGAACTCGGCCGGCACCCAACTGAAACTCTCCTTGGGCGGGCGGATGGCGGCCCAGCCGCGGGCGTGCTTATACACTTCGACGCTCTGGCCACCGACGAGCGCATCGGTGGCGTAGTATTTCTCACCGGGGCCACTGTGACTCGACGCACCGTCGGCGACGATGCGCGCGGTGTAGGGAAACAGTTCCCCTGCCGTCAAGGCAGCAGGCGCCCAGGCAACGAACAACAGATACAGCGGCAGCGGAGACATCCACCGCGTCATGACGGCCTCCTGGCGACGCGCAGGACGTGATGTGGAAAGGACGAGAAACTACGGATGGGGCCGCAACTTGTAGCCGAACCCGCCGGCGCCGACAAGATCAATACCTTTGGCCAGAAGGTCCATCAGCACACGGCGGTGTGCGTGCGTCGTACGCGCCGCTGTTTCGGCGGCAAATAGGCCCCGCCGGTGCGGCCCCTTTGCTAGCGCAGGCGTGAGGGAGTAGAATCGCCCGATCCCTGTGTGCCGCTTGGAGTTCCAGTCCGTCGCTCCGCGCCGATTTGAACGTTTTTTTGTCCCTTGCAAGTCCAACGCACCATGCCGCGATACAACCCCGCCACGATCGAGCCGAAGTGGCAGCAGTTCTGGGAAGAGCACAAGACGTTTGCCACCGATCGCCTGCCCGCGACCGAGAAACGCTATGTCCTGGACATGTTCCCCTACCCCAGCGGCGACGGACTCCACGTCGGACATCCCGAAGGGTACACGGCCACGGACATCGTCTGCCGCTATCACCGCATGCGCGGCCGATCGGTCATGCACCCGATGGGCTACGACGCTTTCGGTCTCCCGGCCGAACAACACGCCAAGAAAACGGGCACCCCGCCGCGGGAAACGACCGAGAAGAACATTGCCAACTTCCGCCGGCAGTTGAAGATGCTCGGCTTCAGTTACGACTGGGACCGCGAACTGGCCACGACCGATGTCGCCTTCTTTCGCTGGACACAATGGATCTTCCTCAAGCTGTTCGACACCTGGTTCGACGTCGAGGCACAGTGCGGGCGGCCGATCGACGAGTTGCCGATCCCGGCCGACGTCGCCGCCGCCGGTGACGAAGTCGTCCGTCGCTACCAGGATGAACACCGGCTGGCCTACCAGGTCGAAGCGCCGGTCAACTGGTGCCCGAAGCTCGGCACTGTGCTTTCGAACGAAGAGGTCCAAGGCGGCATCAGCGAACGCGGCGGTCACCCCGTGGTGCGGATCCCGCTGCGGCAATGGATGCTCCGCATCACCGCGTATGCGGATCGGCTGTTGGCGGGTTTGGACGACGTCGACTGGCCCGAGAGCATCAAGCTGTTGCAACGCAACTGGATCGGCCGCAGCACGGGCGCCGAAGTCGACTTTTTCATCGGCACTTCGATCGGCCCGGACGGTCGACCGCCCGAGGCCGACTTCGCCGCCTGGCAGACCGCCCGGCGGGGCAAGTCGTTTCCGGCCAAAGAGGGCGACGACGTGCTGCGCATCTACACGACGCGTCCCGACACGCTGTTCGGCGCCACGTACATGGTGATCGCACCGGAACACCCGCTCGTCGACCGACTCACGTCGGACGAGCAGCGCGCGGCGGTCACGACGTACCGCGAACAGGCGGCCCGCAAAAGCGAGCTCGACCGCACCGACCTGGCGAAGGAAAAGACGGGGGTCTTCAGTGGTTCGTCGGCCATCAACCCGGTAAACGGCACGGCCGTGCCGATCTGGATCGCCGACTACGTGATGATGGGTTACGGCACCGGCGCGATCATGGCCGTGCCGGCCCACGATGAGCGCGACTTCGAGTTCGCCCAACAGTTCGACATCTCCATCAAGGCGGTCGTCGATCCGGGCGGCGCGGTCGACGCCGACGTACGCCGCGCAATCCTCGCCGGCGAGCAGGTCTTCACTGACCACGGCACGGCCGTGAACTCGGGTTCGTACGACGGGTTGGCCACCGCCGCATTCAAGAAGCAGATCACCGGCGACCTGGCAACCGGCGGTGTGGCCCGCGCTGCCGTCAACTACAAACTCCGCGACTGGCTCTTCAGCCGACAACACTACTGGGGCGAGCCGTTCCCGATCCTGCACGAGTTGGACGCCGACGGTCAGCCGACTGGGCTGTTGCGGGCGATTCCCGCCGACGAACTGCCGATCGACATTCCCGATATGAAAATGCCCGAGACATCCGAGTCGCCCGAACCGCCGCTCGAGCAGGCGCCCGAGGCGTGGCTCTACCCGGTCGTCGACGGTGTGCGTTACAAGCGCGAGACGAACTCGATGCCGCAGTGGGCCGGTTCGTGCTGGTACTACCTGCGTTATCTCGATCCCGCGAACGACCAGCAGCTTGTCGATCCCGAGGTAGAACGGGCCTGGATGCCGGTCGATCTCTACGTCGGCGGCGCCGAACACGCGGTGTTGCACCTGCTCTACGCGCGTTTCTGGCACCAGGTGCTCTTCGACCATGGACTGGTGAGCACCCGCGAGCCGTTCCGCCGCCTCGTCAATCAGGGCATGATCCTGGGTGAGGCCGAGTTCACCGGTTACCAGGCTGACGGCAAGGAGTGGATCAGCGCGTCGCGCGTGAAGACGTCGGCCGACGGTGCATTGCTCGCCGACGGCAAGACCCCCGTCGTGAGCGTGACGATCGATCCTGACCAGGTCGAGAAGCAGGGCGACGGTTTCGTGCTCAAGAACGAAAACGCGATCAAGGTCGAGAGCCGCTCGTTCAAGATGTCGAAGAGCCGCGGCAACGTGGTCAACCCGGACGAGGTCGTTCGCGAGTACGGCGCCGATTCGCTGCGGCTGTACGAAATGTTCATGGGACCGCTCGAAGCGACCAAGCCCTGGAGTATGTCGGGCGTCAACGGTGTGCGGGGATTCCTCGACCGCGTCTGGCGGATGATCGTCGACGATCGCGCCGAGTCGCCCACGCTCAACCCGGCGATCAGCGACTCGCCGCCCGACGACGAGCAGAACCGTGTGCTGCACCGCACGATCAAGGCCGTCACCGAGGACATCGAAGCACTGTCGTTCAACACGGCAATCTCGCGGATGATGGAGTTCACGAACTTCTTCACGAAGCAGAGCGAGCGTCCCCGTGCGGCGATGGACGCGCTCGTCTTGCTGCTTTCGCCATTTGCGCCGCACATCGCCGAAGAACTGTGGGCCGCACTCGGTCATGCCGACACGTTGGCCTATGAGCCGTGGCCCGAATGGGACGAATCGGCGCTGGTCGAGGAATCGATGGAACTGCCTGCGCAGATCAACGGCAAGGTCCGCAGCCGCATCACCGTGCCGACCGACGCCGATCGTCCGGCCCTGGAGGCCGCTGCTCGCGCCGACGCCCGCATCGCCGAACTGCTCGAAGGCAAGACGGTCGTCAAGGTGATCGTCGTCCCCGGTCGGCTGGTGAACTTCGTCGTGAAGTGAACCGCGAGTCCCCAGAGGGAAACTCGGACAACACGCCCCTTTGGTTCGCCGTTCAGCGGCAACCGTGCGTGGGAAAGACCGTGGGCAATTACGTGTCTGGCACTTAGCGTCGTCTGGTTCGTACGGCGATGACGGGCACCACCGCGAGGGCAATCAAGCCCGACGATGGTTCGGGACAGAGTGGTGACGTCCACAAGAAATGACCGTCGGGGTCGGACTCGGACTGCAACACGCCCGAAATCGTGATCAACGCGTACGCGTGGTTTTTCGCGGTGATGCGGACCAGCGGGATGGTCCTACCCGGAAGCGGACCGCCCACGCCACCGGTGAAGCTAGTCATCGCTACATGGATCGCTTGCTCTCCGTCGGTGCTGCCGTCGCCGGTGTGCGGCTCCAACTCGACCAGCACCTTTCCTGGCCACCAGGTGTCATCGATGACGGTGTCCAAGTCGGCTTGCGCGGCGTACTCTGGGTTTAGGGCCGAAGCTAGTATTTGGTCACTCGTAAACACGACCGACGGAGCCCAGGGCGATGGCGAAATTACGTCGTAGAAGCTGCCGCCATCGACCTGATTCATGGCTCCGTATTCCACGGTGATCCAAAACTCGAGGAACGACACTTCGCCTTCGGTGGCCGTAGGCGTGATTGTAAACCAGTAGGTGCCGTCGGCGTTTCGTGAGCAGAAGTTCGTTTCGATCACCGGTAGCGCCAGCGCCGAGTCGCTGCACGCGCACACCATAGACATGACCAACAGACAGACGGCCTGTTTTCGCATCGTTCCGACCCCCGCTCGTATTGTTCCGAATGACGAACGCCGCACACCAGACTAATTGGTGAACGAACCCGCCCGCAAACGTATTGGAACACCGGCGGTTTGGAGATTCAAGCTAATTCGCGAGGAAAGTAAGAAAAGGGATGAAGAGGCCAATTCGCGTCGAACCTTCCGACCGTAGGATGCACTGGCACAGTAGCTACACGGCGCGGCACCTAGCGCCGAGGTGGCCGGTTGAGTGTTGCGGTCAGGAGCGCCGCGACAATCGCCGCAGGCATCCCAGCCCCAGCACGACGCAAACAATCGCCAAGGTCGACGGCTCGGGAATCGCAGCAAAATGTTCGGCAATCTCGGTCGGTGAAAGCGCGCGGTCGTAGATTACGACGTCATCAAGTGACGCAAACGGCGACTCGCCCGACTCGTCACCAATTTGATATCGATACAGCGAAATGGGGTCGAAGCGCGTGCCGGCGAGGGTGCCGTTCACGTAGGCCCGCACTGCTGAATCGTCCTTCACGAAGACGAGGTGAAAGAACTCGTCCAGCGGGGAGTAGACCGGGGGTGTGAACACATAGTCGACCTGCCCGAACTGCGTGTAGCCAATCTGCTCGGGGGCTTCGTGCTGTTCGAGCTTGAGGGCGGTCGAGGGAAACGTGAACGGCACGCCACGAATCAGGACCGATGAACGATCGGCAGCGACGTTCTTTCTCACGATGAACTCGGAAGTCCAATCACCCGTCAGTGTGCCGCCCGAAAGGTAGATCGTGTCCATGTCCCCGTCGAACGTGACGCCGGTGCCCACGGGACCGGCGGTGCCGCGCGCGGGAGCGCTGTCGCCGCTGCCGTAGGTTCCGTCGAGGCCATCGCTGCCATAGTCAAACGCCGTCGTGCCTGTCAATTCGTCCAAACGATACCAGTTCAACGGATTGCTAGCCGCAATCGCACCGTTCCAATCTGCGGCAGCGGATTCTGGCGAAAGTGATGCGACGGCCCAAACAAATGCGGTGATGGCGCACAGTGCGACCGTAAATGCCGCGCTGCGACAATGCGTCGAAGCCATAAGAACTCCTCGGAATCAGGTGGTTGTCGCGATGGCGCCGGACGAGTCTTTGCCCGCCACAGGAAAATCGCAGTTGACGTCCGCTCTCCGATTCCGCGGCGCAGTTGCGCCGGAGCCCGCCCCTCGGAGCACGACCTTAACAGCCACGCCGACGGCCTGCAACAAATCTTGAGCCTATTTGCCCCGAGCGGAACAACTGCTCAGGGCCTCGGTGTGGGCGGCCGAGGCGCCGCCGCATAACCCTCCTGGTTTGCCATACCGGAATGACCCGCACGGATCGCTGTCAAAGGTGGCAAACGATGCCGGCAACCGGTCGTGCCGATCAAGCGCAAGTCGAGCCCGGGCCGATGATTCTATGCGTCAGTGGCGGCCGGCCGCTTCGCGCTCTCAGCGAGCGCGTTTCCCGTTCCGGCGATTGCCCCCTCCACTCGCGGACCGAATCACACGTCAGCTGCGGTGACGATGACCAATCCAACTGCCTCAGATCGCCACCGGTTTCACTCCACCGCCCTCGTGGTGGCCTTTGCCCTGATGCTCACGGGGGTGGTCGCGACCGGCCGGTCCAGCGGGTCAGAACTTCGCCGCACGCCTGTTGTCGTCGCCGTAGAAAACGCCCGAACCTCGGTCGTCAACATCTTTGGCGAGAAACCGGCCGACACTCAGGAAGAACGCCC
Source organism: Planctomycetales bacterium (assembly GCA_020426575.1). Lineage (GTDB taxonomy): Bacteria > Planctomycetota > Planctomycetia > Pirellulales > JAEUIK01 > JAGQPT01. The sequence goes on from JAGQPT010000462.1 coordinate 12,546, forward strand.
CGTCAAAGGGATGGGCACTGGCATCGTGGTCGATCGCCGCGGATACATCGTGACCAATTTTCACGTGGTCGACGGCGTCTCGGAAATCAACGTCACCCTCGCCGAGGGTGACACGCTCGCCGCCGAGCTCGTTTCGTCCGATTCGCTCTCCGACCTCGCCGTGATCAAGATCAATGCCCGCCGTCCGCTCAAGGAAATCACCATCGGCACGTCGCGCGACCTGATGACGGGTGAATCCGTGATTGCCGTCGGTAATGCTTACGGCTACGGCCACACAGTCACCCGCGGCATCATCAGTTCACTGCACCGCACGGTTCAGATAAGTGACACGCAGAGCTACCGCGACCTGATCCAGACCGACGCCAGCATCAACCCCGGCAACTCGGGCGGTCCGCTGCTGAACATCGACGGAGAAATGGTCGGCCTCAACGTGGCCGTGCGAGCCGGTGCTCAGGGGATTGGCTTCGCGATCCCCGTCGATCAGGTGATGGACACGATCGCCGACCTGATGAATACCCAGGTAACCACCCACACGCGCCACGGCGTCGAAACGGCCGAGGGTGAGCCGGGGCAAGAAGGCATCGTCGTCAAGAGCGTCGCCACGGGAAGTCCCGCCGGCACGATGGATCTGAAACCGGGCGACCGTCTCACCACCGTCGGCGGCAGCCGCATCCACCACCGTCTCGATTTTGAACGGGCCCTGCTCGACTATCGCCCCGGCGATAGTGTGTCGGTAGGCGTTGTTCGCGGCGGCGCGCCGCTTTCGCTGAGCATCACGCTCGCCAAGGCGGACCAAAACGTCGACGCCACCGCCCGGGCCATCTGGGATATGTTCGGCATGAAGCTCCGCACGGTCCCCTCGGATCGGTTCCAGCGCTTCCACTCCCAGTACAGCGGCGGACTGGAAGTGACCGACGTGCGCGCCGAAAGTCCCGCCTCACGGCAACGTATTCGACGCGGTGACATCCTCGTCGGCATGCACGTCTGGGAAACAACGACCCTGGAAAACGTCTCCTATATCCTCAGCAACTCCGACGTGGTCGGCCGCGACGCGGTCAAGTTCTACATCCTCCGCGGCGGTGACACGCTGTTTGGATACCTCCCCGTCTCTGGCAGCGTCCGCCGCTGAAGCGGGACGCCATCTGCCACCTCACCGATTCCCTTGCCGACGCGGGGACGTTACCTTGCGGTGGGGCACGTGGATTCCGACGGTACGTGTGGTCGCAATGTCCCTGGAAGCAGAATTCGTCGATTGGCTCAAAGAGCAGGTCGGTCGGCACGAAGCCCTGTGCGTCGGCATCGGTGACGATGGCGCAGTCGTCCACTGGGGTGACGCAGACAAACACGGCGGCGAAGCCGTTGTCGTGGCGGACCTGTTGGCCGAGGGCACGCATTTCGTGCTGGACGTGCTGGGACCACGGCGTGTCGGCCGCAAGGCGTTGGCCGTGAACCTCAGCGATCTGGCAGCGATGGCGGCAATACCGGTAGCGGCAACGGTCAGCGTGCTCCTGCCGCGCATGAACGCCCAGTGGATCGCCCGCGAGCTTTTCGAGGGGCTTCTGCCGCTGGCCCGTGAGTTTGACGTGGCCATTGCCGGAGGCGACACAAACACCTGGAACGGCCCGCTCGTGATCGACGTCACTGCCTGGGGCCGGCTCACACCTTCGGGCCCGTTGTTGCGGTCGGCGGCCCAGGTCGGCGACCGCATTCTCGTCACCGGGCGGCTGGGAGGCAGCATTCTCGGGCGCCACGCCGATTTTCAGCCGCGCATCGACGAGGCCCTTGCGCTTCGCACGGAGTACGGCATCGCCGCCGGCATGGACATCAGTGACGGACTGGCACTCGACCTCAGCCGGCTTGCGACGGCCAGCGGTGTGGGGGCCATCCTCGACGTCGACCACGTCCCGGTTCACGACGACGCCCATCGCCTCAGTGCGGACACCTCCCAGGGCCCCAGCGCGCTGCAGCGGGCCCTTGCCGATGGCGAGGACTTCGAACTATTGGTCACCGCACCGCCCGATGTCGCGGCGACCCTCACGGCTCGTTCGCCATTTGCCGTGCCGCTCACCGACGTCGGCGAGATTGTCGCCGCCGCCGGACTCAGCGAGCGACGCGGCGACGGCTCGCTGCGTCCCCTTAACCCGACCGGCTATTTGCATGAAGCGGAGGACCGGACGCCGTGACACTTTGTTTCACGTTCGAGGCCCTTGACGAGACCGACACCGATCGACTGGCCGCCACCGTGGCGCGTTGCCTACCGGCAGGTACGGTCGTGGCATTGGTGGGGACGCTCGGGAGCGGTAAGACGAAGTTTGTCGAGCGGTTTGCTGCCCATTGTGGCGTCGTCCCCGAGGCCGTGACGAGCCCGACCTTTGTGCTACTGCAACACTATGCGGGCAAGCACACGATCCATCACTTCGACGCCTACCGACTCAAAGACAACGACGAGTTCCTGGAACTGGGCGCCGACGAACTGTTTGATGGCGACGGCGTCACGATGATCGAATGGGCCGACCGGGTGGCCGAGTGCCTGCCGCCGAATCGGCTGTTGATCGAAGTCGAAGAAACGGGACACACCAGCCGGCGATTCGTGGTCTCGGCCAATTCGGACCAGTTCACATCCGTTTTTCAGGCCTTGCGGTCGGAATTGGACCAGGGATCAGACCAGCCGACGGGTTGACCGGCCGCGCTGCCGTGACGACTCCGCGGCACCATGGCTCGGCGCGGCAGTGGGCCGTCACGGGCGGCACACCCCCTGCGACAGTGATATTCGCCACCCCGGGGCTTCGGTTTCTCCGCGCCCCACCGGTCCAACTGCGCTGCTCGCTGCGGTGAAAGGAATCGTCAGGACCGAACTTACGCGATTTTATGCGTGTTTTTCCTTGTCAGAAACATCGAACTCGGTTTTACTAAGTTCTATGTCCTGCTCCAACGCGCGCTGCCCTCGTGGGACGCAGCCAACCGCGTTGGCCCGCGGGACACCGGACTGCTGGCACACGGTAAGAGACTCGTGCCACGCAGCGGGGTGACGCTTGGTGTCCCACCTCTACAGCAGGCGCCTCCCTTCCGGAACCCTGGTACTACCTTCCCCGTTGATCGCGCGCCGGTCACGCGGACTACCCACCAGCGTTCCCACGTCATATCCCACAGCAGGACGCCAACGACGGTCACACCCACCCGCGGTGCCCGACCGTCAAACACTTTTCATCACACGCGGCCTGTACTTCTCACCGAGGAAAAACCGGACATGCGATCCAGAAACCGTCGTTCGCGACGTCATCGTTCGTCTCGTAGTGCACCAGTGCGTCGTTCCAAACAACGGCAGTCCGTTACCATCCTCCGGCGTTTGACGAGTGAACCGCTGGAAGACCGGCGGATGTTGGCCGCACCGCAGTTGGCGTCGATTCAGGATCCTATCGACGTCAACGTAGAAGTATTCGCGCCGCTGCATGTGGCACTCAACGGCAGCGATGCCGACGGCGACGCCATCACGTATTCGGTTGTCAGTATCACGACCGACAACGGCACGATCGTCAACGCGTCCGACTACCTGATGGCGCAGATCAGCGCACAGACCAACCGCAGTCTGGTCCTCAACATCGTGCAAAATGACGCCGACACGGGCGATCCGCTCAACGCGTTCGACCCGCTCGTCCTGCAACTGTTCGAAGACCTGGTTCCGGAAACCACGCAGCACTTCATAGACCTGGTCAACGCCGGCGAGTTCGACGGCGACCCCATCCACCGGATTGTGCCAACGTTTGTAATTCAAAATCTCGGCGACACGACGACCAAGACGACGATTGATGACGAATTCTCCCCATTGCTGCAGCACACGTCGGCCGGCATCCTTTCGCTGGCCAAGCCGTCGTTCGACGACGCCGGGGCGTCCAGCTTTTTCATCACTGACAAGCCCACACCAAGTCTTGACTACAACCATCCGGTGTTTGGCTTCTTGACCGTCGGCGAAGCGACGCGTGACGCGATCAACTCGCTGAACGTCGAGGTGAACCCCAGTACCGGCGAAGAATCAAGCCCCGTCGACCCGGTATACATCGACCATGCAGAGATCATCCACGACGACCAGAACGGCATCGTGCGGCTCAGCGGCCTGCAGGAAATCGCGGATGGCTCCAACACGTTCCAGGTGAAGATCCGTGCCGTCGATTCCAACGGCGACTTCGATCCCAGCGAAGATCTCACCATCGTCGTCCACGTCGAACCGCCTGTTTCAGCGAAGCACCCCTACCTGAATCCCATTGCCGATCTCTCTACGACCGCCCAAACACCGGTTGACCTGCAACTGACGGCAACCAACGTCGATGGCGGTATATCGACGTTTGCTTATAGCGCGTCGGTGCCCGATATTGGCTACGACATCGAAGGGGACGACCCGCTGACCGGTCTGCTGACGCTCACCCCTCAAGAAGGATATGCCGGCGTCTTGGAGGTGTTTGTCGGCGTACGCGAGCTGGGCGACGCGACGAACTCCTTCGACACACAGGCCGTGCCGTTGTTGGTTACGCCGGCAACGCCGACACTCGAACTACTCAACAATTCGGCCGCCCTGGAGTCGCACGACAACACGGTCGGCAACGAACTTTCCTTCCGGCTCTCGAACCTTTCGCCCAACTCGCGCGAAAGCGGTACAACGACGGTGACTATCTATGCCCGCAAGGTGGTCAGCGGCGTGCCCAACGGCGACCCGTTCGTGATCTACGAGGGTGCGGTGGATGCATTGTCGATGGACGTGATGTCCGACGGTGCCACCCAGTTGGAGCAGGGCTCCGGCATTACCTACGAGTTCACCGCCAAGCAGTCGTTCAGCGGAGCCATCAACTTCGGCAATCGGGAAGGCGAAGCGGTTGACCTTGAAGGCGAACTCTCCGAGGCGGTTGCGGCGGTGATCAACACCAGTGCGCCTACGTTCACCTCGTCGCCGCCGACGTTTGCCGTGCTCGGCGAAGATGCGTACACGTACAACGTCGAATCGTCAGTCGACGAAGTAGGCACGGTCTACACGCTTGCGCCGTCCCTGCCCGGCGCCTCCTTCAATGAGACGACTGGTGAACTCGTCTGGACTCCCACGGCGGTCGGTACCTATCCCGTGGCGATTTCCATCGGCACGGACAACGTGCAGACGTTCCAAATCGTCGTGGCAGACCGTCCGCAGCTCGACATTGCCGATCAAACGCGCGACGAAGCCCAGCCGCTCAGTCTGGATCTCAACAGTCTGCTCACCGACGACGACGTCGACGACACGTTCACGTTCACGATCAAGATGGACGGCGGCTCTGGCGCAGTTCTCACGGCCGCTGACGCTCCCGCCACGATCACCGAAGACGGCGTGTTCGAGTGGACCCCCGGCGAAAAACATGGTGGAAACAGCTACACCTTCGAAATCGAGGTCACCGACAGTTTCGGGCTCTCCAGCACCGAGTCGTTCACCGTCACCGTCAACGAAACGAACCAAAACCCCGACGTCCTCGACAAACGCCCGCAAATTGCCGTCGACTCGGGCGAACTGGTCGCGTTGACGTTCATGGCGAACGACTCGGACGATCCCGAGCAGACGCTCACGTTCAGCCTCGACAAGCCCGACGGCATCAGCGCAACGATCGATCCCGCCACTGGGGCGTTTTCCTGGCAGACCGACTCGTCGCACTCGGGGAATTCATACACATTTGTCGTCACGGTCAGCGACGGCGCCGGCGGTTCCGATTCCACCGAATTCAGCCTCTACGTCGATTTGAACGTCGACCCCTTCTTCGCGAACATCCCCACCCAGGAGGTTGACGAAGGCGAAACGCTGGAGCTGAATCTCAACGGGTTTGTCAACGACGGCAACGGCGACACGGTCACGGTCACCATCGACGGCGAGCCGATCACCGACGGTCCGACGATTCTGTCCGGCACGAACACGTTCTCCTGGACTCCCACCGAGGCGCAGGGCGAGCCCGGCGGCAAAGAATACGTCTTCACCGTGACGGCCAGCGACGGCAACGGCGGCAGCGATACGACCGAGATTACGGTCATCGTCAATGAGGTGAACACGGCCCCCGCGATCACGCCGATCGCGGATTTCGCCGTCGAGGTGAATGACCAGATCGCGTTCGACGTCCACGCCGACGACGTCGACCTGCCCACTCAGACGCTCACGTTCAGTCTCGGCGAAAACGCACCAGCCGGCGCATCGATCGACCCCAACACCGGCGCCTTCAGTTGGCAACCCGGTGCCGCGTTCGACGACACGGCCAACACGATCACCGTGTTCGTCACCGACAGCGAGGGTGGCATATCGAGCGAATCGTTCACGGTATACGTGAGCCGCAACGTCGCGCCGACGTTTGCCACGATTCCGGACATGGAGACGAATGAGCATGAGTTGTTCGAGCTCGATCTGAGCAATTACCTCAGTGATCTGAACCTCGGCGACTCGCACACGTTCAGTTTCGTCAACGGCAACCTGCCCGCGGGCCTGGCGCTCGACCCGTCGACGGGCGTGATCAGTTGGATGCCCAGCGAATCTCAAGGCGTCGCCGGTGGCTCGGTCTACCCGTTGACGGTCAAGGTCGACGACGGCAACGGTGGCACGGCGACTGCGTCGTTTGCCGTCACCGTCAACGAAGTGAACACCGACCCCGTGATGGACATCATCGATGACGTGGCCGGCGAAGTCGGTGTCGAGATCGCCTTCGTCGTGGTTGCAATCGACTCGGACGTCCCAGGCGACACATTGGTCTTCAGCCTCGTCGATGACAACTCGACGGGTGCGACGATCAACCCCTCGACCGGCGCCTTCAGTTGGACGCCGGCCGCGGGTGACGACGGCCAGGCGTTCAATTTCACGGTGAATGTAGACGACGGCAACGGCGGCACGGATTCGCAGGACTTCACCGTCTACGTCGGCGTCAACGCTCCGCCTGAATTCCGCGGGCTGCCTGCGTTAACGGTCGACGAAGGCACACTCGTCACGCTCAACCTCAATGACTATGTCTTTGACGCCGACTCGGGCGATTCGCATACCTTCACTCTCGATAACGCGGAACTCCCGGACGGCGCCACCTTCAACGGCTCCACCGGCGAATTCAGTTGGACACCCAGCGAGGCACAAGGCGCGCCCGGAGGCCAGACGTTTGTGTTCAGTGTCTCGGTCAGCGACGGCGAAGCCTCCCCCGTGCTCGGTGAATTCTCCATCACGGTCGACGAGGTGAACACGGATCCGGCAATCACGCCGATCGCCGACATGTTTGTCAGTCTGGATCAGCCATTCACGCTCGACGTCGAAGTTATAGACTCGGATCTGCCCGCAAACACCCTCTCGTTCAGTCTGACGGGCGACGTACCGACTGGCATGGCGATTGACTCGACCGGGCGGATAACCTGGAGCACGGCCTCGGACGAGTCGCCAACAACATACGCGATCACGGTAAACGTTGACGACGGCGCAGGTGGCGCGGCACAGGAGTCGTTTAATCTGACGGTCAATCCTGCCCCCGTGCTTGACATTCCGGATACCAGTGTCGACGAAACCGTTACGCTGTCAATTGACCTCACAACACACCTCACTGACGGCAGCCCGACCGACACTCATACGTTCTCGTTTGTCGGCGACAACCACGGCGCCACGGTCACGTCTGACGGCATGTTTGCTTACACGCCCGACGAGTCACTCGGTGGCACAGACGTCGAGTTCACGGTACGGGTCGTCGACCAGGGTGGACTGATCTCTGAAAGCACCTTCACCGTTACCGTCAACGAAGCGAACGCCGATCCGGTGCTCCAGCCGATCGACAACGTGGCGGCGGTGGTCGACACGGAAGTCGCCTTTGACGTCGACGCCAGCGACAGCGACATTCCCGCGCAAACGCTCACCTACAGCCTCAACCAGGATGCACCGGCTGGTGCGACCATCGACGCGAACGGTCACTTCTCCTGGACGCCGGGGTCGAGCGACGACGGCCAGTCGTTCGACTTCACCGTGACCGTCAACGACGGCAATGGCGGCACGGCGTCGCAAGATTTCACGGTCTACGTCGGCGTGAACGCCCCACCCGAGTTCCGCAATCTCCCCGACATGACCGTCAACGAGGGGGACACAATATCGTTCAATTTGAACAGCTATGTATTTGATCCCGACAGCGGGGACACCCACACGTTTGGTCACACCAATGCCATCTCCGGCGTCGTTGTCGATCCAGCGACCGGCGCCTTCACTTGGACGCCCAGCGAAATGCAGGGCATTCCCGGTGGTCGCACGTTCGTTATCGGCGTCTCGGTCAGCGACGGGACCAATAACGTGCAGGGAGAATTCACGGTTGTCGTCAACGAAGTCAATTCCGATCCGACGATCGAACCGATCGAGGACACGTACGTGGGGCGTGACGAGACGTTCACCCTCGACGTCGTCGCCGCCGACACGGACGACCCCGTACAAACGCTCACCTACAGCCTCGCCGAAGGCGCGCCGTCGGGCATGACGATCGACGCGGCGGGCAAGATCACCTGGACCACCGCCAGCGACGAAGCCGGCACCACGTATCCGATCACGGTCATCGTCGATGACGGCAACGGCGGCACCGCCGAAGAGTCGTTCAATCTGACCGTCAATCCCGCCCCGACGCTCGACATCTCCGACACGGACGTCGACGAGGACGTACCGCTGTCGATCGACCTGTCGACGTACCTGATCGACGAGAGCCCGACCGACACGCACACGTACGAATTCGTCGGCGACGACCATGGCGCGATGCTGACGAGCGGCGGCATGTTCTCGTTCACACCGGACGAGACACTCGGCGGGACCGACGTCGAATTCACGGTCCGCGTGACCGATCAAGGGGGGCTGACGTCCGAAAGCACGTTCACCGTCACCGTCAACGAGGTCAACGCGCCGCCCACCGTGGCCGACATCCTCGACCAAATCGTGAATCAGGGGGACCTGCTCAGCCTCGACGTGATGGCCAGCGATAGCGACCTGCCCGCCGACACGCTCTCCTATGCCCTCGTCAATCCCCCCACGGGCATGACGATCGACGACGACACCGGCGCCATCGAATGGGACACCAATGGCGTGGCGGCTGGAATTTACGACGTCGAAGTATCGGTCAGCGACGGCCATGAAGACGGCACGGTCACGACCAGCTTCAAGGTGACCGTCAACGTGGGCCCGGAACTCGACATTACCGACACCAGTGGCAATGAAAACGAACTGATCTCGTTCGACCTGATGACCTTCGTCAGTGATGCAAACCTTCCCAACGACACGCTCTCGTTCCAGTTCACTGACAGCGCCGGCACGACAGCGACCATCTCGGAACTCGGCGTGTTCAATTGGACACCGGGCGAAGCCGACGGTGGGACGGTGTTCATGTTCACCGTCCAGGTGACCGACCAGAACGACCTGACCGCCATGTCGACGTTCTCGATCACGGTCATCGACACGAACGAAGATCCGGTGATCCAGCAGATCGAAGACGATGCGATCAACGCCGGAGATTCATTCAGCCTCCAGGTCATGGCCAGCGATTCCGACCTCCCGGAAGACACGCTTTCGTTCGCCCTGGGGGGCAACGTTCCCACCGGCATGACAATCGATCCCCAGACCGGCATGATCAGTTGGCAAACCGCCGACGACGAGGCGCCGACGACTTATGCCATCGAGGTGACGGTCAGCGACGGCGCGGGGGGCTCGGCCACCGAGGCGTTCAACGTCACGGTCAACGCCCAACCGTCGCTCGACATCCCCGATCAGATGGTCGACGAAACGGTGCCGTTCACGCTCGACGTCAGCAACTTCCTCACCGACCCGAACATGGGCAACGACAGCTTCACCTTCGAGTTGGTATCGGGCGGGGCGCTGTCGGCGACGATCAATTCCGACGGTCTGTTCCGTTGGACCCCCACCGAGAGTGACGGCGGCGACGAATACAGTTTCACCGTTCGTGTGGTCGATCAGGGCGGCCTCGAAGCGATGAATTCGTTCAAAATCACTGTCAACGAAGTGAACGTCGATCCAGTGTTGGCGCCGATCGACGACATCGCGGTCAACGTCGGCGACCTGGTCTCGCTGACGGCCCAGGCGAGCGACAGCGACCTGCCGGCCAACGAACTCGCCTTCAGCATCCTCACGTCGCCGTCGAGTGACATGACGATCGACGAGTCGACCGGCGAGATCGAGTGGGACACGACGGGCGTCACGCCGGGCCAATACACCGTGACCGTCGTCGTCGACGACCAGAACAACGGCTCGGCCACGCAGACGTTCATCGTCACCGTCAACGGCGCGCCCAGCTTGGTTGTGCCGAGCCAATCGGCCACCGAGGAAACGCTCTTTTCGCTCGATCTCTCGGACGCGTCCTTCCTCAGCGACGACGGTGGCTCGCACACGTTTGAGCTACTCAGCGCCGACGCCAGCCACGCCGGGCTCACCGTCTCCGCGGCGGGCATGTTGCAATGGACGCCCAGCGAAGCCCAAGGTCCCGGTTCGTATTCCGTCACCGTCCGCGTTACCGACGAGTTGGGACTTTCCGACGACGCCACCTTCACGATCAACGTCGCCGAGGCGAACCTCGATCCGGTGATCGCTGACGTTGAGGACCAGTTTGTCAACGAGGGCGACGTCTTCAGCTTCGGCGTCGATGCCAGCGACCCCGATCTGCCAACGCAAACGCTCATCTACAGTCTGGTCACTGCCCCCAGCGGCATGACGATCGGCAGCGACGGTGTGATCACCTGGGATACAACTGGTGTCGACGCGGGCAACCATGCCGTCGAGGTGATGGTTGCCGACGGCGACGGTGGCAGCGCGACCGCGAGTTTCACGATCAACGTCAACGTCGCTCCGGCGTTTGACGTCGCCGACCAGACGATCGAGGAAGACGGCGTGTTGTCGATCAACCTCAACGAGTTCGTCGACGACGAGAACTCGAACGACACCCATACGTTCCGGCTCACGAACGCACCGGTTTCCGGAGTGATGATCGACAGCAACGGCGTGCTCACCTGGACGCCGACCGTATCGGACGGCGGCAAGAGTTACGTGTTCGCCGTACAGGTAACCGACTCGGGTGGCATGACGGCCACGAGTTCGTTTGCCGTCACGGTCAACAACATCAACCAGGCGCCCACGCTCGCGATGCCCAGCGCCGAACAACTCACCGTCGTTCAGCCCAATGAGATCAACATTCTGTTGCAGGCAACCGATCCGGACGGCGACAACCTGACGTACCACCTGGTGAGCGGTCCT
>JAGQPT010000463.1 GCA_020426575.1 Planctomycetales bacterium
CGACATCATGAACCTCCGTTGGCAGCAGCGCCGTCGTAAGAAGATCGAGCGAGCAACGCGAAAACGACGCCAGCGCGACAAGGATCGTAGCGGCCGCAAACCACGTCGGCACACGTTCCTGCCGCTCGAACGACGCGACGCGCCGGGGTCGATGTTCCTGATTCAGGCGCCGTTTGTGGCCGCCGCCGTGGGTGGGGCGGACGAGTCGGCCGGTGCGACGTTTGACACGGCGACGGTGGCTGATGTGACGGCCCAGGAGCTCGATTTACTTCCCGAAATCAGTGCTCCGGCTGCGAGCGATGCAGAGCACTTCGATACCGGCGGCTTCGACGACTTCGTCGCTCAGCGAGATCGGCTGAACCGTCAGCAAGTCCGCTCGTCACAGGGCAGCTACGCGGATTTCGACACGGGAACCCGCTTCGGCACCGAGCTAGGTCGTTCACAGGATGTCGCACCTGAACTCTACCGTCTGCGCGACACCGGTTTTGCCGACTTCGGCTCTTCTGCGGTCGGCCCACTCGCCGAGTATGGCGGCCAGTTCGATGCGAGCATCGGATCAATCGGCGGCGGTGTCGGCTCGATCTATACGGGGCACCCGTGGGACAGTCTTTACAACCGCGTGACCGCCTCGGCGGCCGACGTCACGTTGGCCCAGTCGATCGATTCCACCTCGTCGTACGGCGGCACGACGGCAGCGGTCGAGTCGGTCACGACCGACGGCACGACCAACAACACAGAAACAACGGAGACAACCGCTGTCACGACGACCGTCACCAACGACGTCGGGGATACCAGTGGTGGGCAGATGGATGCAACAACGCCCGATACAACGACGCCCGATCCATCAACGACCGACACCGCGACGACTGATGATACATCGACGACATCGACAAGCGACCCGCTCGATGGGACATCCGATTCGAGTCGATCCACCGACGTCAACATCCGGGCCACCGCTGTACGTTTTGACGGCACCGACGCAATCGAAGTCAGCTATACGATCGACGGCGCCGACGCCGCAGCGTTTGACATCGAACTCTACGTCGGTACGGCTGGCAACCTCGCCGACACGCCGACGCACACGGTGCGCGTCAGCGATGTGAATGACCTCAGCGGCGGCGGCAGATCACACGGTGTCCGTGTGCCCCTCGTGAATGTCACGCGCGTCGCACCGGAGACGTTTGCCAGCGACTACAACGTAGTGGCGCTGTTGGACACGGGTGGCGACGTGACCGAGACCAGCGAGCGGGACAATCAGGCTTGGTGGACGCCGACGCTCGAAGACGCCCGAATCGAAACGGCACTGCAGCCCGGCCGCGAAGGAGCCGGTCTTCGAGGACCCGAGGAAACCACGCTCACGCTCACCAGCGGTCTTACCTATGCCTTGATCGGCGAGCAGGCCACAGCGCTGTTCGACCTGGTCCAGGCATCGACGCCCGAGGGCGAGGCCACGGTCGTGCTGCAGCTAAAAGACGGCGCCGACCCGCCCACGACCGGCAGCGTCGACTTCGTGCTCGAGTCGCGCATCCGCACACTGGTGCACCGCCGCTACCACCTTTCGGTGGGCTTCATGCGTGACGGATTCACCGAGGCGTTCCTGCAGGACCGACTGGACGCCACCAGTGACTCGATTAGCACTCCCTCAGTGTTCGATGCATTGCAGGACGTGGCGTCGATCGACGCCGACGGTCGCGTGATTGACGGCGAAGTGCTCTCGGTCGACGACTCGCTCGGTCGCATCGCGCAAGTCGCAGAGCTGATGGGGAGCGACGCCCAGGCGTTCTTCACAGCAAGCAATCGTCGCGACTCGTACGACGGCCTCACGCGCCTGGCGGGACTGACCGCTGACGAGCTGACGTCCGCAACCGTTGCCGCCGACAACGCGATTACCGTTGCCATTGCCGCCGACGACCCGTTTGCCGAGTACGACGCCCGCCAAGCGTTGGCCGAGGCCGAAGCGCGTGCTGCGGCGCGGAATACTCGCATCGCCGAAGCGACGCTACACCTGGGACAGACGATTCGCCAGGACATCGACAGCGGCGACGCAGCGACAGCCGCCGCCGCTGCCCAGTTGCGCGATACAGTGCTGTCCGAAGCGGGCGTGTACTACACCATGTGGACCGGCTTGGACGTGAACTATGAAATGGTCCGCGAGCCACGAGAGTCCGGCACCTCGGAGTACGTATTCGCTCTTTATGACACCGGCGGGTACGTGCTGGACGACGGTATGGCCCTCGATCTCGGCCGGGCCGCCAGCATCGAATCGCACACGGAACTGCGTCCCGACAGCGGACCGATCGGCGACGTTGCGCCGGTGACGGCGTCGATCCAAGGGGCCAATGACGTGCAAGACACGTACGTCATCGAGGGGTCGACAACGAATCCGTCCACGAGCGCCGAAGCCAAGGTGATCACGGCGACCGACTTTGACCGAGAGGCTTACTTTCGTTTCGCGTTCACCTCATCGCAGGCCGAACTTTTGCCTTCACAGGCGACGCTCGATCTATACACGACGTATGCCACGCCGGGCATCAACGATCTGCAGAACTCGGCCACGCAGGTGCTCGACGCCTGGCAGGCCGGCTCGTTCGACTGGAGCATCGCCGATCCCCTGCAAAAGGCGGCAAACCCCTTCGCGACCTGGACGCCGGCAAGCGGGACATACGCCGACATTGACGCCGATGGCGTCAACCAAGCGTTGCGGCGGGCGATGCGGTTCGGCGACGCCAATCTCGACGGCCTCTTCGATGCAAACGACGTCGAGGCCTTCAACCTCGCGCTGATCGATCCGGCGGCCCACGAGGACCTCTACGGTGTGCGCGAGGCTTACGCCGGCGAACTGCTCGATGTTGTCGACTGGAATCAAGACACAAACGTGGACGTCAGCGACGTACCCGGCCTGTTCGCGCGTCTCGATTTGCTCGAGGGCGACTTTGATACCGACGGGAGCGTCGACGGCAAGGACTTACTGAAATGGAATGAGTTTTATGGTCGAACCGGAGATGCGCTACACAGCATGGGCGACGGCGACTTCGACCAAAAGGTCGACAGTCTCGACTACCTGGTGTGGGCGGGAGATTTCAATCAGACCGCCACACCATTCGATCCCGTGTTCTCGTTCCGCATTCAAGAGACGAGTCCGCACAACGACCTCGACAGCGTGGTGACTAAGTACGCTACGACGGAACACACCAACCAGCCCGAACTCTCGTTCGAAGCACCGGCCGACGTGTTCGTTGCCGAGTTCGACGTTGACGCGGACACCGGCGAACTCCATGTGGGCTACCGTGTGCTCAACGAGGCGTTCACATCGCTGGACATCGAGCTTTGGCGGTCTGAGGACGGAACGACACTCGACCAAAAGCTGCAGACCGAGGCAGCAGCGGCCGTGGACATCGGCTACCACGAAGAGTGGTTCGACGCGGCGTATGCGAGCGGCGCCGACGTCGACGAAGACTACCACCTGATCGTCAAGCTCGTTGGCACCGGTGTGACCGAGGTCGATACGACGAACAACGAGATGGAGTTTGCGGGTGGCGTGTTTGTCGAAGACATCGGCGGCCAGGACCGCGTGCACGTGCATGGCACGGCCGGCGCAGACCGCGTGGTGGTGGGCAACGAGAGCGTCATTCTGAACGACGAGCACTACGATCTTTCGCAAGCGGATGTCGCTGACGTCTACATTCGCACACACGGCGGCGACGACACCGTGACGTCCGCTACCTCGGCAACGACCCCTTGGCGGGTGTTTGGCGGCGACGGAAACGACCGGCTCGGCAGCGCCGGCGGCGACGATCTGTTGGCGGGTGGCGCGGGCAATGATGTCTATGTCTTCACAGGTGCCACGGCTTTGGGACTGGACACGATCGTCGAGGCGAGCGACGGCGGAACCGATCGGCTCGACTTTTCCGGCATCACGGACGTCGATCCGGCAGACACCGCCGGGGTGTCGCTCAACCTCGTCGCCACGTCGTCTCAACTGGTCTTGGGTACCGTGTCGGTCCCTCTCTTGCAACTCGCGGCTCTGGACGGTGAAGAGCTCGAAGAGGTGGTGGGCACCGACGACAACGACTCGATCACGGGCAACACGCTTGCCAACTCGATCTACGCCGGGTTGGGGAACGATATCCTGCATGGCGGCGACGGTGCCGACAAACTGTTCGGCGAAGACGGCGACGACACGATCTACGGTGAATCGGGCAACGACGTGATTTTTGCCGGAGCGGGCAACGACGTGGTTTACGCCGGCGACGGCGCTGACACCGTCGCCGGAGAAGCCGGCAACGACGTGATCGAGGGAGGCAAGCATGACGACGTCCTCAGCGGCGGAGATGGTAACGACACGATTTCTGGGTTCAAGGGCAACGACAAGCTATATGGCGACGCCGGCACGGATTACCTCTACGGCGAAGAGGATGACGACGTGCTCGACGGCGGAAGCGGACAGAGCTTTCTTGCCGGTGGGGAAAGCAACGACACATACGTTTTCACTACCGACGAAGCCGTCGCCCACGTGGTAACCGACAGCAGCGGCAGCGACACGCTCGACCTGTCCCACTATCCCGTCCCGGTCACGCTGACCCTGGGGGTCGATAATACGGGCTTGGGGCCGGCGGCGCTAGCGGCGATCGACCTGTCGGCGGCCGGCACCGTAACTCGCCTGATTGGCACGGAATACGCTGACGAACTTACCGGCTCGGCCGGCGCCGACACGATCGAGGGGGGTGGTGGCGACGACACGATTTCTGGCGCTGGTGGGGACGACACACTCTTGGGCCAGGCCGGCTCCGACACAATCGATGGCGGTGCGGGCTCCGATACGATTCGCGGTGGCGCCGACGGAGACTTCCTCAACGTGTCGGCCAATCAGGACGGCGGCGACAGCATCTACGGCGAGTTGGGCAACGATGTGTACACAATCGACGGCGACGTCACCGCGCCCGGCACGGGCACGCACCGGCTATATGACGGCGGTGGCGACGATGACTACGTGTTTCTCGGCAACCAACTCGGCACGGTCGAGATCCTGGCCGATCCGGACCTGTCAGCGGGCGCGGACACCATCGTGTTTGATGACGTCGCGGTCGACGTCTCGCTGGCGGACGCCACCAGCCAGGACGTGCTGCACACGGCCGGTACGCTGTCGCTCACGTTGGCACCACTGGTGATCGAGAACGTCATCGGCAGCAGCGACGACGACACGATCTCGGGCAATACGGCCGACAACACAATTTCCGGTGGTGGCGGGAACGACACTCTCTCTGGCGGAGGCGGAGGCGACACGCTCTGGGGAGGCACGGGCGACGACACGCTCAAGGGACTCAACGCCATCGTGAATGCTCACGGAGACGAGGGACTCGACACGTTGGTGGGCATCAGCGCCGTTGACCTGGTCGACAACGCCGACGATGCGACAAGTGGCCAATACGTCGAAACGGGAGCGAGCGGCGACTGGCTCGACTCGGCAATCGATGGGGCATTCAGCGGCTTTCAGCGCTATGCTGAATCGACAACCAGCGGCAGCCCCACGGCTGTCTGGACGTTCCCGAACCTGCCGGCGGGCGAGTACGACGTCTACGTCACGTGGACGCCTGATCCGTCGGACGTCGACGGTTCGGCCGACCCGAAAATTGGCGCGACTGACGCGCCCTACATCGTCACGCACGGTACGACCACCGAATCGGCAACCCTCGTCAATCAGACGGCCTACCCGGTAGGACGCTACGCCGGCGGTCAGTCCTGGCAGCGGCTTGAAGATGGTTACACGGTCGCGGGTGGTGAAGATATTGTCGTTGAGTTGTCCAACGACGCCGACGGCCGCGTCTATGCCGACGCCGTGCACTTGGTCAAGCGTGTGCCGGCTATTGAGCCTGGCGGTCCAACCCAGGGCGCGCCGACTTTTGGCACGAGCACCAACGCGCCACCCTCCTCGGTCGACGGCGTGGCAGGCGACACAATCGCGTTTGCGTTCACGGCAAGTCCCGGTAGCGGGGCGACCAGCGTCCACGTCACATTAGCGCCCGACTCACCAACCGGCGCGACCATAGCGCTCAATCAACAGACGGGGAAGTACGAGTTCACTTGGGACACGACGGCGGCCGACGTGGGCGAGTACGACATCGTCCTGCGCCTCAGCGACGACGGCGATCCGATGCTGCGCGTCGTGCACGTCGTCTCCGTCATGATCGACCACGTCGTGACCACAACACCGCCCGAGATTGTCGACAGTTCGCTCAGCCTGCTGCACGATACCGGCACGACCGCCGGCACGACGGCCGACCAGCGGCTGACCGGCACGATCGCGAATCCCGACGGTCTCGAATACGTGGATATCGCGATCGACTACGGCTACGACTCGTCGTTCGTGCCGGACGCCGTGCAAGAGGTCGAACTCGTGCCCGGCGTCGACGGCTACGCCACGTTTGTGGTCACGCCATCGCGGACCCGACTGGATCTCGACTCGCAGAACACCTTGGCCTTGAGCACACGCGTTTGGGACCCCGATCTAAACAGTGGAAACGGCGACTTTGTCTACAGCGCCGCGGATGTGATCCAGTTCACGCCCAGTTTGGGGGACAAGACCGCACCTACCGTCACGCTTGGGTTGCTGAACGACACCGGGGCGACGGCGGACAACTCGGTCGACGCGACGCTCACCGGGACCGTGGTCTACGCCGACGACGACGTGGAGGACATGGTCGTCACCTTCTACGACGACGAAACGGCCCGTGCCCCGTCGAACCTCGTCGGCACGACTGCGGTCGATGCGGACGGCAACTTCCTCTTCCGTCCCGAGTCGCTCACCGACGCCGTCAGTGGAGCGTCTGGAACGATCGACATCTGGGCAGAAGTCGCCGTCCGCACGCCC